>JAPHUE010000019.1 GCA_026196795.1 Sedimenticola sp.
GGGTATATTGCCCGGCTTCCTGGCTAGGTAGCTCAGTTGGTTAGAGCGACGGACTCATAACCCGTAGGTCGGCGGTTCAATTCCGCCTCTAGCCACCAGATTTAAGGCCCCATGACACTGTCATGGGGCCTTTTTTTATTAGCGAGCGGGATCAAAACTGAATTTCTGTCCACCTACGCTGGCTTCATACATCAGTCCACCTTTGGGGAGAGTAAAGATGGCCACGCCATTGTCGTAGTCGGCATCGGCAGATGCCCCGGCGGTGACGGCCACGGCTGAGGCTTGTGCGTTGAATTCAAAGTTACCACCGGTGAAATCATCCAGGGCATGCTTGTTTTTAAAGAAGATAATCTCTGTGTAAGCCTGGCCGCCCAGCTGAAAGCCAATCGTCAGTTGTGACAGGCTTGATGTACCAATAAACTTCCCCTGGCGATAGACCTCTCCTTCACCATAGGCGCCGCCAAGTCCGAAGCCAGCTTTACCTACAGTAGGGAATACCGCGTAGCCATAGGCCTTTTTGAAAAACAGCTTGAGGCCCGGGTCTTTGGTCTTGAGCCGGCTGATGGCCTGGTCTACATCGCGATTACCTGTGTTACTGCTATTTTCTGCCTTATCCTCTTTTGGATCCCAGCCGGCGCTTACTGTTTGGGTCGCCAGAACGGCGAGCAGGGAAAGAAAGCTGATCAAGAGGGCAGTGCGTCTAATTTTCATCTAGGTAAAAATCCTGTCAATTTTTGAATAGTGCCCAGTTAAGCACAGGTTTTTGGTTATTAATGTGATCTTGCGACACCCTTTTTTATAAACAAGGTTATAGCAAGGTTGGCGGCAGGCGTTCGAAAATCTTGGGGCTTGCTGGAAACTTTTTACTGTTTCGCCGGTCTCTATAACTGATGTCGGCAATTCCGAATCTTGGCATTGACGATATGAAGTGTGCTTTTGTTCATTTAGGACTCCCCTTCAGGCTTAATAGTCTGACTTAACGCCGCCCTCTCCCCTGGGCGGTTTTTTTTGCGCTTAATAAATGCACCAATAAGGTGCGCTCCTGGTCTTATTGTGCGTCTAAAGAGTGCGTTGCCTGCCTTGTTATGAATCATCAGTTTTATAACCTGTTGTAAAATAAGCTGTTATTAGGCGGGCATGAATTGTGCATTATTCTGATCGAAATTATCCGTACAGCTAATAGTTGCGAATTGTCAGGTACACAGGCACTCATCCATGGTGCCTTTTCTTTATGTTTGGGAGTGACGTATGAAAAAACCTCTATTGATATTGTCCTTGCTGGCACTGTTGCCAGGATTGGTGCAGGCCGAGGAGGCGGCTTTGAACAGTGCGAATACCGCATGGATACTGACATCTACGGCGCTGGTGTTGTTTATGACACTGCCTGGGCTGGCGCTGTTTTATGGCGGACTGGTCAGAACCAAGAACGTCCTCTCGGTACTGATGCAGTGTTTTGCCATTGCTGGCGCCGCTTCTCTTATCTGGCTGATCTTTGGTTACAGTCTGGCCTTTGGCGAGGGTAATGCCTGGATTGGTGATTTCAGCAAGGTGATGCTGGCTGGTGTCGGCCGTGAGTCACTCTTTGGTGATATTCCTGAGTCGCTCTTTATGTTGTTTCAGATGACCTTTGCGGTGATCACACCGGCGCTGATCATCGGTGGTTATGCTGAGCGGATGAAGTTCTCCGCTATGCTGATCTTCAGCTGTATCTGGCTGGTGGTGGTCTATGCACCCATTACTCACTGGGTCTGGGGCGGCGGCTGGCTTGCTGAAATGGGCCTCTATGACTTTGCCGGTGGTGTGGTGGTACATATCACTGCAGGCGTGGCGGCGCTGGTTGCGGCGGTTGTGTTGGGGCCACGTAAAGGCTTTCCAACCACAGCAATGCCACCCCATAACATGACTATGACCGTCACAGGCGCAGGCATGCTTTGGGTGGGCTGGTTTGGCTTTAACGGGGGCAGTGCCTTGGCGGCCAATGGTGATGCCGCCATGGCGATGTTGTCGACTCATATCTCGGCGGCTGCCGGA
>JAPHUE010000118.1 GCA_026196795.1 Sedimenticola sp.
CTTTTTCCGGGCGATCTCTTTATTTGCCATCCCACCGGTCAGCATCAGGGTGTTTACATTATCGAAATAACTGTCGGCCAGGGTTTCGGTCTGATCCATCACCAACTCTTCTACCAGATTTCGCTGGCTATTGAATTGGTAAAAGGCGGATACCAGTAGAATGATCAGAAATAGAAAAATGAGTGCAAGATCAATCTTGGTGCTGATCGAGAGTCCCTTCTCAACATGGTTACTGGCTTGGTTCATCGGTGTTCCCCAGATGTGATATGTAGACGCCGGCGCTATAGTGGGTGGCGGTTAGAATTCTTAACCCCTGTTACGTCTGCACAAGGCGTATCTTTAGGCCAGTATGTCTGCCTTTTGGCGGGTAAATGACTTGGGTCATTATTCCACTTATAAAACGGGGTATATAAAGCCACGTGTGCCTTGATCAGCAAATCTGTAAAATAGCCCATCCAGTATTGATCGGACTCTTGTGTTGTGACTGTTGAGCTTAAACCCACCCAATATGACTTCAAATCCTGTTTGTTGAAAGATCGCCACCTGCTGCGAAATCAACTGAAGGGATTGGAGCGGCGGCAGCGTGAAAAAAAGCCGTTCGATCAGGGACTGGTTCGTTTTCAAGCGCGTTATGAAGCATCGAAAAGCGTGGTGGACCAGCGGCGGCAGCAACTCCCAAAGCCGGCTTTTCCAGAAGAGTTACCCATTAGCGAACGCTGGGAAGAGATCGCGCAACTGATAGAGAAAAATCAGGTCATTGTGCTCTGTGGTGAGACTGGTTCGGGCAAGTCGACTCAATTGCCTAAAATCTGTCTTGCGTTGGGAAGGGGTGTTTTTGGAAGGATTGGTCACACACAGCCGAGACGAATTGCAGCACGGGCTTTGGCTTCCCGGATCTCAACAGAGTTAGGCCGGGAGTTGGGTGATTCGGTTGGTTATAAGGTTCGTTTTCATGATCATGTAGGAGCAGGCAGTCATATCAAGTTGATGACGGACGGCATGCTGTTGGCAGAGATCCAGCGGGATCGTTATCTGAATGAATATGACACGCTCATTATTGATGAGGCCCATGAGCGGAGTCTGAATATCGATTTTCTTCTCGGTTATCTCAAAGAATTACTGCCAAAACGCCGTGACCTGAAACTGATTATTACTTCAGCGACGATTGATCCGGAACGATTCTCTCGACATTTCTGGGATGCGCCCATCATCAATGTGAGTGGTCGAACCTATCCTGTGGAACTGCGCTATAGGCCTCCGCTGGAGGATGGCAACAGTGAGCGTGATGATTCTGTCCAGCAGGCTATTCTATCGGCCGTGGATGAACTGTCGCGGATAGACCGGGGCGATATCCTGGTGTTTTTGAGTGGCGAGCGAGAGATCAGGGAAACCGCAGAAAACTTGCGAAAACATAAAATGCCGTTGACCGAGGTGCTTCCCCTGTATGCCCGACTTGGGACGGCAGAGCAAGGCCGAATATTCAATCCTGGTGGCAGTCGCCGCATTATTCTCTCAACCAATGTGGCTGAAACTTCTTTGACCGTACCGGGTATTCGCTATGTGATTGATGTCGGTTATGCCCGAATCAGCCGGTATAGTCATCGGAGTAAAGTTCAACGTCTACCGGTTGAACGCATTTCACAGGCCAGTGCCGACCAGCGTAAGGGGCGCTGTGGGCGAGTCTCAGCAGGTGTTTGCATACGCATTTATGAGGAGGATGACTTTCTATCACGTCCAGAGTTCACTGAACCCGAAATCCAACGCACAAACCTCGCATCGGTTATCCTGCAGATGCAGTTGCTCGGCTTTGGTGATATCGAACAGTTTCCGTTTGTCGATAAACCTGATAGTCGTCTGATTAAGGATGGCTATCGTGTGCTGGAAGAGATCGGCGCAATGGAGAACAGTCGACAGGTTACGTCGATGGGTAAAGCGTTATCACGACTGCCGGTTGATCCGCGTATTGGACGGATGCTGTTAGCTGCTGCAGAGGCTAACTGTCTAAATGAAGTGCTGGTTATTGCTGCTGCGTTGAGTGTGCAGGATCCGCGGGAAAGACCCATGGATAAGCAACAGGCGGCTGATCAGGCGCATCGCCAGTTTCGTGATGAAGCATCGGATTTTATAGGGCTGTTTAATTTATGGCAGCATCTGGAAGAGCAGCAGAGACATCTTTCCCGGCGCAAGTTTCAGTCGCATTGTCGGTCGCAGTTTTTATCCTGGACCCGGGTACAGGAGTGGCGTGACATTCACCATCAACTGCGTGGGCAACTCCATGAGATGGGCCATCGGGAGAATGATTCAGCGGCTAATTATGAGTCTATTCATCGTGCGCTGCTAACGGGATTGTTAAGTCATATTGGGTTCAAGCCGTCTGGAAAAAGTCGTGAATATCTGGGTGCGCGCAATAGCCACTTCTTTATTTTTCCCGGATCGGCCCTGTTCAAAAAACAGCCCAAATGGGTGATGGCCGCTGAACTGGTGGAGAC
>JAPHUE010000230.1 GCA_026196795.1 Sedimenticola sp.
CCACCAGCGCCCCAGCCAAGAAGGTGTTACGCCGGCAATCATCCAGTTTCCCGATATAGCCTGAAGGTTCAGAAACAGCACATAGAAGAGCAGTGCGAGTAACAGACGGCCATAGATGCCTTCACGCGGCATCGATTTACTTAAAGGCACACTAAGAATAGTGAACACCAGCACCGCCACAGGGAACATCAGGCGGTACTCCAGCTCGGCCTTCATGCGTAGATCATCAGAACCGATCAACTGTTGAGTTGGAATGGCTTTGGTGGGTATCACCTCTGCCTGTGTATTTTTCTGATCAATAAGAATGGCGTATTTGGCAAAATCCCCCACCGAGTACTCATTGTCACCGGGTGTACCTTCATAACGATGCCCCCGACTCAATACCAGATACTGGTCACCGGTGTCCGGCTCGGTGTACTGATGACCCTCGGCCGCGGTAATGAGGCCCAGTTTTCCGTGTTGTCTGTTTTGAACAAATATATTCCGCATACGCTGCTTATCGTCACTCATCTTCTCGACGTAAAAGACCAGCCCACCCTTGCTGAATTCATTAAAACGACCAGCAACTGCCATACCCAGCTCTGCCGACTCATCTTTCTGCTGCTCCATGATTTCAGCCTTATTGGCATTCACCCAGGGAACAAGATCAAGGGTAAACCAGGCTACAATCAACGCTACCGGAATCGCTGCCAGTGCAAACGCCTTATAGATACGACGCAGCCCGACACCACCCGCAGCCAGCGCAGTCATTTCACTGTCCCGGTACATTCTTCCAAGGGTGTAGAGAATGGCGAAGAAAAAGGTGGGCGGGGTTACAGGACCAAGTACCTGCAAAATTTCAAGGCCCAGCAAGCGTGTCATCACCTCATTGGAAATCGTGCCGGAAACGGCGTCCTGCAAGATACGGATATAGCTTTGACTGACCACGATGAGCATCAAAACGGTCATGATGGCCAGGAATGACTTGGTCACTTCTCTGAGAATGTAGCGATCAATAATGGGTAGCATAACTTGTGTTTAATCAGAGTAACCGCCAAACGGAACAACAACCCCATCCAGCATCAGTGGTAAACAGTCACAATTCTTGTAGACTACTACCCTAAATATACTAACCTGTAGCGGGTATGATGATTGGCATGTTTACAATCACCACGGCGCTAACCTTAACAAGGTTCGCGAAGGATAGTACATCCTGACCGTGCTACGGGCAAACCAAGAGCGTTTGTGACTCGATAAACTCATTAACAACCGCAATCTATAACCATTCAGAGGATGCTATGGAATACCATCTGAAATCAGGCGATCCATCCGGCCAACGTACCGCATGTCTTGTACTTGGCGTGTACACCAAACGCCGGCTAAGCCAGCCAGCAGTGGCTGTTGATCAGGCCAGCAAGGGCCATCTCAGCAAGATTCTGAAAAAAGGCGATATGGATGGGGAAACAGGTCAGAGCCTGATGCTTTATCATGTACCCGGTATTCAGGCGGAGCGGGTTTTGCTTCTCGGCCTGGGCGCAGAGAAAGCGCTCACACTAAAGAGCTACCTTACAGCCTGGGCGAGCGCGGTCAAACTTATCAATGAAAGCAGCGTTATTGAAGCGACCAATGCCCTCAATGCTATTAGCATTGCTGATGTAGATCTGGCACAACAGCTTCGGGAAACGATCATCACCACCGAAGATCAGCTTTACCGATTTGATCAGTGCAAAAGCCAGGCAACACCGCCTAAACGTCCACTGAAGAAACTTCACCTGAATATTGGGGCGCAGAAAAAAAGTCAACCCGTTACACGTGCGATTATAGAAGGGGAAGCCATAGCCAACGGCATCAGAATCGCGAAGGATCTGTCCAATCTACCAGGCAATATCTGCACCCCCAGCTATCTCGCGAATCAAGCCAAACAGGTTGGGCGACAATCAACAAAATTGAAAGTATCCGTTCTGGAAGAGAAACAGATGCAGGCGCTCGGCATGGGCTCACTGCTTTCCGTATCACGCGGCAGTCGGGAACCCGCCAAGCTGATTGTGATGGAGTACAACGGCGGCAAACCCAAGAGTAAGCCCGTGGTTTTGGTCGGCAAGGGCCTCACTTTTGATGCCGGAGGCATTTCACTGAAAACCTCTGCAGGCATGGATGAGATGAAGTACGACATGTGCGGCGGTGCCAGTGTCATCGGCGCAATGGCAGCCTGTGTAAAAATGGCACTACCGATCAATTTGATTGTCATTGTTCCTTCTTCCGAAAATCTGCCGGATGGGGCCGCCAACAAACCGGGCGATATCGTCACCAGCATGTCAGGCCAGACCATCGAGATACTCAATACGGATGCTGAAGGCCGACTTATCCTTTGTGATGCACTCACCTATGCCGAGCGCTTCAATCCAGCAGCCGTGGTCGATGTAGCCACCCTCACGGGTGCCTGCATTATTGCCTTGGGTGCCCATGCATCCGGCCTGTTAAGTAATGATGAAAAACTTGCCGATGAGCTACTGGATGCCGGCAGACGGGCAAGCGACCGGGCTTGGCAGCTGCCTCTCTGGGACGACTACCAGGAACAACTCAAAAGCAATTTTGCGGATATGGCCAATATCGGCGGTAAAGGCGCAGGCACCATTACCGCCGCCTGCTTCCTTTCCCGTTATGCGAAAAAATACAAATGGGCCCATCTGGATATCGCCGGGACGGCCTGGCTAAGTGGTGACCAGAAAGGCGCTACCGGCCGTCCCGTTTCACTACTCTCTCAGTTCCTTTTAAAACGGGCGGGCTGGGCAAAATGACCCAGGTCGACTTTTATATCCTGGGAGACAAGGCGCAGGGTGACCGCTTCCAACTCGCCTGCCGTATTGCCGACAAGGCTTGGCAGCAGGGTCACCGCATCTATCTCCACACCAATTCTGACAGTGAATCCCGCCATCTGGATAAACTCCTCTGGACACAACGTGAAGAGAGCTTTATTCCACATGGACTATTAACTGAAACGGACAGTGCACTCACGCCCATACTGATTGGGCACACCGAGCAGGCTGGTGATGAGCATGATGTGCTGATCAACCTAGCCACCACTGTACCGCCTTTTTTCAGTCGCTTCGCCCGCGTTGCCGAACTGATAGACAAAGATCCTGATCTGCGTAATGAAGGGCGAGCACGCTACCGTACCTACCGTGATCGCGGTTACACACTTAACTCACACACTATTGATCGATGACAGACGACTGGCCGACAAGCTCCCTCAGCACTGAACCTGAAAAAGATGATCCGCCTATTCCACTGGATCGGTACGGCATTCCTATACTGAATGAAATTGTTGACCCGGAAGCACTGCAACCGGAAGCGATTGAAAATCACCTTCAGCAGGATCTCCTCTTCCCTGAAGATGAGGCAGCGAAGCTGACTGATTCAGAGCTGCCTGATAAGGAAATGATCAGGAAAGAATTGATTACAGAGATTCGACAGGAGATGCAGGTTTTAATTGAACAGACCAGCACATCAATTGCCGATCGTATGCGCGAGGAGATAGCTGCAACCCTCAGGGAGTCATTAACTGAAGCGGTTGATAAACGGCTGCAGGCATTGCTGGAAGTGCCAGCCGACACTGACACCTCCCATACTCCCGAGTAATTTTTCGCTATACATCAAGCGCTATTCTAGCTCTCTACTTCTATCCGTTCCACGCGCTGGAAGCCACGTGGCAGTTTGCTCCCCCTGCGGCCGCGCTCACCCTGATAATGCTCCAGGTCACTCTCCTTCAGAGTGATAAAACGCTTACCAGAGTGGGCCGTCAAGCGCCCCCCTTCCGGCACACTGGCCACGGCCACCACAAACTCTTCCCGATTTTCCACCCGTTTACCCGGAATACCAATAATCTTGTTTCCCTTACCACGGCTCAGTGCCGGCAGCTCAGAGACCGGGAAAACCAGCATTCTGCCCTCATTAGTGATCGCTACCACCTTATCCTTCTGGCGATCAATAACCGGCACAGGATGCAGTACCTTCGCCCCTTTAGGCAGGGTCAGCAAGGCCTTGCCCGCCTTGTTCTTGGCATGTAAATCTTTAAACTGCACCAGAAAACCATAGCCTGCATCGGAGGCCACCAGATACCATTGCTCCGGTTCACCCCCCAACACGACACTAAAGATTGCACCACTCACGGGCGAGAGACGGCCGGTCAATGGTTCGCCCTGACTTCTTGCCGAAGGCAGGGTATGCGCCTGCACAGAATAGCTGCGCCCGGTCGTATCAATAAATACGGCCGCCTGATTACTTCTCAGACGAGCCGAATCCAGATAGGTATCACCGGCCTTGTAGTTGAGACTGGCCGGATCAATATCGTGACCTTTTGCGGCACGTGCCCAGCCTTTTTCGGAAAGAATGACGGTGACCGGCTCACTCGGCGTCAGGTCAGTCTCGGCCAGCGCCTCGGCCGCATCCCGCGCCACGATCGGCGATCGTCGGCCATCACCATACTTCTCCGCATCTTCCTGGATCTCTTTACGGATCAGCGTGGTCATACGCTGTTTTGAGCCAAGGGTCTTCTCCAACCACTCCTGTTCAGAGGCCAACTCATCCTGCTCGGCCCGAATCTTCATCTCTTCCAGACGAGCAAGCTGCCGCAGCTTGGTGTCCAGGATGTAATCTGCCTGCAACTCGGTCAGATCAAACCGCTGCATCAGGACAGGCTTGGGTTCATCCTCAGCGCGGATAATCCGTATCACCTCATCCAGATTGAGAAAAGCAACCAGCAGGCCATCCAAAAGATGCAGACGATCCCGCACCTTACCCAGACGATAATCTAGACGGCGACGAACCGTCTCAAAGCGGAACTGAATCCACTCCTTGAGCATCTCTAACAGGTTTTTCACCTGTGGTCGCCCATCCAGACCAATCACGTTCATGTTCACGCGATAGGTACGCTCCAGATCGGTGGTGGCGAACAGATGAGACATCAGGCGTTTTACATCCACACGATTAGAGCGCGGTACAATCACCAGACGGGTCGGGTTTTCATGATCCGACTCATCCCGCAGATCCTCCACCATCGGCAATTTCTTGGCCTGCATCTGCGCGGCA
>JAPHUE010000245.1 GCA_026196795.1 Sedimenticola sp.
CGCAATGACAAGATTCGTCAGCGTGATCCAATGGAACTCGCCCGGCGCGCCTATGATGATGTGATCGAAGAGGCCGGTCTGACCGAGGCGGATATCGATTACACCGCTACCACCGGCGAAGGTGAGAGTATCACTTTTTCAACGGGTCATTTTTATTCAATGACCACGCACAGTCGTGGCGCCATCTATCTTAATCCTGAGTCACGCTCGGTATTGGATATGGGTGCGTTGAACGGCCGCGCGGTTAAAATGGATGAAAACGGTAAGGTGCTAACCTATCGCATGACCAGTCAGTGTGCATCTGGATCAGGTCAGTTTCTGGAGAATATTTCACGATACCTGGGTATTGCCCAGAATGAAATCGGTGAACTATCTATGCAGGCCGATGACCCAGAGAACGTCTCCAGTATCTGTGCCGTGCTGGCCGAGACCGATGTGATCAACATGGTTTCCCGTGGTATCTCTGCCTCGAATATTCTCAAGGGTATTCATGACTCTATGGCGGGCCGCCTGGTTAAACTGTTACGGGTAATCAAAGCTAATGAAGGTGTAACATTCTTGAGTGGCGGCTTGGCTCTGGATGACGGTCTGAAGGCTTCAATCAATGAATCAATGGTGAAAATGAAAGTACAGGGTAAGGCGGTTAGTCATCCTGATTCACCTTACTCCGGGGCCATTGGCGCCGCTATCTGGGGTGCTTATCGATTCGAAAAACTGGCGGCCCAGGGCGATGAGCTGGCTAAGGCCTCATAACCTGTCTGGATCGTTAAAAACGTATTAACCACAGAATATATTTTGAGTAAGGAGAAATGTTATGGCCCTTATGATCAATGAAGACTGCACCGCATGTGATGCTTGCCCTACGGAATGCCCTAATGATGCGATTACCGAGGGTGAAGAGATCTATGTGATTGATCCACTGAAGTGCACCGAATGTGTGGGTGCGGAAGATGAGCCACAGTGTCAACTGGTCTGTCCTCCTGATTGTATTGTACCCAATCCGGACTTTGATGAGACTGAAGAAGAGTTGATGGCGAAGTACGATACGTTGCACTAAGTTGTCAGCTATGCAGGCAATGGTCTTTGCAGGCAGAGATGAAAATACCTGTCTGCTGTGGATTGATTTGTCCTGAATGCTAACCGACTGTTGCGAAATTTCGCACCGGAAAGCAAAACCAAATACCCGGAGGTGGGTTGAGATGTCAGAAAAAAAATGCCAGATCCAGTCATTACAGGAAGGCGATGTAGAGCAGGTTATTGGACTAGATAAGAATTTGGGCGGAAGTGCGCGCCCTGAGTTTTTCAATAAGCGTCTACAGGCGATGGGTCGTTCTCCAGAAACCTATATTAGCCTTGTTTCGAGTATGGATGGACAAATTTGTGGGTTTCTGTTTGCCAATGTACTGCAAGGCGAGTTTGGTACTAATCAACCGGTTGCGGTAATAGATGCACTCGGTGTACAGCCAGGTGAGCAGGGTTCAGGTGTCGGTATGATGCTGATGAGTGCCCTGAAAGATGAAGCCAAGAAGCGTGGCTGTGGTTCTCTGCAGACACAAGCCGATTGGCATCAGCAAGAGTTGCTGGCCTTTTTCGCCAATGCTGAATTTGCATTGGCCGCACGAAATGTATTGACCCGTGATACCAGTCCACTGGTGTTGGATGAAGATGATGATGTTGGTCTGCGCCCAGTGCGCTCACTGGCCGAATCTGATCTTGATTCAATTCGTCGTATCGATAAGCATATTACCAATGAAGATCGTGCCACCTATCTGCAGCAAAAGGTATCTGAAGTGATCTCGGACAGCGGTATTCGTGTCTCGATGGTGGCAGAACAAGATGGTTTGGTTGCTGGCTTTATCATGGCGCGGGTTGATTACGGTAGCTTTGGTCGTGCCGATTCTACCGCCGTAGTGGATACACTGGGTGTGGGTCCTGAGTATAAAGGTAGTGGTATCGGATCGGCCCTGATGGCACAGTTGATGGATAATCTGGCATCACTTCAGGTTGAGAATGTGCGTACCGAAGTAGAGTGGGAAAACTTTGATTTGAATCGTTTCCTCTCCAATTCGGGATTCCGTCCAGCTCAGGAGTTGTCACTCTCCTGTGCGATTTGAGGCGGCTACTATGTGGAATTTTAAAGGTCGAAAGGTGGTCGTCACAGGCGGTGCCAGTGGCATCGGCAGGACCATTGCCGAAATGCTTGAACAGGCGGGTGCAGAAGTGCATGTGTTTGACCTGACCCTAGGTGATTCGAAGTCATCACCGGGCACCTTTCATGAGGTCAACATCGGTGATTCTGAAAGTGTTCAGGCCGCTGTCGACAAGCTGCCCAATGATGTGACGCTACTGGTCAATAATGCGGGTATTACCCGGGACAAAAGCATTGCCAAGATGAGTGATGATGAGTGGAGCTCGGTTATCAATATTAATCTGGGTGGCGCTTTTTATCTGATCAGGGCATTGGCCCCGCGCATGCGTGAGCAGGGCCATGGTCGTATCGTCAACATTACCTCAATCAATGGTATGCGAGGCAAGTTTGGTCAAGCGAATTACAGTGCGGCCAAAGCCGGTATGATCGGCCTTACTAAAACGGCTGCCCGTGAGTTAGGTAGTAAAGGTGTCACTGTAAATGCTGTGGCACCCGGTATGGTATTGACCGAGATGGCCAAAAAACTGCCAGAAGAGTTTCTGCAGAAGGCACTGGATGAAACCGTGCTTAAAGAGTTGGCCACGCCGGAAGATATTGCCAACGCCGTGCTATTCCTGTTGTCAGATGCGGCGCGTATGATTACCGGCGAAGTGATTAAAGTAGACAGTGGGCAGTATATTTAACTGGGCAGAGTGGCCACGCTTTAGTGTCCACCCTACCCGATGGTCCAACTTACAATTGATAGAGACGCAGGGTGGATAAGCGCAGCGCTTCCACCATTCTCAGATAACCGGAAGAGTGGCTATGAATTCGAAATCACAGGCAAGAGCCCCATTTAAGTGGGAAGATCCGCTGCTGCTGGATCAGCAGTTAACGGAAGAAGAGCGGATGGTGCGGGATACGGCGCAAAAATACTGTCAGGAACAGTTGATGCCA
>JAPHUE010000211.1 GCA_026196795.1 Sedimenticola sp.
CGATTATATTACCAAGCCGTTTCGCACACCTATCGTCAAGGCCCGGATAAAAACCCATGTCCAACTGAAACACAACAGTGACCTGCTGGAGAAGTTGGCGCTCATTGATGCACTCACCAACCTGCCAAACCGACGGCGTTTTGAACAAATTCTAAAACGGGAATGGGGACGGGCACGCCGCGCCCAGAAACCAATATCCATCATCATGTTGGATATAGATCACTTCAAGGAGTTTAACGACCATTACGGTCATCTGGCGGGTGATAGCTGCCTAACCCGAGTTGCCCGCGCCCTTACGCTACCACTCAAGCGCCCCGCTGACTGTATATTTCGCTACGGTGGTGAAGAGTTTATTGCCGTATTACCAGAAACAGATCATGACATTGCACTGAAACTGGCGGAACAATTAAGAACTGAGGTCGGCAGACTGCTCATACCCCACGACCACAATCACAGCAATCACCCTTATATCAGTGTCAGTTTGGGCGTCACAACATCTGTACCTGGCTCAAGGAATGGACCGACCGATCTGGTGCAGGCAGCCGACCGTCTACTCTATAGCGCAAAGAATAGCGGGAGAAACCGGGTGATGGGTGATGATATGCCTACAACAGATGTTATTCGTTCTGACATCCTGAGCGACTGATATGAAACAGATACAACTCACGGCCTGTTTTCTACTGTTGACCTCTCTCTCCCAACTACTCATAGCGGCAGACTCATCCGGTCTTCCACGTATTCTGTTTATCGATTCATACCATGAAGGTTACACCTGGAGTGATGGCGTAACCCAGGGGGTCATTCAGGAGCTTGAAGCTCAGCCCGTAACGTTAAAAATCCATCGCATGGACACCAAACGAAACCGGGATGAAGCTTTCAAAAAAGCCGCCGCATTAAAGGCCCTGCAAATCATTAAAGATTTCAAACCCGACGTGCTCATTGCCTGCGATGATAATGCAGCAAAATACCTTATTGCACCTTACCTCAAAGAAAAGCAGCTTCCCGTCATTTTCTGCGGCGTTAACTGGGATGCCTCAATCTACGGTTTTCCTACAAATAACATCACGGGCATGATCGAAGTCGAGATGATTGAGCCACTCATACAACAGCTTCGGGAGTATGCCAAAGGGGATCGGATAGGCTATCTGGGGATCAACTCGCTCAGTTCAGAAAAGGTATCCCAGCACTATAAAAAACTGTTTGATCTTACATTTTCCAAACAATATTTCGTTAATGACTATTCAGAATGGATTGAAACGTATCTAAAACTCCAGGACGAGGTCGACATTTTGCTGGTAGGCAACCCTCAGGGGCTGAAAGGGTGGGACGAATCAGATTTCATTCAAATTGCACTAAAAAAGACACGCATTCCATCGGGAACAACCGCATCCTGGCGCACCCGCTTTACATTGATGGGCTATATACGAATCGCAGAGGAACAAGGAATCTGGGCTGCAAAGAGTGCGCTACGAATACTGAATGGCACACCACCATCAGCCATTCCAGTGACATATAACCAACAGGGAAAACTCATTCTTAACCTTGGCATAGCTAATGCACTTAAAATCACTTTCAATCCAGTTCTAATTAGACATGCCGAGATCATTAAGCCATACAGTAACAAGCGAATCTTGTTCATCGACTCTTATCATGAAGGCTATGACTGGAGTGATGGTCTCTTACGTGGAATTAACAAGGGGCTTACATTCTCTGGAGTAACACTTCATACATTCCACCTAAACTCAAAATTAAATCCTGATATATCGGCCATTAATGAATCGGTAGCTAATGCCATTATACGAATAAATGAGTTTGAACCAGATGTGCTTATCGCCTGCGATGACAATGCAATGAAGCATCTAATATTACCCCATTTTAAAGATACACAACTTCCTGTTGTATTTTGTGGCCTTAACTGGGATTCATCGATTTATGGCTTACCATTTAAGAACACGACTGGCATGATTGAATTGGATGCTATTACTGAGGTGCTTAGTCAACTGCGTCAGTATGCAAAAGGTGAGCGAATTGGCATCATTGGTGTCAATCGTGCTACCGCAAGAAAAAATGTCACCTTCATCAAACATAATCTGCAAATACCCATAGAGAAAAGCTATCTTGTAGAAACTTTTGCTGAGTGGAAAAACGCATACAGCGCACTTCAAAATGAAGTTGATATGGTGTTGGCAATTAATCATATTGGCCTGCCCGACTGGGATCAGCAAGCTGCAGAAGCTCATGCACGCGCTGTCATCAAGATACCGGTCGGTGCATTTGCCCCCTGGTCGATGCAACATGCCGTCATCAGCTTCATTAAGTCACCCATGGAACAGGGTGAATGGTCTGCCAGAACTGCCTTGCAAATCATTGATGGAACCGCCCCAGACACTATCCCCATTATAAAGAACAGCCAGTTTGAACTGGTAATAAACCGCACCTTACTACAACAGCTTAATCTTGTAATTGACAAGGCACTCTATAGCAGAGCCCGATTCATCGAATGAACATTAAGCTCAAGTTCACTCTATTTAGTTTAAGCATGGTTGTCATGTTGATGCTACCGCTAGCAACAGGCGGAATATGGATCATAAACCGTATTGTTTACACTCAGTATGAGGAGAGTTTTAATCGGGAAATTAACAATATAGATATCACCATCAAAGAGAGTGTCTCTGAACTTGAACGCGCAGGATTAAACAATCTCGAACCCTATGTGCTTGCTGAACAAAAAAGATTAATAGGCGAGCTAGAAAAGTATCGCTTCGGGAAAACCGGACGTTTAGAGATAGTTAATACACATGATAATCACATACAGTCAGAAAGCAGTGACACGGCAACGACCAACAGAACAGAGTTCATTAAAAGTCTAATTACAACAAATTATTCAGGAAGCATTAACTATGAAGTAGATGGAGAAGACATTTTCGCAGTTTATACACAATCGGAATGGGGCTGGATTCTGGTTCTGAGTATTACACAGTCAGAAATTTTTGCACAACGAAATATCTTTGCCCTTTTTGCTCTTTTGCTAACAATCATTCCCCTTATTGGCGTAACGATACTCTCTGCAGTTTTTTACCGGCGATTTCATTCCCAGATTAATCGAATGCTTGGGGCACTGAGATTAATAGAGAAAGGCCAACTCGATACTCAAATTGATCCCCCCGTGGAAGATGAACTCGGTGAAGTTCAGATTGGCATAAACAGCATGGCCAATACACTGAATAATCTTGTAACCACACTAGAGGAACGGGTCGCGCAACAGACCAGCGCACTGCGTGATGCCAAAGAGCTGGCAGAATCAGCCAATCAGGCTAAAAGTGATTTTCTTGCCAACATGTCACACGAAATAAGAACGCCGATGAATGGCGTCTTGGGCATGTGTCAGTTACTACAGTCCACCCCACTTAATCAGAAACAGTCCGTCTAACTGGAGACCATAGATTCGGCAGCCAATTCACTGCTTTCTATTATTAATGATATTCTCGACTTCTCAAAAATCGAGGCAGGTGAGTTGAAGTTTGAATCCAGTCCCTTCAAGCTCAACCAGACACTTAATGAACTGGCAAATCTGTTGTACCCTGCCTACAGAAAAAAGAGCCTTGAACTCATCTATGACATTGCACCCGATGTTGATAATCAGCTTATCGGGGATAGCCTGCGACTAAAGCAAGTATTAACCAACCTATTTAACAACGCTGTAAAATTCACTACGGACGGTTATATCCTACTAAAAATCAGTTCTGTACAGCAGAACGAAAAAGAACAAACGTTACAGTTCAGTGTCGAGGATACCGGACTGGGAATACCGCCCAGCCAGGTCGAACGACTTTTCCGTCCCTTCACCCAAGCTGACGCATCGACCACACGCCATCATGGCGGTAGTGGTTTAGGACTCAGTATCTGCCAACGGCTTGTAGAGTACATGGGGGGTGAAATAAAGGTGACACAACGGGATGAGGGCGGCAGCTGTTTTCAATTTACCGCCTGTTTTGGACGGGGGGAAGATCCTACCGATGAAATCTACCTGAACGATCCATTACTTGCCAACAAATCATTTGCTTTTCTCTGCAATCATCCCTTGCTGGATCGGATCGTTGTCCGTGATCTAAAACAGCTTGGCTGCCAATGCCATCACTTTATTACGGTGGAACAGTTCGAAATATTTATCACTAAAAACCGTGCCGCTGATAACCTCAGTGGCCTGATAATTGACTCATCCATATCCATTGACCGCTTGCACTATATTAATGAACTTGTCACCAAACAATGTACTGGTGGATCAGTGCCTATACTACTGCTAAATGATACACAGGAGATACGCACAAAGCTCCCGGCTCGCACATGGATACAGCAAAAACCGCTCACATTGAGTCGCTTGTTTTTTGCCCTTAGACAGACGCTCGACGCCGATAGAGGAGCCTCACAACCTGAATGGAGAGAGACTCATCGTTCTGAGCTGCTGGAGGGAATGCACATTCTACTGGCAGAAGATACGCCCCTGAATCAACGTGTTCTAACAGAGCTGCTTGAGCAGTTACATATAGTTACCACCCTGGCCCGTAATGGTAAAGAAGCCATTGCGCTGCTGGAAGATCGCGGCCCTGATGAATTTGATCTGGTCATGATGGATATTCAGATGCCCATCATGGATGGATTTGAGGCAACCCGCCGCATCCGTAACAACCCGATATTGAAAGAGATCCCTATTGTCGCCATGACAGCAAACGCCATGACTGGTGACCGGGAACAGTGTCTGGCCGCAGGCATGGATGACTATTTAACCAAGCCCGTTAACCGGGATGAACTGATACAGGTCCTTGAACAAATAGTTGAGTTTTCTAATAGCAGCAACCCCAGGAAGACAAAAGCTGCCGTGGAAATAGAGAAACTCCCCGCTATTGATATACCTGCTCTGCTTGGACGGTTTGACGATGATAAGCCACGTGTGTTGCGCCTGCTACTGCAAGCCGAGGAGTATTTTAAAGTCGACCTGCAGAAAATCGCCGACGCCATTGAACAACAGGATTGGCAGACGTTGGCACAATCGCTCCACCGCCTTAAAGGTGCAGCAGCCAACATGTCAACACACGTCCTTTACCAACAATCTATTGCGCTAGAGGCTGCACTCGCTGCTGGTGATACTGAGATACTGAGTAATGGCTATCAATTGCTGGAGGGTGAGCTTGACCGGGTAATTCTGGAAATTGCCGCATTTATCGAATCACTTCCAGAGTTAGCACAGAAAAATAATGTGACTGAGCTGGCATTTCAAAACAGTTTGCAGTTAGTCACTTATCTTGAGCAACTTAGAGATGATCTGGAGGAACATAATCTCATCGACAGTGACCGTATTGATGAGATTGAACAGATCCTGGGACAAGTACTCAGCACTGAAAAACTGACCCGTTTGGTACAGCAACTCCGGGCTTTCGACTATACATCCGCCGCTAAACAGCTGGAGCAGTTATTGGCCGCCCTCAGGGGAACGGCCAATTCATGATAAGTCTATCGCGATTAAGTGGCACCACGCAGACAGGCTTC
>JAPHUE010000020.1 GCA_026196795.1 Sedimenticola sp.
TAAACACCCCATCGCGAGGCGACGCTCAGTGATCCGACCCAAAGAGGCCCTGCGTCTACTGCATATCAACTGGGTGCTGCTGCGTCATGGCCTGGACGAGGTGATCCTCGCCACCCATCTGTTTCGCCCGGTTCGGTTTCTGCTCTATCTGTCGCCCTTCTACTGGCTGCGCCGGCACAAGTTACCCCCCTACCCTGTGCGGATGCGTCAGGCACTGGAAGACTTGGGGCCGATCTTTATCAAGTTTGGCCAGATCCTCTCCACCCGCCGGGATCTGCTACCGGATGATATCGCTGACGAGCTGGCAAAACTGCAGGATGCCGTCCCCCCCTTCTCGGGACAGAAGGCAAGGCAGATCATCGAACAGGCATTTGGCCATCCGATTGAGGATGTACTGGACTCATTCGATGAAAAACCTCTGGCCTCTGCTTCTATCGCACAGGTCCACACTGCTGAACTGAAGAACGGCAAGCAGGTGGTAGTCAAAGTACTACGGCCGAATATCGAACAGATCATTCGCCGTGATGTAGGTCTGCTCTATATCATCGCCGGTCTGGCTGACCGCTACTGGAAAGATGGTAAACGACTGCGCCCCGTGGAAGTGGTACGGGATTACGAAAAGACCATTCTGGACGAACTGGATATGCAGCGGGAAGCGGCCAATGCCGCCCAACTGCGCCGCAACTGGGAAGACAGCGATATCCTATTTGTGCCTGAAATCTATTGGGATTACACCCGCACCAATGTCCTGGTAATGGAGCGCATCCACGGTATTCCCGTTGGCAATATCGCCGCATTGAAAGCCGCGGGCATCAGCATGGAGCAGCTCGGCACCCAAGGGGTCGAGATCTTCTTCACCCAGGTGTTCCGGGACAACTTCTTCCATGCCGATATGCATCCCGGCAATATCTTTGTCGAACCCAGCGGTCGTTATATCGCGGTCGATTTTGGCATTGTCGGTTCACTCACGACCGAGGACCAGCGCTATCTGGCTGAGAATCTGCTGGCCTTCTTCAACCGTGATTATTATCGGGTAGCGGAGCTGCATGTGGAGTCCGGCTGGGTTCCCAAAGGCACCCGGGTCGAAGAGTTTGAATCGGCCATCCGCTCGGTCTGTGAACCGATCTTCAACAAGCCCCTGAGCGAGATCTCCTTCGGACACTTCCTGCTCAATCTGTTCCAGACCGCGCGGCGGTTTGATATGGAAGTACAGCCCCAGCTGGTGCTGCTGCAGAAGACCCTGCTCTATATCGAAGGGCTGGGTCGTCAGCTCTATCCGGAACTTGATCTCTGGGCCACTGCCAAGCCCTATCTGGAACGCTGGATGAAAGATCAGGTCGGCCCAAAAGCCTTCACCCGCAAGCTGAAAAAGAACCTGCCCAAGATGACGGAATACGCGGCCGACATGCCGATTCTGCTGCACAAGGTGCTGGTCGATGCCTCTGAGGGACGGCTGGAACTGAACTGGAAATCTGAAGAGCTGGAAAAACTTCGGGCTGATAGTAAAAGGCACCAGCGCAATCTGATCACCGCCATCAGTGGCGGTACCCTGTTGATCACTGGCGCATTAACGCTACTGCTTGGCCCCGGGCAACTGCTCTCTGCCACCGCTGTCACCACCGCAGGCCTGGGACTCTCAGCCGTGGGTGGCCTGACCCTGCTCCGAACCTGGCTGAAGGGCTAGAATCGCCAAGGACCTGCATCAAATAACCGGGTAGGGTGGGCACGATGTTGTGCCCACCCTACATGGATTGAAAAATGCAGCCCTAAACTTCCATCACCTCAGCTATCCGCCCGGTTCATCTGTCGCAGGGTCGACCAGGCCATCCAGCCGAGTAGCAGGGAAGCGAGGATCAGTACCCCCCAAAGCGACCACTGCTTCAAGTCATAACTGCGTTTCATCGTCAGGGCCGCCGGGCCTGCCAGCTCAAACGGCTCGCTGGGAACAATTGATTCGCTGACCATCTGTTGCCTCTCATCTTCACTAAACCCGTTTAACAGGCTGGCCTGTTGCGACGGCTTGGCCAACGCGCTGCCATAGGCCAACAGGTAA
>JAPHUE010000138.1 GCA_026196795.1 Sedimenticola sp.
ACCACCGATCATAGGTGCGATGAATACTTCAGCCAGTTTCTCTCCAGCACCAATAATCAGTCCGCCAATGATGGCGCCAGGTACCGATGTGAAACCACCCAGGATCAATACCGGCAGGGCCTTGAGTGCAATCAGCGCCAGTGAAAACTGTACGCCCAGCTTGCTTCCCCACATGATGCCAGCGACCAGTGCCACAATACCGGCCACGGCCCAGACAATCACCCAGATATGTTTCAGGGGAATACCCACACTTAATGCTGCCTGATGATCATCAGCCACGGCACGCAGTGCACGACCGATGCGGGTGTACTGGAAAAACAGGGCGAGTGAGATAACCAGTACGCCGGCAATGCCCGCTGCGATCAAATCAAAATCGTTGATTAGGATCAGGCCGCCAAAGTAGAAGTCGGGGTTTTGGGAGAAGCCAAGATCCAGTAGCTTTACTTCTGAACCCCAAATAGTCTGACCGAAGCCATCCAGGAAATAGGCGATACCAATAGTGGCCATGAACAGGATGATGTGTTCCTGATTCACCAGGGATCGCAGTACCACCCGTTCAATGGCAATGGCCAGAACCAGCATGACAACCAATGTGACAATAACTGCCAGCCACATGGGCAGGCCCATCTCGTTCAGGCCAACCAGGGTCAGTGCTGAGAACAGCACCATGGCACCCTGGGCAAAGTTGAATACCCCTGAAGCCTTGAAGATCAGTACAAAACCGAGGGCGACCAGTGAATACATGACACCGGCCAGTAGGCCTCCGATAGCCACTTCAAAAAAGAATGGCCACTCAAAGAAAATATCCTCTGATAGCATGCCAGCCGTCCAGGGGATGGCGACCATCAGCAGGAGTGAAGCAAGAATGATGTAGATGACATCGCGTTCGACGCGCATGATTAATCTCCCGAATTAGTGTGAAACGCCAAGATAGGCGTCAATCACGTCTTGGTTACTGCGCACCACATCGGGTGTGCCATCGGCAAGCTGGCGGCCATAGTCCAGAACCACAACCCGGTCCGAGATATCCATAACCACGCCCATATCATGCTCGATCAAAACAATTGTGGTTCCGAACTCATCATTGATATCGAGAACAAACCGCGACATATCCTCTTTCTCTTCCACGTTCATACCAGCCATGGGTTCGTCGAGGAGCAGAATCTCTGGCTCGGCTGCTAATGCACGCCCCAATTCAACACGCTTTTGCATGCCATAGGGGAGGCGGCCAACCGGGGTTTTTCGTATGGCCTGAATCTCCAGAAAGTCGATGATCTCTTCCACCTTTTTGCGATGTTCGATCTCTTCTTTCTGGGCTTTACCCCAATAGATAGCTTGCGCAAGCATGCTGGATTTCATTTTCAGGTTACGGCCCGTCATGATGTTGTCCAGTGTGCTCATACCTTTAAACAGGGCGATATTCTGGAAGGTGCGGGCAATACCAAAGCCGGCCGCTTCATGTACCTTCATCTCTTTACGAACTTCACCCCGGAAGGTTATTTCACCTTCTTGAGGGTGGTATACACCGTTGATGACATTGAGCATGGAGCTCTTGCCGGCACCGTTGGGTCCGATGATGGAGCGTATTTCACCTTGCTTTACATTAAAGCTGATATTGTTCAGTACCCGCATGGCACCAAAGGAGAGGGAAATACCCTTGAGGTCGAGAATGACTTCTCCAAAATTACGTTCATTCATAGTAATTACCTGATCCTCAGCTGGCCGCTTTTACGGGTGTAAATGTCTTGGCATTTCGTACCTTGACATCGGCAGTCAATACGCCGGTACGACCATCTTCGAATTTCACCTGTGTTTCTACATGCTGTACGGCGACATCGGAGTAGAGGGCGTCCATCAAGGGGCCATAACGTTCGGCGATGAAGTTGCGACGCACCTTGCGGGTACGGGTTAATTCGCCATCGTCCGGATCCAGCTCTTTATGCAGTACCAGGAAGCGCTTGATCTGTGAGTTGCTCAGCAGTGGATCTTTTGAAAGATCCAGATTTACCTGCTCTACACACTCCTGAATCATGTCGTAGACCGAATCCTGGTTAGCCAGATCGGTATAACCAGAGTAGGCCATGTTACGGCGTTCGGCCCAGTTACCGACGGCTTCCAGATCAATGTTGATAAAGACACTGGCATAGTCGCGTTTGTCACCAAAGGCCACAACTTCTTTAACAAATGAGAAGAATTTGAGTTTGTTCTCAATGTATTTTGGGGCAAACATAGTACCGTTACTGAGTTTGCCCACATCTTTCGCGCGATCAATTATTTTCAAGTGACCATTTTCAGCGAAGAAGCCGGCATCACCCGTAAATACCCAGCCATCTTCGGTCTTCGTCTTGGCCGTTGATTCAGGATTTTTATAGTAGGAGTGGAAGACGCCGGGACTGCGATAAAGCACTTCACCGTTGTCATCGATCTTGATTTCAACATCAATCGCTGGCGTGCCGACCGTATCGGCATAGACTTCACCGTCTGGCTGAACGCAGATGAATACCATGCCCTCTGTCTGGCCATAGAGTTGCTTGATGTTGATACCCAGTGAGCGGTAGAAATCAAAGATTTCAGGACCGATCGCCTCACCCGCTGTATAGGCCAGTTTGATGCGACCCAGACCGAGCACATCGCGCAGTGGTCCATAGACAAAGAAGTTGCCCAGCTTGTAGATCAGTTTATCCATAAAAGAGACAGGCTTGCCATCCAGGATGCGGGTGCCGGTGCTCTTGGCGTGATCCATAAAGAAATGGAACAGCTTCTGTTTGATCTTGCTGGCATCCTCCATGCGGATCATCACCTGCGTGAGCATGTTTTCATACACACGGGGTGGGGCAAAGTAATAGGTAGGGCCAATCTCTCGGAGATCGGTCATTACTGTTGCACCACTTTCAGGACAGTTGATGGTAAAGCCGGCAACATACGATTGTGCGTAGGAGAAAAGGTTGTCTCCCACCCAGGCCATTGGCAGGTAGGCCAGAACTTCTTCGTTCTCAGTTAGCCCTTCGCGAATAATGCCATTACGTGCAGTGACAATGACATTGTCGTTGGTCAGCACTACGCCTTTAGGATTGCCTGTGGTACCGGATGTGTAGAGCATGATGCCGACATCGCTACCGCTTCCAGACAGGGCTATTTTATCAAAGAACCCGGGATGATCGCCGTCATACTTACGGCCGATTTCCTGGGCTTCATCAATGCTTTTCAGAAAAGGGTAGTCGTAGTGACGCAGGCCACGAGGATCATCAAACAGAATGTGTTCAATTTTAGGGGCCTTTTCTTTGACCTCCAGCAGCTTATCGACCTGCTCCTGGTCCTCCACGATAGCAAAACGTACATCGGCATTATCGAGTACGTAGATCATCTCTTCAGCGACAGCATCTTGATAGAGTGGAACAGGGACGCCGCCAAGACATTGAGCGGCTGCCATCGACCAGTAAAGGCGCGGGCGATTGTCACCCACAATGGCTAATTTATCGCCAGCCTGAAAACCCAATGCGGCCAGTCCACAGGCCAATGCGCGAACCTCATCCGCTACTTCTGACCAGGTCCATGATTGCCAGATGCCAAGATCTTTCTCACGCATGGCAATCTTGTTGCCACGAACCTTGGCGTGGTTCAGCAGCAGCTTGGGAAACGTATCAAGCGTTTCGCTGTTTTGCCCGCCCGGTTGGTTTGGGGGTAATGACATTCCCTCAACTCCTCTCACTTTCAATGATCCGGCGACAGAGCGCCAGTAAAATAGTATTCGTTTGACGCCAATTATCGGCTCGAAAAATGTGTGTCGGATCTATTTGCCGGCTTTTTTATTATCCGTAATTTACGTAAACGTCAATCAAATGCAATTTCCGTTTACGTTAACGTAAATTAAGATCCAACACTAATTAAAAATATCTGAATGGTCAACCTGGATTTGATCTTTTTTTCTATCTCGTCAGGGATTCGCTCATCAAAGCAGGGAATGCCTGTCCAGGTGACCATGATGGAGAGAAAATCACTCCATTTTTTGTTCTCTATTAATGCGACATTAAGACCGGTGTAGTCATGTTATCGAATACTTTCTGGGTGACACCGCCCAGGATCAGCTCACGGAAACGGTGATGGCCGTAGGCGCCCATTACCAGTAGATCAGCGCGTTCATCAGAAAGTGCGTTAAGGATCAGGTTCCCTTCATCCACGCCGCGAGTGGAAAACTGATCGCTCTCTGTCTTGATGCCGTGACGGGCAATATGGGCAGCAGCCTGTTCAGCTGTAACACCAGTCTCTTTTTTAGCTTTTTTCTTCGGATTTATGGCGACAACCTTGACCTTCTTGGCCGCGCTCATTAGTGGCAATGCATCGTTCAGTGCCCGAACGGATTCGCGCCCGGGGGTCCAGGCAACCACGACTTTTTTCCCTACAGTTTTAAAGTCACCAGCATAAGGGATGATGAGAACGGGGCGCCCTGTCTCCAGTACAAGGAGTTCAGGCATATCATCCGGTACGCTGCCGTCCGAATTCTTATGGTCGTGTTGTCCGACAATAACCATGTCTGATTGCTGGGTTTGCTGGATAACCTGATTGGTAACCTGATCGGCGCCACTGGGTAGCTTAGCAGTCACCCAGGTCAGTTCTACGCCAGCCTTGTCGGTCAGTTTGGCGAAATGCGCCCGGCGCTTTTCACTGAGGGCCTCATGGTCTTGGTGGCGCTTTTTCATGTTGGGCTCAAAACCCTTTAGATCTGGATCAGCGCGTGCGAATAGGGCGGTGAGTCCAGCCTCGTTCTGCTTGGCAATTTGAATGGCTATTTTGACCCGCTTGTCACAGTAAGGCGTGTCATCGATATGAACCAATATGTCTTTTAGAGCCATGGAGCCGTTTCCCCCTCATACAAATGTCTGGAATCTAATTACCTACCGCTTTTCTATGTAAACTTATTTGCGGATTGTGTAACTTTCCGAAAAGAATATTACGTTTACGTAAACGTAACTTAATGGAGCAACACTAATTAAAAAATCACGGGTGGTCAATACGTGATTGTCCTTGTTTTCCTGCTCTGGGTGTTTTTTTGCTAATTTTTTTTGAACGGCTCGCCTGACCATTGCCTGAGTGTAGACTTTATGTGATGGATTAGCAGATTAAGTGACTTTTTCCGGGAATAAAAAAACCGCCCGGTGAAGGGCGGTTGGAGGAAGTGGTGAAATTAACGCTTCACGGATGGTTAACGTGACTTAAATGCGGGGGTGCGTTTGTCGAGAAACGCGCCCATGCCTTCTTTCTGATCTTCGGTTGAGAAGCAGAGCCCGAATACCTCGCTTTCGAGCAGGCAGGCGTTATCCAGATCGAGATCCTGGCCTCGTTGAACGGCCTGTTTCACCAGATTAATCGAGACAGGCCCTTTTTCGCAGATTGTCCGGGCAGTCTCCAGGGCTTTCTGCATTAATTCTGCGGCAGGGTAGATGTGATTGACCAAGCCCCACTCAGCGGCTTCGGCTGCCTTGATCTGCCTTCCTGTAACCAATAGCTCCATCGCTTTTGCTCGACCGATCAGTCGGGGCAGTCGCTGGCTGGCGCCGAATCCGGGAGTTACGCCGAGGCTGACTTCAGGTTGTCCGAACTGGGCCTTATCGGATGCAATAATCCAGTCGCAGCTCATGGCCAGTTCGCAACCACCACCCAGACAGTAACCATTGACCACAGCAATCACTGGAATAGCCAGTGTTTCCAGGCGCCGAAAGGCACGCATCCCTTTTTGAGAAAAGGCCTGGCCCTCAAGTGCGGTTTTATCTTTCATTTCCGGGATGTCAGCTCCCGCTACAAAGGCCTTTTCTCCCGCGCCGGTTATCAAGAGTACTCGGGCATCTGCACTGTTCGAGAGTGCCTCTCCTGCCGCATAAATCTCATCCAGTGTCGCACTGTTGAGTGAATTAAAACTCCGGGGACGGTTGATTGTGAGCTGATAGATGCCCGGTTCAACCTGATCGAGTAGGATATTTTCGTATTGCATAATCATCTCGGCGGTTTGGTGTCTGTCTATTCATATAGGGATTGGAATCAATGTGAATCCAACCCCTGCATGTTTTTTAACGCTGTTTTGTCTGCTCAGTACTCGTAAAAACCTTTGCCGCTTTTGCGTCCCAGGTAGCCCGCATCGACCATACGGCGCAGCAGGGGGCAGGGGCGATACTTGGTGTCACCCAGGCCTTCGTGCAACACTTCCATGATGGAGAGGCAGGTGTCGAGACCAATCAGGTCAGCCAGAGCCAAGGGTCCCATGGGGTGGTTCATGCCGAGCTTCATCACGTCATCAATCGCCTCAACGGTTGCGACCCCTTCATAATGGGCATAGATCGCCTCATTGATCATGGGTAACAGGATGCGATTGGAGACAAACCCGGGGCTGTCATTCACTTCAACCGGAGTTTTCCCGATCTTTTTAGAGAGTTCATCAATCAGGGCGTAGACTTCATCGCTGGTCTGTAGCGCGCGGATAACCTCGACCAGTTTCATGACCGGTACCGGGTTCATGAAGTGCATGCCGATCACTTTCTCCGGGCGTTGGGTTTCGCGTGCAATGCGGGTAAGAGAGATCGATGAGGTGTTGGTTGCCAGGACGGCCTCTGGTTTGCAGATGCGATCCAGCTCTTGGAAGATTTTGCTTTTGATCTCGAGGTTTTCACTGGCGGCCTCAACCACCAGGTCGACGGAGGAGAGCGCTTCGAGGCTGGTAACGCCCTGAATATTCTCCAGGGTTGCAGCCTTGTCTGCTTCGCTGATTTTCTCCTTCTTTACCATGCGGCTGAGACTCTGCTCAATGGTGGCGATCCCGCGCTGGAGTGGTTCATCAGCTATATCGTGCAGAATGACTTTAAAGCCTGATGTGGCAAATACTTGTGCAATGCCATTACCCATTGTTCCGGCGCCGATAACACCAACTGAATTAACTTGCATATCAACCTCTAGCAATTATGAAATATAGTGCTTATTAAAAAGGATTTTGCGCAACTCTGCAAAGAGTGGCTTTTCGCTATTAATGTGTGTCTTTAATTGATTCGTATTAATTAAATTATAACAATGAGTTATGCTATAAACTTAAAGTAATAAAAAGGCGTGGTAGCGACTGCCCACCACGCCAGTCAGCTTACATGTTTCGGCGATATTGACCACCTACTTCATACAGTGCATTGGATATCTGGCCCAGTGAGCAGTAACGCACAGCATCCACCAGCTCCACGAAGATATTCTGGTTGTTGATCGCTGCCGTGCGAATTCGCTCCAGGGCGGCATCGGCTTGATCACTGTTTTTCTGATTAAATTCATTTAGTCGTTTTATCTGGCTCAGCTTTTCATCTTCTGTTGAGCGAGCCAGTTCTATGGTCACGGCTTCATTTCCTTTGGGGTTCAGGAAGGTATTGACGCCAATGATAGGAAGTGAACCGTCGTGCTTCATATGCTCGTAATGCATTGATTCATCCTGGATCTTGCCACGCTGATAACCGGTCTCCATGGCGCCCAGCACGCCGCCACGTTCGGAGATGCGCTCAAATTCGCTCAGTACTGCCTCTTCTACCAGGTCGGTAAGCTCGTCAATAATGAAAGCGCCTTGATTGGGGTTCTCGTTTTTGGTCAGCCCCCACTCGTTATTGATAATCAGCTGAATAGCCAGTGCCCGGCGAACTGATTCCTCGGTAGGCGTGGTGATCGCTTCGTCATAAGCATTGGTGTGCAGGCTGTTGCAGTTGTCATAGATGGCTATCAACGCCTGCAGTGTGGTACGGATATCATTGAAATCCATCTCCTGGGCATGCAGTGAGCGGCCTGAGGTCTGGATATGATACTTGAGTTTTTGACTGCGTTCGTTGGCGCCGTATTTAAAGCGCATGGCCGTGGCCCAGATACGTCGCGCGACCCGACCCATTACCGTGTACTCCGGATCCATGCCGTTACTGAAGAAGAACGACAGGTTGGGTGCAAATTCGTCAATGTCCATGCCTCGTGCCAGGTAGGTTTCTACATAGGTGAAGCCATTGGAGAGGGTAAACGCAAGCTGGGAGATCGGGTTCGCTCCAGCCTCAGCGATGTGATAGCCGGAGATAGAGACGGAGTAGAAATTACGCACCTGGTTGTGGACGAAATACTCCTGAATGTCACCCATAAGCTTGAGGGCAAATTCAGTGGAGAAGATGCAGGTATTCTGTCCCTGATCCTCTTTCAATATGTCGGCCTGTACCGTGCCGCGCACATTGGAGAGCGCCCAGGTACGGATCTTCTGGATCTCTTCATCGGTAGGTTGGCGGCCGTTCTCGGTTTCAAATTTTGTCGTCTGTTGCTCGATTGCGGTATTCAGGAACATGGCCAGAATCATTGGGGCCGGTCCGTTGACCGTCATGGAGACTGATGTGCTTGGGTTGCACAGATCAAAGCCATCGTACAGCGCCTTCATATCATCCAGCGTGGCTATGGAGACACCGGAGTTACCGATTTTGCCGTAGATGTCCGGGCGCTCATCCGGATCGCAACCGTACAGTGTTACGGAATCAAATGCCGTAGAAAGTCTTTTGGCTTCTGCGTGTTCAGAGAGTCTTTTAAAACGCCGGTTGGTTCGGAACGCATCGCCTTCGCCGGCAAACATGCGGGTTGGATCTTCGCCTTCACGTTTGAAGGCAAACACACCCGCCGTATAGGGGAACGTGCCTGGGACATTCTCCAGCAATAGCCATTTCAGTAGTTCGCCATGATCTTCATACTTGGGTAGCGATACTTTGCGAATTTTTGTACCAGACATCGTGGTGCGGGTAATCTGGGTGCGAATCTCTTTGTCGCGGATCTTCACCACATACTCATCACCGGCGTAGCTCTCTTTAACTTGTGGCCAGATCTCCAGGAGTTTTTTTGCACGCTGATCAAGGGCTTCATCCCGTTCTGCAATCAGTGAGTCCAACCCATCAATGGCGCTGCCGGCCTCTCCCAACATACGTTTGGATTCGGTCAGTTGCTGACGCTCCCGGGCAATACGGGCCTGCACATCAACACTCTTTTTGTAATCTCGCACAGTCTCCGCTATTTCAGCCAGATAGCGAGCACGCTGTGGTGGAACGATAACCTGTTTACCGGTTGAACTACGTTCGCTGGAGCGGGGGAGGGTGTCTTCAGTGGCATTGAGGCCGAGTTCAGAGAGTTTATCCAGCAGCCCATGATAAAGCGCTGTCACCCCCTCATCATTGAAGCGCGCTGCGATCGTGCCAAATACCGGCATCTCTTCTACGGATGTGGTGAAGGCCTCCTGATTCCGTTGTACCTGTTTACGTACATCACGGAAGGCATCCTCAGCACCTTTACGATCAAATTTGTTAATCGCCACGAAGTCGGCAAAGTCCAGCATGTCGATCTTTTCCAGCTGGCTTTGCGCACCGAATTCCGGGGTCATGACATAGAGTGAAGCATCAACAAGAGGAACAATACCTGCGTCACCCTGGCCTATACCCGGTGTCTCCACAATGATGAAATCGAAGCCGGAGAGTTTGCATGCCTTAACAATGTCTGCAACATAATCAGGTACCTCACCGCTGGCATCGCGGGTGGCAACAGAGCGGAAGAATATATTCGGATGCTCTATGGCATTCATCCGGATGCGGTCGCCCAGCAGGGCGCCGCCAGTCTTTCTGCGGGTCGGATCAACCGCAATAATGGCGATCTTGAGTTGGTCTCGCTGGCCCAGTCTGAAGCGACGTATCAGCTCATCTGTTAGCGAGGATTTACCCGAGCCGCCTGTGCCGGTGATGCCCAGCACGGGTATCTTTTTATCCAGATTACCGACTGCCTGATCAATGTCGCTGGTCAGGGTGTCGCTCTGGCGGTTTTCCAGTTGGGTAATGATCTGTGACAGTGCCCGCCAGTCGCCATCCAGGACGGGTTGCAAGGTGTCCGGTGCAAATTGGCCCGGATCAAAATTACTCTGTTCCATGGCCATCTGGATCATGCCCTGCAGGCCCATTTTCTGGCCATCTTCGGGCGAGAAGATGCGCGTCACGCCATAATCATGCAGCTCCTTGATCTCTTCGGGTACGATTACGCCACCACCGCCAGCAAAGATGCGGATCTCACTGCCCCCGCGCTCTTTCAGCATATCCACCATGTACTTGAGATACTCGACATGGCCGCCCTGGTACGAGCTGATGGCGATGCCTTGAGCATCCTCCTGGAGTGCCGCATTCACGATCTCAGCCACAGAGCGATTGTGACCCAGGTGTATGACTTCAGCCCCCTGGGATTGAAGAATACGACGCATGATATTAATAGAAGCATCATGGCCATCGAATAGACTGGCGGCAGTGACAAAGCGGACTTTGTTCTCAACCTGAGCTATTTCGACGACATTATTTGCCTGAGGAACGTTTGACATGATGTCTCCAATTGTTTCTGTAACTAGCTGATAATAATAGAATTAGCTAAAGGCAGATGGTACAATGCGAAAAAGTGCAAGCGCTTCATCTGCCAGATTATTTGGTTAAAACTACCTTACGTTAACGTAAACGTCAATAATATGCTTTCTGAGGCGATCTGGATCTCAAGTTGAAACAATTCTTTCATTTGGGAATAGAAAGTGTAGTGACGTTTACGTAAACGTAGGTTATAACTGTAGGTGGCTGTTTATGCCAGACTCGATCCACTTTGCTGAGTATGGCATCAAAAAGGAATTTTGCAGTCTGCTTGACCTTGGACTTAATCAGGGCCTTATTTACTTTCGAACTATTCGGGAGCGCGCTGGGGTATAAAAAGCACAGTTACTCGGGATAAAATATGCTAATGGAAAAAATACACACAGAAGAGACCGAAGATGTCGAACTCATGAAGGGAGCGACCTACTCTATCTCTGAACTTGCCAAAGAGTTCGATGTAACCCCTCGCGCCATTCGTTTTTATGAGGACCAGGGATTAATCTCTCCCAGCCGAAAAGGGCGTAGAAGGGTCTATCGCGAACGTGATCGTGTTCGTCTGAAACTGGTGTTACGGGGCAAACGATTAGGCTTCGCCTTATCAGAAGTAAAAGAGATGTTTGATCTCTACGATACGGCTCCCGGTGAGACGGCACAGCTCAAATTTCTTTTGGGAAAAATACAGGAACGCAGGGAGATGCTGGAGCAGCAGCGCCAGGATATAGAAGCCGTTTTGCATGAGATGGAGAGTGTTGAGAAGCGTGCGCACAACGTGCTTGATGAAATGGACGAAGGTTAACGGTTAGCAATAGATCCGTGATTGTTGCAGAGCGCCAAATCATAAAAACATAGCGCTTTACCTTGTTATTTACACGTTCTCCTTTAAACGATACTACCCTTTATTCTAACTAAACCTCGGTTTGATTCTAACCTTAGGCTAGCTACAACTATTTAGTTGACGTTAACGTAAACGTAAGTTATGTTCTCTTGCAGGTCATCCAGTGATGCTGGGATATATATGACCAACGTTTTCTGAATGGGTTGTGTTGCAAATTTTTGTGTAATTCACATTGTTTAAGCAGGGCACAGCCAGTGCATGATCTATAGGGCTTGTCGAAGTGTCGACAGTGCCGCAAAGGAGAAAGTGAATGATCCATCTGCCTTCATTAAATTTTGATCTGGGTGAAACTGTTGAAATGCTACGGGATGCCGTTCAGGAGTTTACGGCGGCCGAAATAGCACCTTTGGCGGCAGAGACCGATGAGAAAAATGAGTTCCCCAACCAGCTCTGGAAAAAATTTGGTGATATGGGTCTGCTGGGTATCACTGTTTCAGAAGAATTTGGTGGCAGTGAGATGGGCTATCTGGCACACATGATTGCGATGGAAGAGATCAGTCGTGCTTCGGCATCAATTGGCCTGAGTTATGGTGCCCATTCCAATCTTTGTGTTAATCAGATCAAGCGCAACGGCAGCCAGGCACAGAAAGAGAAGTACCTGCCAAAATTGATCAGTGGTGATCATATCGGTGCCTTGGCAATGTCTGAGCCGAATGCCGGTTCTGATGTGGTCGGCATGAAGCTCAAGGCGGAAAAAAAAGGTGATCGTTACGTATTAAATGGTAACAAGATGTGGATCACCAACGGCCCCGATGCTGATGTGATGGTGGTTTATGCCAAGACCGATCTTCAGGCCGGTCCGAAAGGCATTACGGCCTTTATTATCGAGCGTGGTTTTGGGGTCAAGAGTGCCCAGAAACTGGATAAGCTCGGTATGCGTGGTTCCAACACTGGCGAGCTGGTCTTTGAAGATGTGGAAGTGCCGGAAGAGAATATCCTTGGCGGACTCAACCAAGGCGTAAAAGTGTTGATGAGCGGTCTTGACTACGAACGTGCCGTACTTTCTGGTGGACCGCTGGGTATCATGCAGGCCTGTATGGATGTTGTGGTTCCCTACATTCACGAGCGTGAACAGTTTGGACGTCCGATCGGTGAGTTTGAACTGATGCAAGGCAAGATGGCAGATATGTACACCACCATGAACGCCTGCAGGGCCTATGTCTATGCTGTCGGCAAAGCCTGTGACCGGGGTGAGACAACCCGTAAGGATGCCGCGGGAGCGATTCTCTACTCTGCAGAGAAAGCGACCTGGATGGCACTGGAAGCCATTCAGACCCTGGGTGGTAACGGCTATATCAATGAATACCCGACAGGCCGTTTCCTGCGTGATGCCAAGCTGTATGAGATTGGTGCAGGCACATCTGAAATACGCCGTATGTTGATCGGTCGCGAATTGTTTAACGAAACCCGTTAGCTTGGTTAAGGGGTCGGCGTCGATCCAGATCGATGCCGACCCCTCATATATTACGAAATCTAAGTGTAAAAGTTTAATCCGGAGTTTTCCCATGAGTGATCCTATTGTCATCGTTGATATCGCCCGTACCCCGATGGGTGGTTTTCAGGGTTCCCTATCGTCATTGACGGCGCCCCAGCTGGGCTCAGCCGCCATTGCTGCTGCAGTCAGCAGGGCCGGTATCAGTCCCGAAGATGTACAGGAAGTGCTGATGGGTAATGTATTAACCGCCGGTATTGGTCAGGCGCCTACCCGTCAGGCGGTATTGGGTGCTGGACTGCCACAAAGCACCACCTGTGCCGGTGTAAGCAAGGTATGTGGTTCCGGCATGAAAGCGGTGATGCTGGCCCATGATCTACTTAAAGCTGGCAGCAACGAGGTGATGGTTGCTGGTGGTATGGAGTCCATGACCAATGCCCCTTATCTGCTGGACAGAGCGCGGGGTGGTTACCGCCTGGGACATGGCAAGGTGATGGATCATATGTTCCTGGACGGTCTGGAAGATGCCTACTTTGATCGTGGCGCCTTGATGGGCACCTTTGCTGAGCAGTGTGCCGATCATTTTAAATTCACCCGTGAACAACAGGATGATTTTGCCATCGCTTCACTGAGTCGTGCCAACGCCGCTATTGAAGCGGGTCGCTTTGAGCGTGAAATAACACCCGTCACGATTAAAGGGCGTAAAGGTGATACAGAAGTAATTATCGATGAACAGCCTGGCAATGCCCGTCCCGAGAAAATACCCAGCCTGCGCCCTGCGTTTCGCAAGGATGGCACGGTAACTCCAGCCAACTCCAGTTCAATCTCCGATGGTGCAGCCGCACTGGTGATGATGCGGGCCTCTGAAGCTGAGCGTCGTGGACTCTCTCCCAAGGCGATTATCCATGGTCATACTGGATATGCCGGAGAGCCTTGTTGGTTTACCACGGCGCCGGTATTTGCCATGCAAAATCTGCTTAAGCGCCTGGAGTGGAGCAAGGACGATGTGGATCTCTGGGAGATCAATGAGGCCTTTGCCGTTGTCACCATGGCCGCTATGCGTGAGATGGATCTCGATCATGAAAAGGTGAATATCAACGGCGGTGCCTGTGCTCTCGGACATCCGATTGGTGCTTCAGGTGCACGTATACTCGTAACGCTTCTGGCGGCCTTG
>JAPHUE010000232.1 GCA_026196795.1 Sedimenticola sp.
AACTATAGCTTACAAATAGTCTTTTTCCAAAATTTCAGCAATCTGAATAGTGTTAAGTGCCGCACCCTTTCTGACATTATCTGACACAATCCACAGATTTAACCCCTTAGGATGGGAAATATCCTCCCGAATCCGTCCCACAAAGACACCATCCTGTCCCGCCGACTCGGTAACGGGCGTGGGATAGCCGCCTGACTCATGTTCATCAACAACTGTAACTCCGGGTGCATTTTGAAGCAGGCTACGCGCCTGCTCAGCACTTATCTTTTGCGTTGTTTCGATGTGAACCGCTTCTGAATGACCAAAAAACACCGGCACACGAACAGCAGTGGGATTAACCTGAATTGATGAATCACCCAGAATCTTTTGCGTCTCCCAGACCATTTTCATCTCTTCACGGGTGTAGCCGTTCTCCATAAACTGATCAATCTGTGGCAACACATTGAAGGCGATCTGCTTTGGGAAAAGCCCCGGTTTGACGGGCTGCCCATTCAGCAATCTCGCTGTCTGTCCCGCCAGCTCCTCTACCGCACGGGTTCCCGCGCCGGACACAGCCTGATAGGTACAGACATTGATTCGCTTAATGCCAACCGCATCATGAATGGGTTTCAGTGCAACCAACATCTGAATAGTTGAACAGTTGGGGTTTGCAATAATACCCCGCTGCATATAGTCAGCAATCGCCCCGGCGTTAACCTCAGGTACCACCAGAGGAACATCCTCTTCATAGCGAAACTGTGACGTGTTATCAATAACGACACACCCCGCCTCGACAGCCTTTGGAGCAAACTGGGCCGAGACATCTGCGCCTGCAGAAAACAGCACAAGCTTAACTTGAGAAAAATCGAAGTCGGCCAAATCCTTTACAACAAGGTGTTTTTCTCCATATGCCACCCGCTTTCCAACCGAACGAGCACTCGCCAATGCATAGACCTTACCTGCCGGAAAGGCTCTTTCCGACAGGATGGACAACATCGCTTCACCCACTGCCCCGGTGGCTCCTACTACGGCAATATTTATATTTTTATCAGTCACTTATATTATATTCCATGCAAAACAAAAGGGAGCCAGCCCAGCCACAACACTCTGTAGCTGGACAGACTCCCGGTCGGATCTCTGGTGCTATTACGCCTGCAAAAGAATACGCAGCATACGACGCAATGGTTCAGCGGCACCCCATAACAACTGGTCACCTACCGTAAAGGCAGAGAGATACTCTTCTCCCATTGCCATCTTGCGCAGACGACCGACCGGCACACTCAATGTACCGGTAGCGACCGTTGGCGTCAGTTCTTGAACGGTAACGTCACGATCGTTAGGTATCACCTTGACCCAATCATTCGCTGAGGCAAGCATCCCTTCGATCTCATCCATGGGCACATCTTTCTTCAGCTTGATAGTCATGGCCTGACTGTGGCAACGCATCGCGCCAATGCGGACACAAAGACCATCAATGGGGACTGGATTGTCACTGCGCCCCAGTATCTTGTTGGTCTCGACACCACCCTTCCACTCTTCACGGCTCTGTCCATTCGGCAGTTGGGTATCAATCCAGGGAATCAGGCTACCGGCCAATGGCACACCAAAACAGTCCGTTGGAAAGCTGTCACTGCGCATAGCCGCAGCGACTTGCCGATCAATATCCAGAATGGCAGAAGCGGGATCACCCAACAGTGGCTTAACGGAAGCATGGGCAGCGCCCATTTGACTCAGCAGCTCACGCATATTTTTAGCGCCGGCACCGGAGGCCGCCTGATAAGTCATGGCAGATGCCCACTCAACCAGATCGGCACGGAACAGACCACCCAATGCCATCAGCATCAGGCTCACAGTACAGTTGCCGCCAATAAAGTCTTTCACGCCAGCTGCCAGGGCATCCTGGATCACATTCAGATTGACGGGATCAAGGATAATGACACTGTTCTCTTCCATACGCAGCGCAGAGGCCGCATCGATCCAGTATCCCTGCCATCCAGCACCACGCAGATCCTTATACACCTGCTTGGTGTAGTCGCCACCCTGACAGGAGATGATGGCATCCATCGCCTTCAGCTCATCAATATTGGCAGCATCTTTCAGGGTGGGTATGGGCTTGCCAATATCCGGACCGGCCTGACCCACCTGAGAGGTAGTAAAAAAGACCGGCTCATCAATCAGATCGAAATCTTTCTCTGACAGCATCCGTTCCATCAGAACAGAGCCCACCATGCCACGCCAGCCTACAAAACCAACCCGTTTCATCGCAATCACCTATATAGTATAAAAACAATCAGGCGCGGATTACGCGCCTGTTGACTTAACCTTCCCGTAGCGCTTTGACGACCGCATCGCCCATCGCTTCGGTGCCGACTTTTTCTGTCCCCTCGGAATAGATATCAGGGGTGCGCAGCCCTTGATCCAAGGCGCTGTTTACCGCCTTTTCAACACGCTCGGCCATATCAGCTTCATTCAAAGAGTAGCGCAGCATCATGGCAACCGAGAGAATGGTTGCCAATGGATTAGCTACACCCTGACCTGAGATATCCGGTGCTGAGCCATGAATAGGCTCGTACATACCCTTACCATTCTCATCCAGTGAAGCCGAAGGCAGCATACCAATGGAACCGGTCAGCATGGAGGCACAATCTGACAGAATGTCACCAAACATATTGGTCGTCACCATCACATCAAACTGTTTGGGTGCGCGTACCAACTGCATGGCCGCATTGTCCACATACATATGAGACAGCTCCACATCCGGGTAATCGGCGCCTACTTTGGTCGCCACATCACGCCACATCTCGGTGCATTCCAGGACATTGGCCTTATCCACTGAGCAGAGTCGCTTATTACGCTTCATGGCGATATCCATCGCCACACGGACAATGCGATCCACTTCAGACTCACGATAGATCAGGGTATTGAACCCCTCTTTCTCACCGTTCTCCAACTCGCGAATACCGCGGGGCTGGCCGAAATAGATACCGCCGGTCAACTCACGCACAATCATGATATCCAGACCCGAAACCACTTCCGGCTTCAGGGTGGAGGCATCGGCCAGTTGTGGGTAGAGAATGGCGGGACGCAGATTGGCGAACAGACCCAACTCTTTACGAATACCCAGCAAGCCCTTCTCAGGGCGCACAGAGATATCCAGTGGCTCCCATTTTGGACCGCCAACCGCACCCAACAGCACCGCATCGGCCTCTTTGGCCAGATCGATAGTCGCCTGGGGCAGTGGATGGCCGGTCGCATCATAGGCCGCACCACCGATCAACGCTTCATCCATCTCAATATCCAGACCAAAATCGTCACGCAGGCAGGCCAGTACCTTAACGGCCTCTGTAACGATCTCTTGTCCAATGCCATCACCTGGCAATACCAGTATATTTTTGCTCATTGCTGTTTAACCTTGTCCTAATATTTCTCTAAACAGAGGCGGGAGTCGCTACGTCGACTCCGGCCTCGTCATGAATAATCACATTGATCAGGCTTCGCCAAAGATCCACGGAGCCTGCTCTCTGCGCTTTTGCTCAAAAGCGGTAATCTCGTCACTGTGTCGCAGAGTCAGACCAATATCATCCAACCCTTCCAGTAGACACTGCTTGCGGAACTCATCCACATCAAAGGCAATCGTTTCCCCACCGGGAACCGTCAGTGTCTGTGCTTGCAAATCCACATCGATACTTAAGGCTTCAGCATCACTCGCTTTGGCGAACAGGGCATCCATCTGCTCATTGCTGAGCTTGATCGGCAGGATGCCGTTTTTAAAGCAGTTATTAAAGAAAATATCTGCAAAACTTGGCGCTATAATGACTTTAAAACCAAAATCTTCCAACGCCCAGGGCGCATGCTCACGGGAGGAGCCACAACCAAAGTTTTCCCTGGCCAGCAGGATCTGGGCACCGGCATAGCGTGGGTCATTGAGTACAAACGCCTCATTCAGCGGACGGTTGGTGCAATCCATATCGGGCTCACCATGATCCATATAACGCCACTCATCAAACAGGTAAGGGCCGAA
>JAPHUE010000112.1 GCA_026196795.1 Sedimenticola sp.
ATGGCGGCTGCCGCCAGATCATCGGGGCGTGTTTTTGCCAACGCACCTTTGTTTGACAGGGTAAATGGGGTGCGGGCATAGCCTGCAATCACGATGTTTTTCATTATGTTCTCCGCCATAATCGATACCAGTGGTGACTGGATTGTTCTGCGCCGTAGCGCTAATTAACCAACTGATCCACTACACTGACTACTCAGTAGTGATCGCTCTTGTTTTCAAATTGGACAACGCCTGCTGCTCAATATCCCGCAGCTCCTCCAGCGTAGTCACCAGATCTTCCTGTTGCTGCTCCAACTCTTCAATGCGTCGGCTGATTTTTGACAGCAGCAATTGCTGCTGTTCTAACTGCTCCGGGTCGACGTTATAGAGATGCAGGTACTCTCGAATATCCGTCAGTGAAAAACCGAGCCGCTTGGCTCTGAGGATTAATTTAAGACGCGCACGATCACGATAAGTGTAGACCCTGGTGGATCCCACACGCTGCGGGCTGATCAACTCTTTCGTCTCATAGAACCTGATGGTTCGTGCCGTGATATTGAACTCTTCAGCCAGTTCGGTAACGGTCAACAACTTATCCATACTTCACTCCTTGGAGACGGAATATAAACAAGGGTAACGTATACGTCAACCACTTTACTTTATGGTTATTTTGTTGCCGTCATTTTTCAGGGATATGCCCCCTGCCCATCCTTTTTGTCATCGTGTATCCTAGCGGCACTTTTTTATGGGGCAATAATGCCTCCGAATAGCCTTGATATAAGGAGAACTGACGCGTGGAAATGGCCTGTCTCGACCTTGAAGGGGTACTGATACCTGAAATCTGGATCAACTTTGCCGAGCGCACCGGAATCGAGGAGCTTAAAGCAACAACACGCGATATTCCTGATTACGATGTACTGATGAAGCAGCGGTTACAGATTTTACAACAACACAAACTGGGTCTGTCTGATATTCAAGAGGTAATAGACGGCATGTCACCACTGGAAGGGGCGCGGGAGTTTTTGGATTGGCTGCGAGAGCGTTTTCAGGTGGTGATCCTATCCGACACCTTCTACGAGTTCGCTGCACCCATGATGCGCCAGCTTGGCCACCCCACACTGCTCTGCCATAAATTAGGGATTGGTGAAAACGGCATGGTCGAGGATTACCACCTTCGCCAGAAAGATCCGAAACGCCAAGCCGTTAAGGCCTTTCACAACCTGAACTTCCGCGTCATCGCCGCGGGGGATTCATATAACGATACCACCATGCTGGAAGAAGCTGATCGCGGCATTCTGTTTCGCCCGCCACAAAATGTGATTGATGAGTTTCCCCAGTATCCTGTAGCCAAGGATTACCAGGCCTTTCGTGAAGCCTTCATCGAGGCCAGCAACCGTACCTTCTGAGACCACACCTCCCACAGCCTGGGCCAACCAGCCGCCCAGGCTGCACTTCTAATCAAAAAACCATGAAAAACAGTCTGATACAGCAACAAAAGAGGTAAAGATAAGCGCCTTACGGCCGCTAAGGGTGGGTATGCCTGACTGGAGGAAGTATGGCACTGAAACTCACCGATCTGATGGTACTGCTGGTTGAACCCTCAACTACTCAGCAAAAAATAGTTACTAACTATTTGAATAATCTTGGAATCCATCAAATTACGCCCGTCCTGAGCGGTCAGGAAGCACTGATATTGATGGAAGATTACGAGCCAGATCTGGTGATCAGCACCCTCTATCTGCCTGACATGACCGGTACCGACCTGGTACATCAGATGCGTGAAAAAGATGCCCTGAGTGAGACCGCCTTCATGCTGATATCCAGCGAAACCCGTTTTCGTTATCTTGATCCGATTCGCCAGGCTGGGGCTATTGCCATTCTGCCAAAACCCTTTGCCCAGGATGCTTTGCGCATCGCCCTGGGCAGCACACTGGAATATCTTGACCCCGCATCACTAGAACTTGGACGCTATGATCCGGAAAATCTCAATGTCCTGATCGTAGACGACAGCCCCTTTGCCCGTAAGCATATCAAGCGAACCTTGAGCAATATGGGACTTGAAATATTTACAGAAGCAAACAACGGCAAAGAGGCTATGGAGCTGCTGGATCACAACTTCTTTGACCTGATCGTTACCGACTACAACATGCCTGAAATGGATGGTGAAGCACTCGTCAGCCACATTCGGGCCAATAGCAATCAGTCATCCATACCGATTATCATGGTCACCAGTGAGGAGAATGATAACCGGCTAGCTGCAGTGCAGCAGGCTGGGGTTTCCGCAATCTGTGACAAACCCTTTGAACCGGGCAATATACGGACATTACTGCAGCAACTGTTTGCTGAAGAGTAAGCAAGCATCACCGAATGGACGCGCTATCTTTCTGTTTTTAAATGACATAATATGTTTTCAATCACAACAGAGAACATCACTTTACAGCTCATCTGCCTGATCAGGCAGAGAGCCACTATGCAGGAACTGCGTCTCCTGAACGTGAGGATTGGGTATGCCAACCGTTTTAATTCTAGATGATCAGACTATCAGTCTGATGATCCTTGAAGAGTTAATCCACTCGATTGATGAGAATATCCATGTGGAGTGTTTCTCTGATCCAATCAAAGCACTCGAGTGGGCCAAACATAACAACCATGACCTGGTCATAACCGACTACAAGATGCCCAACATGGATGGGGTTGAGTTTACCCACTGGTTCCGACAGATCCCCTCCTGCACTGATATTCCGCTGGTTATCATCACTTGCATGGATGACAAATCAATCCGTTATCAGGCACTCGAAGCCGGCGCCACAGACTTTCTTTCCAAACCCATTGACCATTACGAGTGTCGTGCACGCTGCCGTAACCTGCTTCAGCTGCGTAAACAGCAGGTCATCATTAAAGATCGCGCACGCTGGCTCGAACAGGAGATCTCCAGAAAAACCGAAGAGCTGGGGCTGCGAGAGAAAGAGACCCTGTTGCGGCTCGCCAAGGCGGGCGAGTTTCGTGATGAAGAGACCGGTGATCATGTCATGCGCATGTCGGATTTCGCCTGTCTGATCGCTAAATCGATGAACCTTGATGATGAACTCTGCGAGATCATAAAACTCGCCGCACCCATGCACGATATTGGAAAGATTGGTATCCCCGATCAGATACTGCTGAAACCAGGAAAACTTTCAACCCGGGAGTGGAGCGTTATGAAGACCCACACCCAGATCGGTTTTGATATTTTGCGGGACAGTACCTCCTGCTACGTCCAGACAGGCGCTATCATTGCCTATGGCCATCATGAACGCTTTGACGGCAAGGGCTATCCGCAGGGACTTAGCAAAACCGATATCCCGATTGAAGCCCGGGTAGTCGCTGTAGCCGATGTCTTTGATGCTCTGCGTTCTGAGCGACCATACAAATCAGCCTGGTCACTGGATAGAACCCTTGACTACCTGCAGTCACAGAGAGGGCGACATTTTGACCCGGACTGCGTCGATGCGTTTCTTTCCAATATGGACCAGGTACTCGACATACATAACAGGCTACCCAATCGTCAAAAAACACTGAACCAATGAAACCTCGCTATGGAAAGCCACATTCATTCATCAAAATTGGATAAAAAGATGATTCAGGGAAAGCCGGAATATCTCATCATCGCAGGCATACTGCTCCTTGATCTCCTGCTTATCATTGCGGGAAGCTCCTGGTTGCTTATCTCCTGTGCTATTGCGATAACGCTTCCTTTGCTGCTTATTACTTTCCAGTTAAACAGAGCGCGCAATAATCCAACACTTAGCCAATCCAGCGAATTGTCTGTCGATATAGCTGACCAGGAAGATCCGGCGATAAATACTGAAATAAAAACAGCAACACCGCACCTTGAAGAAGACCAAACCAGCGAGATTAATGAGATACCCTTACTGGTGATTTCAAGTGCCCAACCCGGGAAAAACGACATCACATCCCACCTGAAAAACTGGGGTGTTAATTATACCATCGTTCAATCAAGTGCCAGAGCCTTCGCCACACTGGTACAATCTTCACTCAGCGAAAAGCCGTATCAGACGGTATTGGTGGATCAGCGTAATCTCGATATGGACGATTGCCAATTTGCCATCGCACTCCGAGCAGATCCCCTATTACAACCCCTCTATCTGATTCATTACGGCGGCAGTGTTATCTCCACACGGGCCGAGCAGCTGGAGACTGCAGGTTACTCAAAAATACTACATTCACCTATCGACAAGACGCTGCTATATAGCGCGCTACACAGTGCGGTAGAGATACAAACTCATCACAATATTATCCAACTCCTGGATCACTATGAGTCAGACAAAAAACAGCAGCCGCTTGAAGTGCTTATTGCCAGTCACAACAGCAGCGAATGTAACAAGTTACGCCGCATTCTCAGTACGGCAGGTCATCAAACCTTTATTTTAACGGAAGGCTCACAGGTACTGGATGCCCTGGACAATCATCATTTTGATCTGGCCATACTGGACGCTAATATGCCCGATGTATCTGGCATAGAAGTTATAAAGCTTTATCGATTCACCCGACTCAACCAACCCTGGGTTCCCTTTATACTCGTCCTGGACAATCCCAACTCACAGACAATGCAGGCCTGTGAGAATGCGGACATTCATAATCTCATTGTAAAGCCAATCAATACGCAACGTTTACACTCAACAATAGAGGACGCACTGCAGCGTGAGAAGGAGAAAAATGACGCTTTTGGCTATCAGGCATTGAATGTTGGAACACCACATCCCAATGATGACCTCACACTGGACACCCATCAACTCGAAGAGTTGAAACGGCTGGGAAAAGAGAAAGGCTTTCTGCTTGAACTGATTAACCAGTTTGATAAAGAGAGTAGCGACCTGATTGATGGGCTCAGAAATTCTATTTTGAGTAACGATATCAAATCAGCCAAAGAGTATGGGCATAAACTCAAAGACACTGCCGGTAACTTGGGCGCACTCAATCTTTACCGATTGGCCGTGCGCACAACGCGTATAAATACATCGAGTTCTGCAGTTGAACTCGACAGTCTTGTGGCAGAGATAGCTAATTGTCGCACTTCTACCATTCAGGCCTTGCTTGATCACCTATCTAAGGGTAATAATTCAGCCTACGGTAAGGAATAAAGTTCTTAGGGCTGAACAATGAATAATCTAATAGAAAAGCTCCACAAGGCTGGAATACATCCCTATGGGTCACGCGAACTTGAACTCTATGAATCCAGGTTGACGCGTTATTTCACACGCGAGTATCAGCAGGAAGCCGATAAGAAACATACGTTAGAAGCCTTTGGCATCACTACCGACCGGGGACCTACCTGGCAAGAGACGGAAGATCTGATGTCCGTCCACTATGACCAACCCCTGGAATTTTTTCAGTCGTTCCTGGACAAAGACTACATGGCCTACTCCATGGCCTTCTATGGAGAAACTGCTGAACAGGCTAAACAGAGTACGATCACACTCGAAGAGGCTCAAACAGAGAAGTTCCGCCTCATCTGTGAGCGCGCCCAAATCAAAGGCGATGAAAAGATTCTCAATATTGGCTGTGGATTTGGCTCATTTGAGGCGTACCTGTTTGAACACTTTCCCGACGTGGAAGTGGTAACAATCACGGCCAGTAAAACTCAGGCTGACTATATCCGTAGTCAGCAAAACAATCCTGACCATCTGTTCAGCAAAGCCAACCTTACGCTGATACAGGATGATATAAGCAATCTAACCACGACAGATCTGGGCATAGAAAGCTACGATCTGGTGATCTCCATCGCGGTCTTTGAACAAGTGAGCAATCTGGATGCTATCTTCGAGATGATGGCCGCCCTGCTCAAACCAGGTGGACGGGTATTTCTGCATCTGATTGTCTCACAGCCAGTATTCCCGAAATATTTTGACGCCAGCCAGACACCAGTTGGTATCTACTTCCCTGGCGGCCGTGTATGGCCACATCAAGAGATGCTGAACCAGAAGCGCCATCTCACCCCTGAACAGGGATGGTATATCAATGGCATGAATTACTGGCATACGATCGATGAGTGGCATCGCCGATTCTGGGAGCAGATAGACCACCTCCATGCAGCACATCTATCCGAAGATGACATTCGTTATTGGAATAACTATTTTATCGTCTGCAAAGTAGTACTCTTTGCACCCAAAGAGGGTCAGTTTTTTGGTAACGGGCATTACCTTTATCGAAAAAACAAATAATTCGGATCAAACTTTACCGAGCAAGCAGTACCAGTTTCATAGTCCGTTTTGCGACCAAAGCAAACAATTGGATCTATCCCATAACGGTTCTAATCGACATGCAGCAGCCGTTCGCCACGTGAAACACATACGTCCGTTACTAGAAATAATATTCGTTCGCTTTTTATTTTTGCCTGTAGTGGATCTGAGCGTTACTGTCCGAGTGTATTGGCTTAGTTCTGATTTCGGTGTTACTTTTTCTTTGGGCACTAACCGGAAAATAAGTAAACCAAACATGATAACAGCTATGGGTTGATATTGGTCACCACCTCCAATAACCAACGGGTAGCAGGCTCCTGACCATACAGAGGATGCCAGATCATGCTTAGCTGAAACATCGGGAATTCTGCTGGAGGCTCCAGGATGTCCAGGGGTAACAGCTGGCTCAATTGCCGGGCAATCTGGTAAGGCAGGCTAAGAAGATAATCTGTTTCAGCGGCGACACGAGCGGCAACAAGGTAGCTGTGGGTTGAGATGGCTATATCCCTTTTGACACCCTGTTGCTCGAGCCAGCTATCGACTATGTTGGTTTTTACTCCAAGGGGTGATGGGTAGATGTGTCGATGGGCGAGGAACTGTTTAAGAGAAAGGCGCTTCGAGCGACGACGCTTTTTCCGGGCCAAGCACACCAATCGCTCATTTAGATAGGGTCTAGATTTCAACTGCTTCAGTGGTGGGAGATAAGCCTGGACACCGATCACCAGATCAATATCGCCACGCTCGAGTTCTTCTAGCGGAAAACCCTCACTAAGCCTTGATATCTCCAACTGCGCTTTTGGTGCTTGCTCACTCAATATTTGGCTGATCTGAGGTAAAAGCAGATTTTCCCCGTAGCTGGTGAGTGCAATACAAAAATGTCTTTCGGTGGTTGCAGGGTTGAAAGTTTCCGTTGGCTGTAGCTGGCTACTGAGCTGATTCAGCATAGAATGAATGGGTCCCTCGAGTGCCTTGGCCCGTGGGCTTGGGAGCATACCACTAGAGGTGCGTATAAACAGGGGATCGTCTAGCATTTCACGCAGGCGATTAAGCGCGTTGCTCATTGCGGGCTGACTCAAGAAACAGAGCTGTGCAGCGCGGCTGACGCTCCGTTCGCGCATCATGGCATCAAATACAACCAGCAGATTGAGGTCAAGCCGGCGGAGTAATCGATATACATTATTCATGATAAGAATATATATATCATAACTATCCATTATACAAATATCTCTTCTAAGTCTAGCCTTTAAGCACAAATTAGTAACTGGAGATTGAAACGATGTTGAAAAAAGCATTATTTATGGCGTCTTTGTCTGTATTGCTCGCTGCACCTACAGCGCAAGCCGCAGATTGGCCCAAGCAAAGCTATCTTTCCCTTGAATTAGCACAGAAGGCGGTCAATGCCACCCTAACGAAGTGCAAGACCGACGGCTACAACGTCTCTGTTGCAGTAGTAGATCGAGGAGGAAATCTACTTAGTCAGTCACGCCATCCGATGGCAGGGCCTCACACCATTGGCAGTAGCCAAGGTAAGGCTTTCACATCTGCCAGCATGGGTCGTCCTAGTGGACAGCTGGCACAGATGATTGGAGAAAAACCGTTTCTCAATGGGCTGCGGGATATGGACAGCCGCCTGGTAATTCTCGGAGGTGGTCTGCCAATCGTTATTAACGGTGAGAGGGTTGGTGGTATAGGTGTTGGTGGCGCCCCGGGCGGACACCTGGATGAAGAATGTGCCCAAGAGGGATTAGCCGCTATAGGCATCAAGTAGAGAGTTTTATGGATGGGGAGCGCGCAGCCCCCTTTTTTCGCTGCTTCTACAGTAGGATAGAAACCGTGACACCAACGGCAAGCGCCAGAAATTAATCCTGAGACAGTCATGAATGTAAATTTAATTATATTGAAAGTGACGATTTGTGCCGGCCTGCTAATTGGTCACGGACTTGTGCAGGCCCAGATAGCTCCATCTGAGAGAACTATCTCTGGTTACAGTGGTTTGCCAAAAGCGGCTGCCCAAGGTGACCTGACGCGCATAGTTGAGTTGCTCAAGCGAGGATCGAATATTGATGAACGAGATAATTACCGGCGTACGCCATTACATATAGCCGCCTACGGTGGCCATCATGATGTGATGCGGGAACTCGTGGCTGCTGGCGCTGATCCCAATGCGCTTGAGAACGACTACTACGATATCGTCACCATAGCCGCAGTGGCCAACGATGTCGAGACATTGAAGCTCTCTCTAGAATTGGGGTGTAGACCGGGGAATATTACCAGCCGATACGATGGAACGGCTCTGATTGCTGCAGCACACCTGGGACACGATGAAGTTGTGCGTGTGTTAATCAATGCGGGTGCCCCGCTGGACCATATAAATAACCTGGGTTGGACCGCTGTCATTGAAGCGATCGTTTTGAGTGATGGAGGCTACCGACACCAGGCAACCCTCAGGGCATTGATAGATGCCGGTGCCAATCACACTATCCCTGATCGTAACGGAATTACCCCACTTGAACTTGCAACGAGTCTGGGTTACATGCGGATGGTCAAGATGCTTGAATCTGCAAACGAACGGTAGGGGTGTGTTCCAAAAGGGGCCGCGTCTATTTTCTACGGGCAAACCGGGTGTCGAAATGAACGACAGCTATTGGATGCTTTCAGCTCGTAAAGTAGGTTAGCCGAATGACAACTTTTTTGCTGATAGCAGCAGTTATCAAGGTGAGGCCACACCTGATACTGACCGTTAAATCCAAATCAAATCTCTACGCACAAGTCTTTAAGAATGCAACCAGGGAACATAGATATTTTCATCGAGTACCTAAAACCGGCTGATAATCTGAACTGCGTTTAAACCACCAAAGGCGTAAGGCAGTGGTATCGGCAGGTGTAATTAGTATAGTTGACACTAGTGACATGAAGTAAATGTGGCACCACTATAAGCAACTCACGGAAGGCATCAATTGAGACAAGAACCCCACTAACAAACCATCACGTCAATTCATTAAAACATTCAACCCGGTTTTTCCCGTTACTTTTTGATAGATAGACTGCTTTATCAGCAGCCTTGATCAGTTCATCGTAACTGACCATTTTTGATGATCGCTCTGCAACGCCGACACTGATGCTTCCTTTCCATATCTCATTATTTGTACGTACTGACATATTAGAGACCGTCGCCCTTACAATCTCAGCAATATTTTTCCCGCCAAGCAGATCTGTATTCTGCAATATCACCATGAATTCATCACCACCCAGCCTTGCGACAAAGTCATCTGTACGAAAAGAATTTATCAGGCATTTGGAAAGTTCCCGTAACACATAATCCCCTGCATCATGCCCGTACTGATCGTTAACCTGCTTAAATCCATCCGCATCTATCATAATA
>JAPHUE010000127.1 GCA_026196795.1 Sedimenticola sp.
AATTCTTTTCTAACTGCTCAAGCAGGTCAGGTTGTTTGGCAAGGGCGTTTGCCCGAATTCTGGAGCCAGTTATACGCAGTGCTTCCAAGGCCTCCTTGTCTGGAAAGGCAGTGCGCCGCTTCTCCATCAATCCGTCCATGGCAACCCGGAAGTTACTTCTCAGTTGTGGATTGTCCAGCGCCTCTTTTACGCGTTTATGGAATTCAGCTGTCTGATGCATGAGTACGCTCCCAGAGGAAACTGGCAATATGCTGGCCTTTTGGGCCAATGCCTTTGTGTTCCATGTGTCCGGTTATATTCATCAGACAGCCGCAGTCACCACTCACCAGTTGTTCGGCACCGGTTTCTGTAATCGCCTGTGCTTTATCGGCTACCATGGCCGCTGAGGTATCGGGATGTTTAACGGCAAAGGTGCCACCAAAACCACAGCACTCGGCTTTGCGTGCCTGCTCAACCAGTTGGACATTGCCCAGTTGTTTAAGCAGTGCTTCATGTTCATCTGCCACGCCCATTTCACGTCTGGCAGAACAGGAAGTGTGTAGCGCTACCTTGGTAGGTTCACCCAGATCTTTAAGTTCAATCTTTAAGACATGTACCAGAAACTCGGTCAGTTCGAAGACCCGTTCAGAAAAGGCATTGACGCGGTCTGATTCGGGCTTGCCATGAAATACCTCAGGGTAGTGATGGCGCATCATTCCGGCGCAAGATCCTGAAGGTACAACAACCGGATAATCTTTTGGAAAAGAGTTGACCTGATTTAAAACCACAGCAGGTGTCTCGTCGCGGTAGCCCGAATTCCATGCCGGTTGGCCACAGCAGGTCTGATTCTGCGGGAAGATGACTTTGATCCCTTCTCGCTTGAGCAGTTGCATGCCGGCTAGACCCGCCTCGGGGTAGAGCATGTCAATGAGGCATGTGCCGAAGAAATAAACCTTTTCGGGTTTATCCGGGTAGTGTTTTACCGGGGACATGGTGACTCCTGAAGTTAAAAAACCAAATGTTTATGCGGTTAATCCGCGTAAGGCGCGTTGTTTTCGCACCTCTTCTCGATCAATTTGCTGTAATGACTCTTCCACAAACACCAAGTGTTCCTGGGCCGCCTGTCGTGCTCTCTCTGCATCACCTTCTATAGTGGCATTCATCAGCCTTTCGTGCTGGTTGCTCAGGGGCTCAAATACTCTCGGTAAGGTATAGAGCTTGTCCAGGTTATGCGAGATGCTGCTCTGGAGCAGGGTGAATAGCCCTCGCATCACATGCAGTAGCACCACATTGTGGGAGGCCTCAACAATGGAGAGATGAAAGGCCGCATCGGCTCTTGCCTCATCCATTGGGTCGGGACTCCCGTGGTTTCTGATCATCTTGTCAAAACAGCGTTTTATCTTTTCCTTATCTCCGTTGGTGCTTCGTAAAGCGGCATAATAGGCTGCCGTTCCCTCCAGGGCATGTCTAATCTCCAAAACATCATAGCGAGATTCAGGCATGTCACTCAGCAGGGCAATCAGTGGTTCTACAAAAGAGGGTTCCAGTGATTCACATACATAGGTGCCGCCACCGTGTCGCGTGGTGAGAAGCCCCTTGCTGTTCATCTTCTGGATCGCTTCACGCAGTGACGGACGCGATACCTCCAGTCGATGGGCCAACTCCCTCTCTGCTGGAAGTTTCTCTCCAGGCATGAGGCTGCCCTCGGCAATCATTGCCTCGATTTTTTCTGCAATTTTGTCGGAAAGTCGTTGCTGTTTCATCTGGTGGTCTCAAAATCTCCTAACAAGTGGTAAGACCAATTGTTACCGAGTTTAGTTCTAATTTAAAAAAAAGAGAAGTCCTAAGGCGCTATTTTATCAAATTTCACGGCAAATTAACGCTAGAGAGTGCCTATATATAGGGTGTAAAGGGCACTGTTTTTCCTTAATTTCGGTGTTTGACATTAGAAATTACATGGGTTAAAAATAAATTGGCCTGACCAATTAACCAAAAAATGTCAGGTAAACAGGATAGCCCTATCAAACCGCCTCAGGATTTTTGATCCGAGCGAGGATATGCCGGAGAGAAGGTCGTTGATAACCGGGCTATCAATCTGTTCCACCTTTGGAGTGAGAAAACGATGAACCGAAAATTGATCTCTTTAGTTTCTGCTGCTGCACTGGCAATGACCGTTTCCAGCGGATCGGTACTGGCAGAAAAGAAAACGCTTTTGAAATTGCCTGTGTACTTTGGTACACACCTGACCGGATTGGGTAGTACCCCGAAATGGTTGTCTGAGCATCTTAATGTGGCTAGTGGTGGTAGCGTTAAAATTAAAGTCTATGAGCCAGGTAAACTGATCCCGCCGAAAGAAATTCTGGAATCAGTGGCTAGCGGAAAGGTAAATGCGGGCTATACCACCCCGGGTTACAACACTGGTGTACTGGGCAACAAGGGCGGTATTTTCTCTGCTGTTCCCTTCGGTCCTGATGCGCCAGAGTATTTGGCCTGGATCTACTACGGTGAAGGCCGTAAGTTGTGGCAGGAGATGTATGACAAAAAGGGCTTGAATGTTCATTCAATTCCTTGTGGCATTATTGCTCCAGAGACCTCAGGTTGGTTTAGCAAGCCTATAGACAAGCCTGCAGATCTACAGGGTCTTCGTATGCGTTTCTTTGGCTTAGGTGCTCTGGTCATGGAGAAAATGGGTGTTTCCACCAGTCTTCTCTCTTCTAAAGAGATTTTCCCTGCTTTAGAAAAAGGCGCTATCGATGCTACCGAATTCTCAATGCCTGCTATCGATAAACTGCTTGGCTTCCACAAGATCCTGAAGTTCAACTACTATCCTGGTTGGCATCAACCTGCCACCTTGTTTGAGTTGATTGTTAACGGTGACACCTGGAAAGGCATGTCTAAGAGCCAGCAAGGTCTGGTAGAGATGAGCTGTAAAGCGGCTATGCTGGATGGCCTTGCACTGGGCGAAGCCATTCAGTTCCCACAGATGAAAGAGAATCTGGAGAAAAATGGCGTTGAGAATCGCTATTGGTCTGCTGAAATTCTGGATCAGTTCCAGAGCAAGTGGGGCGAAGTAGTTGCTGAAGAGTCTTCTAAGGATCCTGAATTTAAAGCTATTTGGGACAACATGCAGACTTTCCGTAAAGACTATGCTGTTTGGAATAAGTGGGCATTCTTGCCACGTCCAGGCACGGTTCGCGAAAAATAAGTAAGTAACTTAAAGAGGGATCCCTGTGAGGGATCCCTCTTTTTTGACACCTGCCATTTTTAGACCTTTAACTGGCAGGATTATCTAACACAGTATCGAGGCGAGAGATGAATCAACCCAACGATCTGGAATACAGTATCCCCATCGTCGATGCCTTGAATGGATTCGTGCAGCGCATTGGTCATGTTATGGCCTGGTCCAATGTTATTTTGATTGGCATTATCCTGGTGCAGGTTGTACTTCGCTACGGTTTCAATAATGGACTTGTTTATCTGGAAGAGCTGATATGGCATGTCTATGCCGTCGGTTTTATGTTTGGTCTTAGTTTTGCCATGACCAATGATTCGCATATCCGTGTGGATATTATTCATATGAATCTCTCTCGCCAAAACCAACATCGTTGGGAGATTTTTGGCATATTGTTTTTGTTGTTGCCTTTTATAACAGTGATTTTTCTCCACAGTATTGAGTGGGTGTACTACTCATTTGAAATAGGTGAGAGTTCGGCAAATCCAACAGGGTTGCCTTATCGCTGGATTGTTAAATCAGTAATCCCATTAAGTTTTGCATTACTTTTTATTGCGGCAATTGCACGTTTAATACGTGAGGTTGCTCTGCTACTTCATCTGGCCAAGGAGCCGGAAGAGTTACATCCTGGACGTGTTTCCATGATTCGTCATCTGTTCAAAGTACAGGAGTCCACTGTGAATGATGACACTACCCCTGATAAGCGAGAGGAAAAGTAATCATGGAGATGAATGAAATCCTTGTAATTGCGATGTTCGTTAGTTTTATCGCACTGTTATTCACTGGTTTTCCGGTAGCGTGGGCACTTGCAGGCGTAGGTATTGCCTTTGCCGGCATTGGATACCTTGCTGATGCTCACCTGGATACTATGACAGGCCTGGATTACTCCACGCTTGGACTGACTGTAGGTCGAATATTTGGCATCATGGATAACTGGGTACTGGTTGCCTTGCCCATGTTTATTTTCATGGGATTGATGCTGGATAAGTCGGGCGTTGCCGAACGCATGATGCATGCCATGCAGGGCTTGTTTGGCCGAGTGCGCGGTGGTCTTGCAATCTCCGTTACACTGATCGGTATTATTCTGGCTGCTTCAACAGGTATCATCGGTGCCTCGGTTGTACTGCTGGGTGTCATGTCACTCCCCGTGATGATGCGTCAGAAATATAGCAAAACCCTGGCGCTGGGTACCGTGGCCGGTGCCGGTTGCCTGGGTATCCTGATCCCACCCAGTATTATGTTGGTCATCATGGGTGATCAGATGGGACTCTCGGTAGGTGACCTGTTCATGGGGGCAGTTTTCCCCGGTATTATTCTGGGTGTCTTATATATTCTTTACATCCTTGGCTTCTCCTTCTTCAAGCCAGCGTCAGCTCCATTGGCAGCGGATGTACAACCGGTCAGTATGCCAGTAGTTTGGGGCGTATTTAAAACCATTCTTCCGCCTGCCGGATTAATCCTTGCGGTGTTGGGTTCTATCTTTGCCGGTATTGCAACTGTGACAGAGGCTAGTGGTATTGGTGCTTTGGGCGCTATTGTAATGGCTGCCAGTTATCGCCAGTTGAACTGGGCGGTAATGAAAGAGGTCACCATTAACACCTTCAACACCTCTGCCTATATCTTTGCCATCTTTGTTGGTGCAACCGTATTCGCCCTGGTATTGCGTGAACTGGGTGGTGATGAACTGATCGAGTCAACACTGACAGGGCTTCCGTTTGGGCCATATGGCATCATTGCGTTTATTCTGGCCATTGTCTTTTTGCTTGGTTTCTTCCTCGACTGGATTGAGATTAGCCTGATTATTCTGCCACTTTTGGCGCCCGTGATTAAAGGTCTTGGGCTGGATATAGATGGCCACGGCGTTGTTGATAATCCTGAACTGGTCTGGTTTGCACTCCTGGTGGCTGTAACACTACAAACATCATTTTTGACTCCACCTGTTGGATTTGCGCTGTTCTATCTAAAAGGGGTATGTCCGCCAGGCATATCACTTATGGATATTTATAAGGGCGTTATTCCCTTCATTGTTTTGCAGCTGTTGGGTTTGTTGATAGTTGCATTTTTCCCAGAGGTTGTGACCTGGTTGCCGTCAGTGGCTTATGGGAAATAGTGGCTGATTTTCCTGTGCGGTGTGCAGGACACTTCTTTTCAGTCGAGTGATCAAGCTGAAATGACCCGTCCTGCATGCACGCATGCTCAGCTTCATAATCTATTAATGATCATAGTGAGTTGTAGGTAAGCCATGCCAGAGCGTTACAAACTTTTAAAGCAGGATCTTGCGAAATTCATATCCAGCGATCGTTTGATTGATGATCCCTTGCGAACCTTGGCGTATGGAACGGATGCCAGCTTTTACCGCCTGATTCCAAAACTGGTTGTGAAGGTCAACAATGAAGCGGAAATGATCGCTATCCTTTCTGCCACGCACCGGCACCATACCCCTGTTACTTTCAGAGCGGCAGGAACCAGTCTTTCGGGTCAGGCAATCAGTGATTCTGTTTTGCTGTTGTTGTCTGGAGACTTCTGGCGTAATCATCAACTCAATGATGATGCGTCCATTATACGTTTGCAGCCGGGTGTGGTGGGTGCGTGGGCCAATGATTATCTGGCCCCCTTTCATCGCAAGATTGGTCCTGATCCGGCCTCTATTAATGCGGCAAAGATTGGCGGCATAGCGGCGAATAATGCCAGTGGCATGTGCTGCGGAACAGCCCAGAACAGTTATAACACGCTGGCCAGCCTGCGGGTCGTTCTGGCGGATGGTGCGATCCTGGACACCGCCGATAATAACAGCATAGAAAAGTTTAGAAAAAGTCATGCGAAGTTGCTCGAAGAGCTGTCTCAACTTGCAAAAGAGACCCGTCAAGATAATGATCTCTCGAATCGAATCAGACATAAATATCGACTCAAAAATACAACAGGCTACAGTCTCAATGCCTTGATTGATTTTGAAGATCCTATCGATATTTTACAGCACTTAATGATTGGATCAGAAGGCACACTGGGGTTCATATCTGAGATTGGCTATCGGACGGTACCCGATCATCCCTGTAAATCCACCGCACTGATTCTGTTCCCGACGGTGGAGGTCGCCTGTAAGGCGGTAGCCATACTGAAAGAGACTGAGGTCACGGCTGTTGAGTTGATGGACCGTGCGGCCTTGCGATCGGTTCAGGATAAACCGAACATGCCGGACTATCTGCATGATCTGGATGATGAGGTAGCGGCCTTGCTGGTGGACGTGCGTGCCGCGGATGAGGCTACGCTACACCAGTCGGTGGAAGCCATTCAGGCGGTGCTGAAAGGTATTGATCTGGTTCGTGAGGCTGAGTTTACTTTTGATAAGGCAGCCTATCAGGCGCTATGGAATATTCGCAAAGGATTATTTCCTGCCGTAGGGGCGGTGCGAACAACCGGTACCACGGTGATTATTGAAGATATTGCATTTCCTGTACCTCAGCTTGCTGCGGCGGTCAGGGGGCTGCATCAGCTGTTTGAAAAATATCATTATGGTGAGGCATTAATTTTCGGACACGCCCTGGAAGGTAATCTGCATTTTGTGTTTACGCAGGACTTCAGTACACAGGCTGAAGTAACCCGTTATCAGGGTTTGATGGATGAAGTGTGCAATCTGGTAGTTACTGATTATGGTGGTTCACTCAAAGCAGAGCATGGTACCGGTCGCAATATGGCGCCATTCGTTGAAATGGAGTGGGGTAGTGACGCCTATCAATTAATGTGGCGCTTAAAGTGGTTATTTGACCCGGCCGATCTACTCAATCCGGGTGTCATATTAAATGAAGATGAAAAGGTTCATCTGAAAAATCTAAAGCCGCTGCCACCAGCCGATGCGCTGATTGATAAATGCATCGAGTGTGGTTTTTGTGAACCCATCTGTCCATCCAGAAATCTGACATTAACACCCCGGCAGCGCATCGTCTCCTGGCGTGAAATATCTCGTCTTAAAGTGTCAGGGAAGAATAGTGAACGGCTTAAGGCATTCGAAGAGGCGTTTGAATATCAGGGATTGGAAACCTGTGCTGTGGACGGTCTATGTGCCATTGAGTGTCCGGTGGGTATTGATACGGGCAAGCTGACAAAAAAGATTCGACAAACACAGCATGGTCCCCGCACAGAGCAGATTGGGGATTGGGTTGATAATCATTTTTCTACGGTGACTTCTATGACGCGAGTGGGACTTAAGCTGGCCGCACTGTCACAAGACTTGCTAGGCAATCGTCTGATGGAAAAGTCCAGTGGATTGATCCGGCGACTATCAGGCGATCGTATTCCGGGTTGGACATCATCCATGCCACGGGCTGCAGGAAAAATAGACTTGGATAAAGTACCTTCGAAAGCGCAAAACGGTACCGTTGTCTATTTTCCGAGTTGTGTCAGTCGGACCATGGGGCCGTCCAAGGATGATCCGTTCCAGGATGATCTACATCAGGTCATGATGTCGCTATTAGATAAAGCTGGCTATGAAGTTATTATTCCAGATCGTCTGGATGCACTCTGCTGTGGCATGGCGCTGGAGAGTAAAGGTCTGCCAAGTCAAGCTAATCGTAGTCTTGCACGCCTTGAGAAATTCTTATGGGAAGCCAGTGAAGAAGGCCGTTATCCGGTTATATGTGATACAAGCCCCTGTACTTTTAGAATGATAGAGCAGATCAGTAAGCCAATGGAGATCTGTGAGCCCGTTGGTTTTATCAACAAGTTCCTCCTTCCACATTTGGCGCTGAAAAAAAAGCGCGACTCTATTGCCCTGCATATTACCTGTACCAGTCGAAAGATGGGGCTGGCTAATCAGATGTTAAATCTTGCTGAGCAGTGTGCCGAGAAAGTGATTTTATCGGAGGATAAGGGTTGCTGTGGTTTTGCCGGTGATAAAGGGTTTACCCGCCCGGAACTTAATGCATCGGCTTTGAGGCGCCTGAAGGAATCTTTACCTGAAACCTGCGATATGGGTATTTCAAATAGTCGAACTTGTGAGATTGGGCTATCGAAACATTCTGGCATCTCCTATCAATCAATTGCTTATCTGGTGGATAGCTGTTTCGAAGCATGTTAATGCCTGAATAGGGATAACTGACAGTCGGACTATTTCTAACGTTTTCACAGAGAACTAACAGGTGGAGTCACTCAATACAATAACTGATCGAAATACGATGTTGGAACCATAAGTCCAGTATCAGGTGCTTGATTCAGTTTCAAGTAGCACTGTGTAGGAGAAGACAATTAATGATGCAATCAATGACGTCAACCATACGTGAGATGCGTGTTAGAACCGTTTGCGTGGAAATGCAGTCTCCTCATAAAACGGCAAGTGGTGTGGTTTCAGAATCTCCGCTGGTATTAACTGACCTGATTACTGATGAAGGTATAGTAGGGCACAGTATCGTATTCACCTATACCAGGGCTGCACTCAAGCCAACAGCTGACTTTGTTTCAAATTTAAGAGACCTTGTCCTAGGCAAGCCCGTTGCACCGCGAACCCTCAGCCATGAATTAGCGAATCGGTTTCGACTACTTGGTACCCAAGGGTTGGTAGGAATGGCACTGTCAGCCATTGATATGGCTTTGTGGGATGCCTTGTCAAAGTCTTGTGGTAAATCATTGGTCTATCTTCTTGGTGGTACGGATAAATCGATTCCCGTATACGGTGGCGTTGGTTTTGATGGAGTGTCGGGGTCGGCCGTAACAGCTGAATCTTTCGCGAAACAGGGGCTTAAAGGTGTAAAAGCAAAAATTGGTTATCCGACAGTTGAAGAAGATATCGAAGTTATTAGCGCGATGCGAAGTGCTATAGGACCTGATTTGTCAATTATGGTTGATTACAACCAATGTTTGCTCCCACAGGAAGCCATAAATCGCATAAGGAGACTTGAATCTGAATCGCTGACTTGGGTGGAAGAACCAACGCTTGCCCATGATTACAAAGGACATGCACTAATTGCGGCGGCTGTTAACACCCCCATTCAATGCGGGGAGAACTGGTGGGGGACAATGGATATGCAACACGCCATTGACGCCCAAGCCTCCGATTACATGATGCCGGATATCATGAAAATAGGCGGGGTAACCGGCTGGCTACGTGCGGCCGAAATAGCGGATGCAAAGGGCATATTGCTATCCAGTCATCTCTGGCCTGAAATCAGTGCTCAAGTACTGGCACTAACACCAACCGCACATTGGCTGGAGTATGCAGATTGGTGGAATCCCATATTGAAAGAACCCCTGCGGATCGAAAAAGGAATGGCTTTGACAGATGGAGTACTTGGCACCGGTATCACATGGAATAAAACAGCTATAGAAAAATACATGGTTTAGCGAATTTTAAAGCCGGCCTAAAGATAAACGATAGATTGATAAAAAGAAGGAGAACAAACTGCACCACAGAGATTGAGTTATGAGGATTAACTCAATTGAAGTTCTGTCCAAGCTTAAAGAAAAAATAATCAGATGTGTGGAGATACTATGAAAATAATAGCAGCACTCATGTTGTCACTCTCGCTGTTCACGCTCTCAAAACAGGTATCTGCAACGGATATATTGGTTGTTGAAAGTTATCATCAGGAATACTCATGGGATGCCAGTTACATAAAGGCACTCACTGAGATGCTGGGAAATAATTATAGTTTGGAATTCTTCCAGATGGATACCAAACGATTACCTGCAACAGAGCATCAGTCCCAGGCAGAAAAGGCGTGGCAGATATATAGAGCAAAAAAGCCAAGACTTGTTATTCTTGGTGATGATAATGCGCTGAAATACTTAGGTCCCAGGCTCGCTAATGAACAGGTGCCTGTTGTCTATCTCGGTATTAATAACAACCCGCGTAGTTATTTCGAAACAGCGCCGCGTAATTTTACGGGTGTCCTTGAGCGGCCACTGTTTAAACGCTCTATTGCTTCTCTCGCAAAGATACTGAAACCCCGGCCAAAAAAGATATTGGTACTGTTTGATGCGGGTACAACCGCTAAAGCAGCCGTGAATGAAGCTTTTGATGGTGATATTGGCATCACCGTATTCGGTGTGGATGCGAAGCTCCGGCTAATCAAGAGTTGGGTAGAGTGGAAAGTGCAGGTCTCCAAAGCCCGTGAGCATGGCTATGACGCGATCATAATGGGTCTCTATCACACGATCACTGATCTCGATGGCAAGAATGTACCTGCTGATGCCGTAATGACCTGGACGGTAGAGAACAGCAAGATTCCTCTCTTCTCCTTCTGGGACTTCAGTGTAGGCAAGGGTAAGGCGCTCGGTGGTCTGGTGCTGAGTGGAGAAGAGCAAGGACGTCTTGCCGGTACTATTGCCATCCAGATAATGAATGGTGCAAATCCAGAAAAAATTTATCCTAAAACCGCCGAACAGGGGCGTTATCTGTTCAGTAAAAGTATGCTGGATCAATATGGTGTGGTGTTGCCAAATTCAATCAATAAGATCAGTACGCTGATTGATTAATAGCTGTTCACTTAGAGGTATATTTTATGAAAAAAGGTTCTGTATTCATGAGTATGCGGTTGATTATATCCGTATCACTGCTGGTGTTTGGCGTGTTGGCAGGCTATCTCGCCATTCACTATGTTGATGCTCGCAATGAATTGACTGCCAATCTAACCCATGTTGCTGATTCCACAGCCAATCGACTGGCCAAACAGCTGGCGGCTCCCCTTTGGTCAATTAATGAACAGCAAGTGAATGCCAGTATCAATTCGGAAATGTCTCAAAATGAACTGTCAGCTATTGAAGTGATTGATCCGTTGGATAAGCGGGTATTGTTCCAGAAAGTGAGAGAGTCTGGTCGGTCCAGTTTTTCGTTGAGTGAACGTGATGCTGTTGTAGTGAGTAAGGAGATTACTACAGATGCGGGTGAGCACATCGGTACAGCTGTGGTACACATTTCATTACCTTTCCTAAAAGCGCGGCTGATGTCTGAAATGAGCCGGCGTGCGATTGAGTTAGGTATTCTTGGTCTGATCCTTGTTTTAGCTTATATCTTCATTCTGCAAATATTCTTAATTCAGCCGCTGAAGCGTGCAGCTGAAGCTGTCAGGTCGACATCTGCGGATGAATTGACTGACCTCATACAGTCAAATCAAAGTGGCGAATTGGGCGACCTTCTATACGCTATGGATGACTTACAGAAAAGGCTCAGGATGGCCCATAACCATAACGGGCGTTGATATGTTGAATAGGCTTTCGATAAAACAAAAACTGATACTGGTGATTGTCCTGACGCTGTTGGGAATCGGTGTCCAGGGTGTGGTGACATTCGGTGTGCTGGATGACATGAACCGGGCATCCAAAAAACTAGAGGCATCACAGCAGGCAGGACAGGTCATTGCTAATGTGCAAGCGAGAATTCTCACGCTTACGCTACAGAAGCAAGGTGTTAATGCCAGCGCAGCGGGCCAGTATTTAGAG
>JAPHUE010000134.1 GCA_026196795.1 Sedimenticola sp.
TACTTCATGATCAACTGGATGCTCAAAAAGATTGGCTGGCGCGGCGTCAGCAGTGATCAACAACTTAATTCCGCGTCATCCCACGCCGGGGGCGTACTCACACACGGCGGCTCTCTGGCCAATCTGACCGCACTACTGGCAGCGCGCAGCGCCCAGGTTCCCGAATTCTGGAAAACCGGTAACCCGGGCAATCTGGTCGTACTGGTACCAGAGCAGTCCCACTACTCCATGAAACGTGCGGTCGCTATCCTGGGATTGGGTGAGGATAACTGCCTGACCCTACCCGCAGACCCGGATGGCCGCGTCCTGCCTTCTGAAATGGACCAACAGATCGCTCAGCTGGCCTCTGCAGGAAAGCGGGTCATGGCCATTGTCGCAAACGCCTGCGGTACAGCGGCCGGTTTGTATGACCCACTGACCGAGATCGCCGCTATCTGCAAAAGACACCGTATCTGGCTGCATGTTGATGCCGCACACGGGGGTGGCGCATTGGTTTCAGAGCAGCTCCGTTATCTGCTGAAAGGAATAGAACAGGCAGACTCCGTTGTCTGGGATGCCCATAAAATGATGTGTACCCCAACCGTATGTGCGGCCGTTCTAGTCAGGGATCATCGTCACCTGGATCACGCCTTTGAACAGGAGGCGAGCTATCTACTCCACGCAAAAGACCAACCCGGCTTTGACTTCATCTCGCGCACCGTAGAGTGCACCAAGGCCGGGCTCGGCTTACGGCTCTTCATGACTGTCGCAGCAATGGGTGAGGCCGGTCTTGCGGCCCATGTTGAAGGCTTGGTTGAGCGGGCACGCACGGCATCGGAAATGATTAATCGGAGAGAGGGATTTGAAACCGCTATCACCCCCGAGACCAATATTGTCTGTTTCCGCCTGGGTGAAGATGACAGCCTGCAACTGGAGATTAGAAGACGGCTCCTGGAACGCGGTGACTACTACATCTCATCAACCCTCTATCGCGGTAGCCGTTGGTTGAGACTGGTGTTCATGAACCCACTCACCACACTGGATGATATTGAGCAGCTACTTGATGAGATTGAAGCCATAAACAGACATATAGCAACCCTACAGGGACGCCCTTAATGCCGGAAGGCCCTGAAATTCGTCGAGCTGCTGATCAGCTAGAACTTGCCTTAAAAGGAAAAGTATTACTTAGCGTAGAGTTTGGACTCGATTCTTTAGTACCTCTCAGAGAGCGACTACTGGGCAGCCAAGTCTGTGCAGTCAAAACACAGGGAAAGGCGATGCTCACCCGATTTAACAACAATCTGACGCTCTATACCCACAATCAGCTGTATGGGCGATGGGTTGTAGGTGCGGCAGATATCAACCCAGCGACAAACCGAAAGTTGAGGGTGGCGCTCAGAACAAAAGATAGCGCGGCTCTACTCTATAGTGCATCCACCATTGAGTTACTTACCGACACTCAGATCGAGCAACACCCTTTTCTAAGCAATCTTGGCCCTGATGTTCTACACCCATCAACAGATACTGAACGGGTACTACAGCAGCTGAACAGCACACTCTTCAGAAAACGCCGCTTGGGCTATCTACTGACCGATCAAACTTGCCTGGCAGGTCTGGGTAATTATCTGCGGTGTGAAGCGCTTTTTGTCGCAAAGCTTCACCCAACAATGCGACCTATCGACTGCACAGACAAACAGCTTGAGCGATTGTCAAAATCACTTCTTTCACTTGCCCGGCAGTCTTACAAAACAGCAGGGATTACCAATGATATGTCACACGCCAAAGAGCTGATGGCTAATGGTTCAACCTTTGAGCAAGCCCGATTTTATCTCTTTAGACGCGCTACCCTGCCCTGCTACCAATGTGGTCAGACAATAGAAAAAGTAACCCACTCTGGTCAGACATGTTACATCTGCAGAGCGTGTCAACCAGAAGGCTAAATAATCAATAAGCACTTCATTAATCCACCACTCTGCCGATGAGATTAATAACAGAACAAGAAAACAGGATCATGCTACCCGCAATTATAGATATCGAAGCATCAGGTTTTGGGCGCTACAGTTACCCGATAGAGGTCGGTATTGTGATGCCGGATAAAAAGAGCTTCTGCAATATCATTTGCCCCCCCGACGAGTGGACCTACTGGGACAAATCAGCAGAGGCGGTGCATGGCATTACCCGTGAACTCCTGCTGGACAAAGGTAAATCGCCAAATGAAGTGGCGGACAAGCTCAATCAACTACTTCAGGGAACCAAGATTTATACCGATGCCTGGAGCCACGACATTTCGTGGATTGGTAAGCTCTATGATCTGACCGATATACCGCAACTGTTCTCACTGGACAGCCTGAGAGGCCTGATGACTGAACAACAGGCCGCCCTCTGGCACCCTACAAAAGAGCAAGTCATTGCAGAACTTCATCTCGTCCGACATCGTGCCAGCACTGATGCGTTTATCCTGCAAGAAACTTTCCGGCGAACAGCACAAATTTGCGCTGAAGACTAAGCACATAGCTGCACAAAATTATTCCCAAAGGCCATATCAGATAGATTTTTCGCTTCCATCAATCTCTCTTCAATATATAAAAGAGAAGTTATTCATATTACTGTGCGACGAACAATCCTTACAAAAGTCAGCTCTCGGCTAACAAAGCACAATATTAGCCAACACATACAAGTCAAACAAAGCAAAAAAGCCCTTTATTTTATAAGTTATTACTCAATAGACAGGACATAATAGCTATGTCAGTCTGAAGTTCTATTTACGCAACACAACAGCGTCACAAGATCCATAACCTGGCACACAAAGAATGAAACTCTCCGACCTGATTCAAGCGATTTTAGTTATTATCATCTGGGGATTTAACTTTATTGTAATCAAAACCGCGGTCTCAGAGATACCACCGATCGCACTAACCGCACTTCGATTTAGTTTTGTTGCGTTACTAGTCGCACCTTTCTTTCGGCCGTCAAAGGATCAATATTTCAAGATTACCAAGCTTGCACTAATTCTTGGCTGCGGCCACTTTGGCATGCTATTTATTGGTTTAAGCGGTGCCGATGCAGCCACTACGGCGTTAATGATTCAACTGGGCATTCCCTTTAGCGTAATCCTTTCGACGCTGCTGTTTTCTGATCCTTTGGGTTGGGGACGTATAGTGGGAATGAGCCTGGCATTTACTGGAGCAGCCTTGCTTGCCGGGGAGCCTAATGGGGCATCGCCACTGGCATTGTGTGCCCTATTGGTTTCGGCGTTCTGTTGGGCCTGGGCAAATATATTGATCAAGCAGTATAAGGAGATTCATTCCATGACCATCATTGGATGGATGAGTCTGCTGGCAATGCCTATCCTTGCAACCGCTTCCTTTTTCCTGGAAACCGGACAACTGATCGCTATCCAGTCAGCAAGCTGGAAAGCCTGGGCAGCCCTTACCTATATCGTTTTGGGCTCATCCATTATTGCCTACTACATCTGGTACAGATTGATTTCACGCCTCAGCATTAACCAAGTCGTACCCTTTTCTCTGCTGGCACCGATGATAGGGGTTGCAGCGGGCATTCTTATTTTAGATGAAGCCTTCACAGGCTATAAGGCTGCCGGTGGATTGTTAACCATCAGCGGCGTAGCCTTGATCGAGATCAGACAAGCCAGACTGCGTAAACTCGGCCTGATCGACGCTCCAATAAAATAGCTTGGGTTCAATCACAGTCGGCATTTTTACCCAAGTCACAGATTACGGCCGGTTTTACTCTATACTGCCCGTATCGTAAGCAATACTGACCCCATATGCCTAATTGCATAACACACCCCTACCTGGCCATTTGGTCTGCACTACTGTTACTTCTGATCAACATACAGCAGAGTGCGGCAGGAACAGCTATAACCACACAACCAAAGCCGCAGGGCTCATTCTACGTACTTGCACAAAAAATTTCGGCTGACGACAGGTTGCAGCGTCACGATTTTGCCGCCATTGCGCTAAATGAA
>JAPHUE010000258.1 GCA_026196795.1 Sedimenticola sp.
GTCTACCTTTTCTCCAGTATAGACGTCGAAAAGGAGAATTTCTCTAAGGATTTCGGGTACTGATTCACTAATTGTCTGACGAATCTCATTAAATCCGACCTGCTCATCCACAACGACTGCAATATCCCGCCGAATAGAGGGGTATTTTGATAAGGACTTAAATGCCGGCAATCGCCCTTCCAGCAACTTGTTGAGCTTAATCTCAAACAGGTAAGCCCCTGAGTTCAGATCCAGCTTTGATTCGAGCTCGGGATGTAACTTACCTATCCAGCCAACAGATTCGCCGGCGCGGAGGATCTGTGCTGTCTGCCCAGGATGCAGGGACGAGTGTGATGCAACTGAAAACTCGAACAGCTCAGCACAACCTGTCAGTGCAAACAACGCTTCGAGATCCGCCTTGATATCAAAGAAATCAGCCTCGCGCGATGATGCCCCCCACTCTTCTGGAGCAATCGTACCTGAAATCAAACCAGAAAGCATTAATTCTTGTTTAATTTCATTATCTTGCTTAATAAACCTAAGACCAGACTCGAATATTCTAACGCGCGCTTGTTGACGGGACTGATTATAAATCGCGGTCTGTAACAACCCTGCCCAGAGGGTTGTACGCATAATCGACATATCTGATGAAATTGGATTAGCCAGCACCACCGTGTCGTGACCCGGATCGATCAGATCATGCATCTCACGACTGATGAAGCTATAAGTGATCGCCTCCTGGTAGTCGCGATCAACCAGCAGCTGTTTGGCTTTCTGCAGGTTAAAGGCCACTTCAGGCTCAGACTGCATAACGGTTGCTGCCGCCGTACGTTTGGTAGGGATACGGGTATAACCATAGATCCGCCCTACCTCTTCGATCAGATCCTCTTCAATGCTGATATCAAATCGGCAACTGGGTGCCGTGACCATCCAACCTTCTGATACACCCTCTACGCTCATCTCCAGGCGCACCAGGATGTCCGTAATGGTCTCGTCATCAATTTCAAGACCCAGGACCTTAGTAACACGGTTTCGACGCAGCAGAATCTCTGGACGCGGTGTAATATTTGACTGTTCCAACGCCTCTGCCACAGGCCCGGGCTCACCACCAACAATATCCATCAATAACTGGGTGGCCCGCTCAATGGCCTGATGCTGCAATTCAGGATCAACCCCACGTTCAAACCGATGTGATGAATCGGTATGCAGCCCATAACTACGTGCCTTGCCACTAATTGCCATTGGTGAAAAGAAGGCGCTTTCCAGTAGGATATCCTTGGTCTGATCACCAACCCCAGAGTGCTCACCCCCCATAATACCGGCCATCGCCACCGGTTTTTTATGGTCGGCAATCACCAGTGTGTCGTTTCGCAGTGTCACTGTCTGACCGTCCAGCAAGACAAGTGTTTCACCCTCTTCCGCCATGCGTACACGGATACCGCCCTCAAGCTCAGCCAGATCAAAGCCATGCATCGGCTGGCCCAGCTCCATCATCACGTAGTTGGTGACATCAACAACCGGGCTGATTGAACGCAAGTCGCTGCGCCGCAGTCGCTCCTGCATCCAGAGCGGCGTTTCAGCGGCAGGATTTATATTGCGAATAATCCGGCACAGGTAGCGTGGGCAGGCTTCGGAGGCTGCCAGTTCAACCGGGAACTGATCCTGATTCACCGCAGCTACCGGCTTCATGACTGGCGGCGTGACTGGACTCCGATTGATAACCCCAACCTCCCGGGCAATCCCGGCCAGACCCAGGCAATCACCGCGGTCGGGGGTTAAATCTACATCAATGGATTGATCATTCAGTGAGAGATAATCCCTGAAGTCTGTGCCGACTGGCGCATCGCCCGGAAGGGGCATAATGCCGTCAGATGAAGCAGCCAAACCCAGTTCAGAGGCTGAACAGATCATCCCCTGGGACACGACACCCCGCAACTTGGCCCGCTTGATCTTGAAATTACCCGGTAAAACGGCCCCGATAACCGCTACCGGGACTTTGAGGCCGGCAGCCACATTGGGCGCACCACAAACAATTTGAAGGGGTTCGGCAGCCCCTGTGCTGACAGTGCAGAGACTAAGCTTGTCCGCATCAGGGTGCTGTTCACGTGTCAGGACTTCACCTACCACAACCCCTGTAAATTCACCTGCAACCGGCTCCACAGAGTCCACCTCCAGACCCGCCATACTGAGCTGGTCTGCCAGTTCTGTGGTATTCACGGAGGGATTGACCCATTCACGCAACCAGGCTTCACTGAATTTCATAATTCTTATCCAATCCTAAATCGAGCATCAATACTGCTCTAAATTTCGCTGTTAATAGTGTTCGTATTTGAGCTGAAAACGATCAGGCAAACTGCCTTAAAAACCTCAAATCATTCTCAAAAAAGAGTCGTAAGTCATTGACTCCATAGCGTAACATGGTCAGTCTTTCGACACCCATACCAAAGGCATAGCCGGTATACTTTTCACTGTCGATACCCACATGCCTGAACACCTCCGGGTGCACCATGCCGCAGCCCAGCACCTCAAGCCAGCCGGTATGACTGCAGACACGACAGCCGTCACCGCCACACATCACGCACTCGATATCGACTTCAGCGGATGGCTCGGTAAAGGGGAAATAGGAGGGTCGAAAGCGGATCTTCAGATCCCGCTCAAAGAAGTTCTGCAGAAAATCGTACAACACCCCTTTCAGATCGGCGAAAGAGACATCCTCATCCACCAGCAACCCTTCCACCTGATGGAACATGGGTGTGTGGGTCAGATCGGAATCACAACGATAGACACGGCCCGGAGCGATAATCTTGAGCGGTGGTCCAGCGTTCTCCATGGTGCGAATCTGTACCGGTGAGGTATGGGTACGCAACAGCATATGCGCATCAAAATAGAAGGTATCGTGCATGGCACGAGCCGGGTGATGAGCCGGGATATTGAGGGCTTCAAAATTGTGGTAGTCATCCTCAATCTCTGGCCCCTCTTCAATGGAAAAACCCGAGCGGGTGAAGAGCTCCTCTATACGCTCGAGCGTGCGAGTGACCGGGTGCAGACCACCGCGTCCCATTCCGCGCCCAGGTAAGGTGACATCGACACGCTCAGAACTCAACCGGGCAGCTAATGCCTGCTGTGAGAGCTCACTTTTACGATTCTCGATAACCTGCTGGAGGGCCTGCTTGGCTTTATTAATAGCCTGCCCTGCCTGGGGTCGTGCTTCAGCTGGAAGCTTTCCCAGCTGCTTTAGCTGTGCGGTCAGCAAGCCACTCTTACCGAGATAACGAACACGCACCTCATCCAGCGCCGCCAACTGCTCAGCCGCAGAGATCAGATTGGTTGCTTCTTCAACAAGCTTCGAGAGCTCAAGATTGGATTCAGAATCCATTAAAGGGTCCTCATCTGGGATCAGTTCTATTACTGCATAAAA
>JAPHUE010000284.1 GCA_026196795.1 Sedimenticola sp.
ATTACCTTCAATCAGTAGCCAAGGACTGATAAGTCATACCCACGCTCATTTTTTTTCGAGCAACCAACCCAACCGGATTGAAGCAAAACCCTGTTCAAGACCACCAGCCATATCCAAAAAAGCTCACTCGAAGCCTGAAGATTCTACATCCTCACATCACCATCAAATAACGTTAGACACACCCAGAGTATTACTGTTTTCCTTAATAGCTGAATCCAGCCACGCGTACTAGACTCATAGCGTTGCATCCATATAAGCAAAAACCTGATGCTGTAACTGCCGGAGGATTATACCTATGAAAAGTAATGTAATTGCTGTGATTTTTGGTGTTGGCGCACTGATTGGTACGGCTACACTCCACGCCGAAGATAGACCTATGGGTTTCTTTGTAACCAGTACCGGGATGGGTAACGGTGCCAATCTTGGCGGCCTGGAAGGCGCTGACGCGTATTGCAAAAAATTAGCGACCGCAGCTGGAGCCGGTGAGCGGGATTGGAAGGCCTACCTGAGTACAGAGGAAGAGGGTAAACGTGGGGTCTCAGCCCGCTCCCGCATTGGCAATGGCCCCTGGTACAACGCGCACGGTATTTTAATAGCGGCCAATCTGACCGAGTTACATCTTTACAACAGAACCATCACCCTGGAAACGGCACTTGATGAGTCAGGCAATCGCATCAAAGGCCGGGGCGATAATCCCAACGAGCATGACATCTTGACCGGCAGCATGGATGACGGAACGGCCTATTTTCCAGATGAGGCCGATCACACCTGCAGTAATTGGACAAGCAGTGATAAGGGAAGTGCACAGGTTGGTCATCACGACCGGCACGGTGGCGGTAATACATCCTGGAGCTCAGCGCACGCTTCACGCGGCTGCAGCCAGGAAGCCTTGGCGAGTACAGGTGGCGCAGGTAAGTTTTACTGTTTTGCTGCTGACTGATTTTTCTTATCACTGACTTGATCGGACAGGCTATCAATTGATTGCCTATCTGATCAAGTCACGACTTTGGATAGCGACCAAATATTTGGACTAACTGTCAGCACGCCCTTCAATATTTGTTGAATTAGTAAGACCATTAATATCTCCACCATTCAACCCTATCTCTGCCAACAGCGAATCAACTAATGGCGCTTGGCCTCGATAACGCAAGGCACTATTTACCAGTTGATCAGCAAGATTTGAACCAGTTGCCCCAGACTCACCGCTCGCCGAACCAGCAGATCCGGTATTTAACCCATCAACTTGAATAATCTTAATACCTTCAATTTGCTCCATTGGTTTGACACTTTCACGTATGATTTCAGGCATCTGTTTCAATAATTCAAGCTTTACTTGCATAGCGATTTGATCAGCAGATAGTGTATTTGAAGCCTCATTGATAGCTCGTTTTCCATCTGCCTCTACAGAATACCGTTCAGAATCTGCAGCAGCTCTCAATTTTATTGCCTCTGCTTCACCGCCAGCCTCGATGCGCCTCTTTTCAGAGTCCGCATTAGCAAGAATCCGTATAGATTCGGCTTGGTCATCTGCGGCCTGTTTTTCAGCCTCAGCTGCAACAGTGACTCTGATCGCCTGTTTCTCCGCCTCCTCACGCGCTTTGACTAATACGACTTGTTTAGCACGCTCTGCAATTTCAGTTTCACGTACAGTTCGTACCACCTCATCCTCTTTTACAGCCTTCTGTCTAGCCTTATCAGCTTCCGCTTGCGCCTCAGACTGCGCTTTAGATTTTTCTGCGATCGCAATAGCCTTATCCTGCTCAGCTAGCTCTACTGCCTTACGCTGCTCAACCTGTGCAGTTTCAACAGCTTTTTCACGCAAAATATCTTTTTCTCTTACAAGACGTTCTTTTTCGATTTGCTCTTCTTCAACTGCTCTATCAGCAAGAATTCTCGCCATATCCACCTTTTGCTTGGCGGTGATTTCTGCCTCATCCGCTTCTTGCTGTTTTTCTGCCTGCTCACGTGCGATTTCAGCTACCTGAGCAGCCCTACGAACCTCTACTTCACGTTGCTGATCTAAACGCGCATATTCTGTTTCGCGCTGAATTTGCAGTGTCTGCCGTTCAGCTTCCAGGTTCTTATTTGCGATAGCGACACTGGTATCTTGTTCAATATCATTTCTAGCTTTACGGCGATTTTCTATCTCCTCCGTCAATCTTGTTAAACCTTCAGCATCAAATGCATTATCTGGATTGAAATATTCTTTGCTTGTCTGATCCAGACCTGTGAGTGATACGGACTCCAATTCAAGTCCATTCTTCAATAAATCTTCAGAAACGACCTGTTGTACCTTTTGCACAAAATCCACACGTTTCTCATGTAATTCGGTCATTGCCATTTCTGCAGCCACCGCACGCAAGGCATCAACAAATTTTCCCTCGACTAACTCCTTAAGTTGATCCGGACGCATTGTACGAATACCCAATGTTTGCGCTGCATTTGCAATCGAATCTTCCGAAGGTTTAACTCTCACATAAAATTCTGCAATAACATCAACACGCATTCTGTCACGAGTAATAAGTGCCTGCTCATTGGCACGGTTCACCGGTAATCGTAGCGTATTCATATTAACGGGAATAAGTTCGTGGAGCACAGGAAATACCAACGCCCCTCCGTTTAAGACCACTTTCTGTCCGCCAAAACCGGTACGTACAAAAGATACTTCTTTTGAGGCTCTTTTATATAAGCGGGAAAAGACAAGCCCTATGGCCAGAAGCGCGACCAGGATGGCACCAGCATAAAGTGCAATATTGATTATATTGTCCATTGAATTCTCCATGATTTATTATTTACTCCTTTAGATTTTATCTAATCTATTAATGCGGAATTGGTATTAATTATTGCTTTAAAAACAGCACCATTTTTTTGGACTAACAGGACTGAGCTGCCACTTTTAAACTCCACTTTTTCAGCGTCAGGTTCTACCATTACATAGTGTGTCGTACCATGCACATCACGAACCTTTGCTTCAGCAGGACTGTGAAGTTTTGCCGTGCCCAATGTAATCGTGGCAATTAGTCCTACCAGACTCTCTTCTGTAACGGCATCAGTCTCATCTCTTGGCATAATCTTGTTTAGCACAGAACCCAAACCACGAACAATCGGTAACGTAATTAGAAATGCAGGTATCGCTATAACAATTCCTGGTAGCAATGATCCATACATCCCTTTTACAAGGGTTTGCATTGCCAGGCCACTTAACCCAAAACTTGTTAAAAAGATTATTAACAGTATAAGAAGCGGTACTTTTCCAATTCTTAACCATCCCCAAAAACGAGACAGTGCAGAAGGTGAATCAATATCCGAGGCAACCCCCAGATCGAGATCAGTTGCAATTGTTGGTTCAATCTCAATGTCTGGACTCAATGTATCGAGCATATTCGAAATACCAAATCCTAAAAGAGAAGCTACACCCTCTAGTACCGCCAGACTGAGCATCAAAACAAGAGACACTGTGAAGGGCATATTCTCTGATGAGATTAGAAATTCAAACATACCTTTTCACCACCCTATTATTATTTGCCTTCCTTAAACGCCATCAATCGCTCTTGAATACGATTTTTTCTTACCATATCTTCCAGCTCAGCTAATTGAGATGCTGTTTTTCGATCTGCTGTCACTCTCCCACTTTCCAATCCAGTGCTGCTTTCCATTACACGATTAAAGACTGATTCTGCCTTAGAAACTCTAGACTCTGCATTACCTGTTGGAGTAACAGCATCTACTCCACCTGCACCAATCGCCTCCTCTTCCAAGCGAACCTGTTTAAATTGATTCAACTCAGTAATCATTTCACGCTTCCGCCCGAGCAAAGCGGAAATGTAACCTTCCAGCTCTTTCTCTTGGCTACTACCCTCGTTTAGTGCTGCCTCTAGGACAGGGATTTGCACTTCGATATCAAGCTGATTAGATATCGCTACTTCAGCCAAATCTTCCCTTCCTTCTTTTAGTGATAACTCAATACTTGCTGATAGTTGCTCATGTTTTCGATTCTCTTCCATGAGGCGCGTATTAACCAAATACTTATTAGCAACAACCTTGCCCAGCTCAGCGCGCACCTCATCAATGGCGCCTTCGACTTCACGAATGGCTTCTGCCATTACCGTTTCAGGTACTGCATTCTCCACTGTGTCTATCAGCGCATTTAGACTGCCACTAATAATTCGACCTACACGACTTGCTAGATTATCTTTCATCCTTGCTTCTCCTATTCTTGTTGATGAGCAATCTCAATGGCCCGTGTTAAATCTAGTATCGGTCCTATCCTTTCCCGTATCAGCGTCTCGCTATAACAGGGACAACGCTGTGTCACACCTACATGAAGCATTGACTCCATTAAACGAAACACTCTATTTGCGAGTAGCTTTTCAAACTCATATAAATCCTCCTTGTCCTTACCATCAGGCTCCACATTACATGATGACATCACAAACGCTAAGATATCTGGAAGCCATTCTAAAACGCGTGCTACAACTTCAGAATGAACATTCAGCGCATTCTCCTGCTCTCTGATGTAAATATTCAGTGGATTTATCAAATCCTGGACCAGCATCATACAGCCACGATAATCCCGCTGACCCTCATGACGCAGTCGTGCATCATTGATTAATGCACGCAACTTATCACTTGGGGTTACAGCCCCATTGATCTCGAGCTGACTGATAAATTCAGCATCATCGCTAGGTATGCGTGCGCTAATAGTGACTGTTTTTGTGGCCATCAGACACCCCACCTCTTAAATAAAGAAAACCGCAAGCTAATGCATACTTTTTATCACTTATGTATGCATTTGTATACAGTTACTTTGAATTAAGAACCAAAATATATTTATACAATGAAGATTAACTAAAATCCTCCTATTTATGAGAATTACCTTCATGGCAACCTAAGTACGCCATTTTTGCCATAAATAGATCGTTAAAATGAGAACAGCACCTAACTAATCGGTATGCACTCTTCTGGTTTAGCTCAAGGCTGTGTCCGAGCCTTTATTCGCATAATACTCAGAAGGTTGAGGATGAGAGTTATTCGCCTATCCGACTTTAGGAAATATAGAATAAGCATTTGACTAGGCATGGAGCGGATACCACAGTTAAAGAGCTGACTGAATAGTCGGCTGCAATATCTGCGGAGGTGGAACGACCTAACGCCAACTGCGCCAATTGCTTTTCAAAATAAAAAAAAGCGGATCAACCCCACTTTATAAGTTATGAGTTGAATCCGCCAATACGCCAAACACTAGATGAAAAAAGTCTCTCTTATTATTAGAAGAACCCTGTACGCCAACTTAATGCCAAGCTGAAATCATGCTCGGCCTGCACACCATTGCGATCCTGGTGAACGGGCATGAGCAATTCAAAACTGAGGTTATTTGCCGGTGCCGGCATCCAGTTAACACCAATACCCACCTCGACTCTTTCGCCACCATAATTATCAGGGTTTGCACCCAGTCCGGGGCCGTAGATATTTGAATCGATACCGTGAACTGCTTCTTGCGTCTCACCTCTCAGACGAACAGAAGAGACCAAATCAGGACTCCAGCTATACGAGACCCAGGCGGTACCTTCATGTTTATCCCCATAGCGCCAGCCCTGGCTGTTCTCACTTTCCAGCGGGACTGTTGCAAGATATTGCGCACCCCATCCCCACTGTTTCTCTTTGCCCCAGTAAACGGCGCCAATTATGGCATCCCAGGTTCCTGAACCGAGTTGCATGCCATAAGCCAGCCGGGTCTTTACCATGGTGTTTGCTGGTGTCAGGTTATAATCTTCCTCTTTGATACTACCGGTCGGTGCACTTAATACAGCATCAATAATGAAGTTATGTTTGAAATCTTCACTGTTATAGGCCCTGAATATCGTACCGAATTTGATATCACCCAAACCTTCCGATTTAACGGTATTGGTACCCAGGCTGGTGGTACCCGCCCCACCCTGGAATGTCTCCAGAACGGTTTTCTTTCGAATCAAAGGAGCCAATGCAACAAGGGCAAACTTGTCATTAAGTGAAAAGTTTGCAAACGGAAATATCACATCAGCCTCGGCACTTTTAGGAACAACACGTAAAGTAGGTGGCTGCCCCGGATTACCAAAAAACCGATTGGGTGCCGAGGTCACTACAGACTCGGCCGAAACAGAATCCGTACCCTGAATCAACCCTTCAAATTTATGATGCTGAAAGTTTATACCCGCCACACCCTGACCTTTTTCAGGAAAGGCATAAATTCCAAAAAGCCCTGAAGGGACGGGTATAGGTACCTGCTTCCTGAGTTGTCTTAGCGCTTTAATTCTTTTTGACAACGCGGCCCGCTGCTCAAAAGAAGTACGCCCAGTTGAATCATCGTCAGCCGCAAACACCTGTATCGGCATAGAACAGGCTAGCGCAATGCCCGCAGAAAGTAAGGTTGTTCAG
>JAPHUE010000004.1 GCA_026196795.1 Sedimenticola sp.
TACATTAATATGAGTAGCAAAACCACCCTGAATATCATTGCCCGGCATTTTCTGGCTGCGGCACATGGTGCCAAGCCCACGCTTACACAGGTCACACTCGCCACAAGGCATCACGGCGGGAATAACAACCGCTTTACCGGTCATCGATTCCGCCCCTTCACCCGCTGCAACAACCCGGCCACTAATCTCATGGCCCAGCGTCAGAGGTAACTCATGATTCGTACGAACACCGTCAAACAGGAATCCCAGGTCGGTATGACAAACACCACACCCAGCCACTTCCACCGTCACCTCGCCCGCTGCAGGCAGATCAAAGGAGAGATCTTCTCTTACAAAGGGCTCGCCAACCGCCGTCATTACCCATCGGTGTCCGTTAATACTCATAGTGTGATCTCTCCAAAATATTTATTTCACGCACTAATGCTGTGGTGATGAATTATATTTCACTTTCGCCTCATGTCAACTTAAATTTATGTACTATATTTCCTTTGACATGTCATATTTCATGAAATATGATTCATTAACACTGCGTTTAGCGGGGTAATTCCTAGCGAATTACTGTGATATATGCCCTATATATAAGGTATACATAATGAACGATAGTACATCCCTTAGTAGTACGAACAGCAAAGGCGCACCACACTCGCTCTCAATTGCCCTACTGGGCAGTGGTGGTTCGGGCGTCATGACAGCAGGCGGACAACTACTGGATGCCGCAGGGCAAGCCGGTTGGTACGGCATGATGACCCGCTCTTCAGGTCCTCAAATTCGCGGGGGAGAAGCCGCCGCACTGCTGCGACTTTCACCACAACCTGTAGAGACCCATAAAGGCCGGTTTGATATTTTGCTGGCCATCGACTGGCTCAATGCCGACCGATTTGTGGGTGAAATCATCCTGGATGAAAAGAGTATTGTTATCGGCGATAACGGCGGAACAGTACCGGAAGCGATCAGTAATATGGGTGGTCGCTATGTTGAATTGCCACTGAGCGAGCTAGCCAAGAGTATCAGCGGCGGACGCCCCAATATGGTGGCACTAGGCGCTTTGGCCCAACTGATTGGGCTGCCAATCAATGCGCTGGAAGTGGTATTGACCAAATCACTCAAGAAAAAGGGTCAAGAGGCCATTGATGCCAGTATCAGCGGCATTCGTGCCGGCGCCGACCAGGCCTCTGAGATCCCGGATATCCCAGATTTAAAAGTCACCCCTTCCCCCGGCCGGGAACGCTGGAGTATTACAGGCAATGAAGCGGCCGGTCTGGGTGCCATTCGCGGGGGCGTACGCTTTGTGGCGGCCTACCCGATCACACCCGGCACAGAAATCCTTGAGTGGCTGGCACCCAATCTAAAAAAGGTGGGTGGTGTGCTGGTTCAGGCAGAAGATGAATTGGCCTCAATCAATCAGCTGATTGGTGGTTCATTCGGTGGTACACCATCACTCACCGCCACATCCGGTCCGGGACTCGCCCTGATGACCGAATCAATTGGCCTGGCCGTCGCGTCTGAAACCCCCGTTGTGGTGGTTGATGTTATGCGCGGAGGGCCTTCCACCGGCATTCCAACCAAATCCGAACAGAGCGATCTGAATATCGCCCTCTATGGCCTACACGGTGATGCGCCGCATATCGTGGTAGCACCCATGTCGATTGGGGATTGCCTGTTCACAACCCAATGGGCCACCCACCTGGCAGAAACACTGCAAACGGCGTCTATCGTGCTATCCGATCAATCACTGGGACAGACCCGCGCCCTGATTGATAAACCCGCCGATATCTCATTCGTTTCGGGCGGACGATCGATCACCAGCAAGGCCGAATCATTTCAGCGTTATGCGGTAAATGATTCAGGTGTATCACCCATGTCCATCCCAGGCATGCCTGGCTGCCAATACACCGCTGATGGATTGGAGCACTCTCCCACGGGTACACCTTCCAGCCGCGCTGAAGATCATATCCAGCAACTGAATAAACGTAAACGCAAGCTTGATCTGTTTGATTACGGTGATCACTGGGCAAAAGTCAGTGGCGATGGTGAGACAGCTGTACTCACCTGGGGTTCCAGTACCGGCCCTGTTAGTGAGGCCATCAGCATGCTGGAAGCGGAAGGCAAACATGTGCGTTTAATCAGTATGCGTCTATTGTTACCCATACAACCAGAACGTTTAGTAGCGGCTCTGAACGGTGTCGAGAAGATACTGGTTGTAGAGCAGTGTCACGGCGCACAGTTTTATCACTACTTGCGAGCCCATTACGATTTACCCGGACAGATGCGCTCCATGGCGGTACCGGGTCCGTTAATGATCCGACCAGATGATGTCTATAGCGAAGTTAAAGCGTGGGAGAACGCATAATGGAAACAGCCAATCCATGTCCTAGCCTTAAACCTAAAGACTACAAATCCGGTACTAAGCCGGTCTGGTGTCCCGGCTGCGGTGATTACAGCGTCCTGCTCGCGATTACCAAAGCAATGGCCGAGATGAACCTCTCACCGGAGAACGTCGCACTGGTATCAGGCATAGGCTGTTCGTCACGCCTGCCCGCCTACCTGAATGTGTATGGCTTCCACGCAGTCCATGGGCGCGCACTGCCTGTTGCCACGGGTTTGAAAGTGTCACGTCCAGACCTGACCGTTCTTGCTGCAGGCGGTGATGGCGATGGCTTTTCAATTGGCGGAAATCATTTCATGCACGCCTGCCGTCGCAATGTAGACATGACCTATATTGTTATGGATAACCAGGTATACGGCATGACCAAAGGACAGGCCTCGCCGACGACTGACCCTGATTGGGATAATAGTAAATTGACCCCGGGTGGTACCAAGATTAATCCCTATTACCCATTGGTGGTCGCACTCGCCTCCGGTGCCAACTTTATTGCACGCGCCTCCAGTACCGATCCCAACGGTGCCGCCAAAGTATTGGTCGATGCGATGCGCCATCCCGGCTTCTCTTTTGTCCACATGCTGAGTCCCTGCGTCACTTTCAGACCAGAGCAGAAAGATTGGAAAAAGATGGTGCGTCAAGCACCCGTAGAGCCCACAACAGATCCCGCTGTTGCCGCAAAACGCTTAATGACTGATGACAACTTCTTCCTTGGCACCCTCTACAAAGGAGACCGCCCCGCCTATCAGCCTGAACTGAAGGCCACGGTCGATAATATTTCTGACTTGGACAAAGGATTCATCCTGTGAACGAAACAAGCATCTTAAGTAAAGCCGATCTGCTGGCACGTACTTTGACTATGCTTTCTGAAACAGTAGAACGTTATGATCTGTTTGCTGATCAGATGGATGTGGTCAATAACCCTGAAGCTGCCACTATCTTCCGCTGGTTATCCGACAAACAAAACAGTAGAACCGAGGTGGTGAAAAAGTTAAGTGAAGGACTGGAACTACCTCATATCTCTCCCTGGGATTATGACTGGGATGATGCCATTAACACAGAAGTACCTGGCCACAGCAGTGCTCACTACATGATGACGCCTTACCATACACTGAGCCTCGCCATTGACGTCGAGCAGAGTGCGGCAAAGCTGTTCAGTGAGATAGAACGTAATGCACAGTCACCTGAAACAGGAAAACTTGCACGAAGTTTTGCACGTGAAGCAAAAGAGTTTCACGAGTATCTGATATATAAGCGCTCGGAGCATCCGGTGCCAGAAGTTGGCTGGGATGAAGATCATGACCCGCCACAACTACTCGAATAGTTTCATATGTTACTATTTTCTTAATTGAATTTAAGTAATATTTAATACGTATAAATAGATGCATTAGCTGACATATATCAGTTATTTGAAGATCTGATATAAAAGGTGTTGACGTCCTGTAAAATTAGTTTATTTTGAAACTAATTAGAAACAACAAGACTGAAACCATATTTACAGCATGACAAAAAAGCATGCTTTTTAGTAACCACAAACAAACGACAAAGGCAAAAGCCATGAAAGAGAGCTTGCAGGCAGGACTCACTAAAACCGATCGTTATGAAATAGACAAACCACGCACCGTAAACTTTGTTGGTGATGAGTGTGCCGTCTACTCCACACCAAGTCTGATTTATGACATGGAAGTAACCAGCCGAAATCTACTTCTTGAGCATCTGGATGAAGGCGAAGATTCTGTTGGTACTCGGGTAGAGATGGACCATACCGGTGCCACCCTGCTCGGTATGTGGGTTGAAATAACGGCGACTATTACTGAAGTCAAAGGCCGCATGGTGAGCTATGAGTTTACCGCCCGGGACAACCTGGAAAATGTCGCCAAGGGAAAACACTACCGCTTTGTAGTGGACACAGCCCAGACAGCGGAGCGCCTTAAAGCCAAGGCCGCAAAAGCAAACAGCTAAAGGCAGATCAGCATGACCCAGGAATCACCCACAGGTAAAACCAAAATCCCCACATACTGCTACCAGTGTGTTGCAGGCCCTGACCTGCTTAATGTGAGAGTGGAGGATGGTATCGCTACTGAAGTACAACCAAACTTCGGTGCAGCCGATTGTACGCCAGCAGGCGGCAAGGTATGCGTCAAAGCCTTCGGGTTGATTCAGAAGGTCTATAATCCACACCGCATCTTGACCCCAATGAAACGGACCAATCCGAAAAAGGGGCGTGACGAGGATCCTAAATTTGTCCCCATCAGCTGGGATGAGGCGCTTGATACCATCGCGGACAAGGTCAAACAGATACAATCAGAAGGCAAAATTGATTCTGCCGGTTATCCCCGTGTTGCAGCCAGTTTCGGTGGGGGTGGTACATCCACCTATTACATGGGTACATTCCCCGCATTTCTGAGTACCCTGACCCCTATCGACATGGGTTTTGGTAGCGGCCAGGGCGTCAAGTGTTATCACTCTGAACACCTTTACGGGGAACTTTGGCACCGCGCATTTATTGTTGCGCCAGACACGCCCAAGTGTGATTACATCATTTCGTTTGGAATGAACATTGAGGCATCTGGTGGGGTTTGCGGTGTCCGCCGTCATGCCGACGCCCGTGACCGCGGCGTCAAGCGGGTTCAGATTGAACCGCATCTTTCACAATCCGGTGCCGCCTCTGCAGAATGGGTACCGATCAAACCAAAAACCGATCCAGCATTTATGTATGCACTGATTCATGTGCTACTACATGAACAACGTGATCGACTGGATAAAGTGTTTCTGCGCGATCGTACCGGCTCACCCTACTTGGTGGCGCCCAACGGTTTTTACTTACGCGATCCCGAAACGAAAAAACCCCTGGTCTATGATCTAAAAAGCAAACAGGCCGTACCTTTTGATACTGCCGACATAGAGCCTGCGCTGGAAGGCCAGTTTGTATTGAGCGGTATAGAGTTGGGTGCCGATGATGACCAGTGGGAACACCACAACATCAAAGTCTCTACCGCCTTCGAAAAACTGATTGAACACATGAAACCGTTCACGCCGTTATGGGCATCACGCGTTTGTGATGTGGACAACAAGGTCATCCGTCGTATCGCACTGGAATACCTGGATCACGCCAAGGTGGGCGAGACCATTGAGGTAGATGGTCGTACTATGCCACTGCGCCCTGTTGCCGTGACATTGGGTAAAACCGTCAATAACGGTTGGGGTGGTTATCATTGTTGCTGGGCACGGACCATGCTTGCTGTTCTAGTCGGTGCCTTGGAAGTACCTGGCGGCACCATTGGCACCACGGTACGTATCAATCGTCCCGCCTCAGATCGTAATGACAGCGTCAAACTTTCAGAAGATGGTTTCCTCGCCTATCCGATGAACCCCACCGACAAAGAGAACTGGCTGGCCACGCCCGATGTGCGCAATGCCAATCGCACGCTGGTACCTTTGGTTGGTAATTCTGCCTGGAGTCAGGCACTGGGCCCTACCCATCTGGCCTGGATGCAACAGGACAAAGGGCCTGATCACTGGCCACAAGCCACTAAACCCGATTTATGGTTTGTCTATCGGACCAACCCGGCCGTCTCATTTTGGGATACCGAGCAGATCACCAGTACCATTGCCACTTTTCCGTTCACGGTCTGTTTCGCCTACACACGGGACGAGACCAATCACATGGCCGACATCCTCCTTCCGGACAGAACCGACCTGGAAGGATTACAACTGATTCGTGTCGGTGGCACCAAGTTTATCGAACAGTTTTGGGACCATCAGGGCTTTGCCCTGCGCCAGCCAGTGACAGAACCCCAGGGCGACACCCGTGACTTCACCTGGATCAGCACAGAGCTCGCTAAACGCTGCAATGTATTGGACAAATACAACAAGGCACTCAATCGCGGGGCTGCAGGTGTAGCACTAAAAACAGACAAGTACGACTTCAGTCTCGACGTTGATCAAGAGCATGATGTTGAAACTATCTGGGACGCCAACTGCAAGGCCGCCAGTGCAGAGATCACTGATGGCAAGGAACAGCAAGGGTTGGATTACTACAAGGAGAAGGGTTATCGCCTGACTGATTTCCCCCGCATCAAATGGTACCTCACCGCCAAGATGGAAGACGAAGGTGTGCGTTATGAACTGCCTTATCAGGAGACCCTGAAACGGGTCGGTGTGCAATTAGGCCGACGTCTGCATGAGAAGGGGATCAGCTGGTGGGATGAACAATTGGAAGAGTATGAATCACTGCCCGACATGATGGATTTTCAGGCACTCTGGGAAGGAGCACTGGAACGTAACTTCGGCGTTGATATCAGCGACTACCCTTTCTGGCTGGTCACTTCCCGCAGTATGCAGTATGCCTGGGGCGGTAATGTTTCCATTCAGATGATTCGTGAAGTATCAAAAAACATCGGAACTCACGGCGGTCTGGTGATGAATACCGGACGCGCCCACAAGTTGGGGCTGAAGGATGGCGACCGGGTCGAGATCACCTCACCCCTCAGTGCTACTCGAGGCATTCTGGTAACACGCGAAGGCATACGTCCCGACACCCTGATGCTGATGGGCCAGTTTGATCACTGGGCCACCCCCTTTGCAAAAGATTTTGATGTGCCAAGTATGAACTCACTGGTTCCCATGCTGCTGGATCTAACCGATTCCAGTGGCTCGGGCGCTGATTTGGCCAGAGTAAAGATCAAGAAGATTGGAGAGGTTAAATGACCCGCTATGTAATGGTCGCTGACATCAACCGTTGTGTCGGTTGTCAGACCTGCACGGCTGCCTGTAAGCACACCAACGCTACAGCACCCGGCGTGCAGTGGCGCAAAGTATTGGATTTTGAAGTCGGCACCTATCCCGACGTGCGACGTGCCTTTATACCTGTTGGCTGTAATCACTGTCTCGATGCTCCCTGTGCCGATGTATGCCCGACGTTGGCTACCTACAAACGCCCGGATGGAATCGTTTCAATCAATTATGACCTCTGTATCGGCTGCGCCTACTGCATTCAGGCCTGCCCATACCAGGCACGTGACAGGGTAGATGTCCCTAACAAGGCGTACGGAAAAGAGTTCGGCCAAATGAAACATGAACAGAAAGTACCCCATTCGGAACGCCGAGCTGTGGCACAGAAGTGTACTTTTTGTTCGGACCGTGTCGACTACGGTACGGCCAATGGCCTGACACCCGGTATTGATCCTGATGCCACGCCCGCCTGTGCCAACTCCTGCATCGCCAACGCACTCACCTTTGGCGACATTGATGATCCCAACAGCAATGTCTCTGAACTGCTGCGCACACATGAACACTTCCAGATGCACGAAGAGTTGGAAACCGGCTCAGGCTTCTACTATTTATGGGAGCGAAAATAATGTTGGGACCCACTTTACAAAAACGCTGGGATTGGCGAGCCGCCGGTAACTTCATTTGCGGCGGTACCGGTACCGGCCTGATAATCATGGCGGCGACTCTCTCTGCTATGGGATTAGTCACGACTGTATATGCCTTGCTTGCCAGCGCCTTCGTTGCAGCAGGACTGGGGCTGGTGTGGCTGGAGATTGGCCGACCCCTTCGTTCCATGAATGTATTCCGTAACCCTCGCACCTCCTGGATGACACGGGAAGGTATGGTGGCCCTGCTGTTGATCCCAATGGGTCTACTCACCTTCTTTGTTGAATCAAATTCACTGCTGATATTAACCGCACTACCGGCAGCTTTTTTTCTGTTTGCCCAGGCCCGCATTCTGCACATGGCCAAGGGCATACCCGCCTGGCGCACCCATGCCATCAATCCGATGATCCTGACCACGGGACTGACAGAAGGAATGGGCGCACTGCTTATTCTTACCGGGCTGATTACCGGTAACATCGAGGCCTTCTTCGCAGGTTATGGCTGGATCGTAGCGCTGTCGCTGGTTTTCCTGCGGGGTGTCGCCTGGCTCAATTACCGCTATTCACTCTCCAACAATGCACCGGAAGAGACACTCAAAGTACTGGAACGCGCCAATATCGTCATCGTCCTGCTCGGTTTCGTGACACCCATCGTGTTGCTGTTCATGGGTAAGCAGTATGCCGCCTACCAACTACCACTGGCGGCTACGGCTGGACTGTTCATGACCTTTACGGGTTGGTTTTTAAAGTATCAGATCATTATCTACGCCGCCTATTACCAAGGCTTTGCCATCACACACACACCCGCTCGCGGAGCTGGCAAACCCGGTCCCGGACTGAAGCCCGGCTGGAGATTACCTCAATGACAACTGCCGTAGCACAAAAGATAACCCATGAAGTACGACTGCATGGCCGTGGTGGTCAGGGTGCCGTGCTGGCA
>JAPHUE010000116.1 GCA_026196795.1 Sedimenticola sp.
GTCTTGGCGAGTATTACTGTAGGTTGGCCTTTATGCTCCATGGCCGCCGCATAGGACGCATACAATTTATGGGGATCGTGTCCACCCCGATTGAGTCGCCATATATCCTCATCCGTCATATTGGCAACCATGTCTGCCAGTTCCGGGTATTTTCCAAAAAAATGCTCCCGGGTATAAGCGCCACCCTTCGCCTTATAGGCCTGGTAGTCACCATCCACCGCCTCTTCCATTCTTTTTTGCAATAGCCCCTGCTTATCCCTCGCCAACAACGGATCCCAATAACCACCCCAGATCACCTTAATGACATTCCAACCCGCGCCACGAAATACAGCCTCCAACTCCTGGATGATCTTGCCATTCCCTCGAACAGGTCCATCCAGGCGCTGTAGATTGCAATTGACCACAAAAATCAGATTATCCAGTCGCTCACGACCCGCCAGAGAGATAGCTCCCAGAGATTCAGGCTCATCACTCTCTCCATCACCCATGAACGCCCACACCTTTCGGGGCTCTGTATTGACGATACCCCGGTCATTCAAATAACGCATAAAACGGGCCTGATAGATCGCCATCAATGGACCAAGCCCCATAGACACCGTTGGGAACTGCCAGAAACCAGGCATCAACCAAGGATGAGGATAGGAAGAGAGACCCTCACCCTCAGACTCCTGCCTGAAACCGTAGAGGTCCTCTTCACTCAGGCGCCCCTCGAGAAATGCGCGGGCATAGATTCCAGGGGCGGAGTGTCCCTGGAAAAAGACCAGGTCACCATCTCGTGCTTCACTACGCGCGTGAAAGAAATGGTTGAACGCGACATCATAGAGTGTCGCCGCCGAGGCAAAGCTTGAAATATGACCGCCTAACTCCGGGGTAAGGCGGTTCGCCTGTACCACCATAGCCATGGCATTCCAGCGAATAAATGATCGGATACGCCGCTCCATGGCGGCATCGCCTGGAAAACGTAGCTGTTGAGTTACGGGAATAGTATTTACATAGGCGGTATTAGCACTATGGGGAAGATAGGCACCGGATCTTCGCGCCTTGTCGATCAAGGTCTCTATTAAGAAATGAGCTCTTTCACTCCCTTCGTTTTCAAATACGGCCTCGAGTGCCTCAAGCCACTCACGGGTCTCTTCCGGGTCAATATCGGGCTTCATAGGTTCATTCTCTGCATAGATAGTGCATAGATCATTTTTTATGGCCATCAGGCTAGCCACGAAAAAACTATTATGTCCGGTGTAAATATTGTATTTATCAATAGTTAATATTGATTTTGGCAATATACGACAGATAAACCATCAAAAACAACATCACCGGTCTCAAAAAGCGGACTGACTAAATAACAAGCTTAGACGAAAAGCAGGGAATTAAAGGAATACAATAAAACGGACAGCAGCAGACAGAGCATCAACAATCGGACAAACAAAAACGCCCCAAGTCACGACTTGGGGCGTTTTTAACTGGCGAGAAACACTCCCACCATACAGGCTGGAGATCAGATATCGCGGCGAAGCTGCCGGCGCTCTTCCATCTCTTTACGCAGGGCGTCTTGCTGCTCTTTAGCAGATGCACGTTGCGCTTCGACACGTTTCAGCATCTCGTCACGTCGCGTCTGCATCTGCTTCTGCATCTCATCACGACGAGCCTGAATATCAGCGGGCAGCTCAAAAGCTCGCACTACCGTATTAACCTGCGGTTGCGGCTGAGCAGCGAACTGCTCGGCAAACTTACGCTGCGCTTCAACAGCATCCTGCATGGCTTTAACCTGTTGCTCTGCAAAGGCCTGCTGCTGTTGCTCCACGGCCTTCTGCTGCTCTTCGGTTAAAGGTGCAACTGGCGCATAGGCAGCACCATAGGGGTAGCCATAGTAAGGCTGGTTATAACCATAACCGTTACCATAACCTGAAAAACGACTGCGTGTGCTGAAACTCATACTGAAAGAACCATCAGCTACACCATCACCAAAGCCATCACCCAGACCATTGAAGGGACCACCCCACCAGGCACTGGCTGTCATGGAAACAGTTGAAAGGGCCGCTGCGGCGACCAAAGTAGCAATCTTTCTCATAATTTAAATCCTTACCTTTTCTTACCGATCCAGAAAACAAGCACTATAAAACTGGATCGACTTGGAGTATTCGGGTACATCCCTGTACCTAATCCATCCGTGGGTGACTATCTAGTGACCCTAACTTACTTCGCAGGGGCAGGTGCAGCCTGAGGAGCTACAGGTGCTGCAGGGTAACCGTATGGTGCGCCATAAGGAGCATAGCCATAAGGTGCGCCATATGGAGCATAGCCATAACCGTAGTAAGGGTTGTTATATCCATAACCCCTGCCGTTACCATATACATTGCTGCGACCGCTGAAGTTCATGTTGAAATCGCCGGCGCCGTCACCAAACCCATCACCCATGCCATTCCAGGGACCACCACCCCAAGGACCACCCCACCATGCAGAAGCAGA
>JAPHUE010000260.1 GCA_026196795.1 Sedimenticola sp.
AACTAGGAAATACCCTAATAAACTAAGATTATGGGCATAAGACTACTGTTAATTATTCTCGCCCTTTGGGCGCTTTATATTATAGTACGCAGATACTTACCGCGCTCAAAAGATTCTGACAAGCGCGGTGAGAATAACGATACAAATAATATGGTGCAGTGCAAAGTATGTAACACTTACCTGCCTGAGTCAGAAGCGCTTACAAAAGATGGTGTTTTTTTCTGTTCCGAGGCGCACCGGATTGCCGGTAATGATGAAAAGTAAACTCTGTGACTTCCAAACCCAAAAGCCTGTATGAGTTTCAATGATCCCAGACAGCAAAGCCTGGATCTGGAGAGCACTCAGATACGGCTTCTGGATACAACACCTGAAAGATCCATACAGATCTTTTTCTATTACCGCCTGGCAGTCTCCTCGCTTCTAGGAATACTGTTTTTCGGTAAATTCGGGCCATCGCTCCTGGGCCAGGCAGACCCCACTCTCTATACACTAACAGTCATCATCTATATCGGACTGGTCATAGCCAGTGGCGTGATGCTCTATGCATCACCCACTCTCTCACTTAACCAGCAAGCCTTTATGATGGTGTTTGTCGACATCTGCGCCATCACACTGATCATGCATGCCAGCGGGGGTATCAGTACCGGCTTAGGAATGCTACTGGCGGTATCCATCGCCTCCAGTAGCTTGATCACCAGAGGCGCCTATTCCGGACTGGAAGCGGCACTGGCAAGTTTGTCGATACTTTCAGAGCAAGTTTATGCCCATATGGCTCGGGCCTTCGAAACCACAGCCTATACTCAGGCGGGGCTACTCGGCACACTGTTTTTTGCCATTGCTATTCTGGCCCACGCCCTGTCTCGTCAGCTCAAAACCAGTGAAGCACTCTCCAGCCAACGAAAACTGGATCTGGCCAATATGGAACAGCTGAATGAGTATGTTATTCAGCATATGCTCACCGGCATCATTGTTGTCGACACCAAAAGCACCATCCGTCTGATGAACGAATCGGCCTGGTATCTTCTGGGTATGCCTGAGTGCGGCAATGGCAGTCCCCTGGAACAGGCCTGTCACAAACTGGCGATACAACTTCACGAGTGGGACCCCGACCAACACAAAGCAGCAGTTCCGTTTAAACCTACTTCAGGCGCAAGGGAACTCACCGCCGGTTTCTCTATGCTTGGCGAGAACAATAAAGGAGGTGCCGTCATCTTTCTTGAAGATACCGCCACCGTCACTCAGCAGGCGCAGCAGATGAAACTCGCCTCATTGGGGCGGCTTACAGCCAGCATTGCCCATGAGATACGCAATCCACTCGGCGCTATCAGTCACGCAGAACAACTACTCAAAGAGTCACCGGATATACCAGCTGCCGACCACCGCTTGATCGACATCATCAGCACCAACACCAAGCGGGTCAATGAGATCATCGAGAATATTCTTCAGCTCTCGCGCCGAGGCCGCTCGTTACCAAAGGAGTTCTTACTTAAACCTTGGCTCGAACAGTTCACCGGTGAACTGGCGCGCACGCTGAATCTGTCAGAAGGCGCTATTCAGCTGCAAATTGAACCCGACAGCACACTTATCCGTACAGATCCAAGTCAATTTCGTCAGATTTTTGTTATTCTGTGTGAAAATTCAATCAAACACTTTGATAAAGAAGCTGACTCATTGAGCATACAGATCAGCGGGGGTATTACGCGGGAATCGGGAGGGCCCTTTGTCGATATTATTGATAACGGCCCAGGAATCGAGCCAGGCAATGTGAGACAGATGTTCGAACCCTTTTTCACTACCCAGAATGCCGGCACAGGCCTGGGACTCTATATAGCCAAAGAGCTATGCGAGGCTAATCGGCTTGGATTAGATTACATCCCGACACCCAGAGGCGGAAGCTGTTTCAGAATCACCTTTCCCGGCAGAGGTAACCAACCGGTCAGATAATGAGCAATCCACTGGCACTAATAGTAGACGACGAACCCGATATCCGGGAGCTTCTTGAGATTACCTTGGGAAGAATGCAGATCGATACCCGCGCAGCGGAGGATCTTCGATCAGCAGAAGAGTGGCTGCAAAAAGAGCAGTTTGATCTCTGCCTGACTGATATGCGCTTACCCGATGGCAACGGCATAGAGCTGGTTGAAAAAATCAGTCAGCACTACCCCGAGCTACCCGTCGCTGTCATCACGGCTCACGGCAACATGGATTCAGCTGTTCTGGCACTGAAGGCCGGAGCCTTTGATTTCGTCTCCAAGCCCGTTGACCTGACCATACTGCGTAAACTGGTCGGTACGGCACTGAAATTAGAACAGCCCAAGACATCAAAAGAAACAACCACAGCTGGGGCTGAAAAGAGCAGTGAACTACTCGGAAAATCTGCCGCTGCGGAACAGATTCGCACCATGATCCGTAAACTGGCCAGAAGTCAGGCCCCGGTCTTCATCAGTGGCGAGTCGGGTACAGGAAAAGAGCTTGCCGCCCGCTTAATCCACCAGCAAGGCCCCCGAGCTGATCACAATTTTATCGCCGTCAACTGCGGGGCCATCCCTCAGGAACTGATGGAGAGTGAGTTCTTTGGTCATCTGAAGGGAAGCTTTACTGGCGCAAGCACTGATAAAGAGGGCCTGTTTCAAGCAGCCGATGGCGGCACGCTGTTTTTAGACGAAGTAGCCGACCTGCCACTCAACATGCAAGTGAAGCTATTACGTGCCATTCAGGAAAAATCCATACGCCCCGTTGGCGCCCAGAAAGAGCTAGCGGTGGATGTCCGCATTGCCAGTGCCACCCACAAGGATCTGAGCAACCTGGTTGAACAAGGTGAATTCAGACAGGATCTGTTTTATCGAATCAATGTTATCGAGCTTACCATTCCGCCTCTGCGTGAACGAAAAGATGACATTGCCCTGCTTGCAGATAAGATGCTCAACCGAATAGCAGAACAGTCCAATACAGCAAAACCCCGCATAGATCGGGATGCACTGAAAGCACTCTTCAACTACAACTTTCCTGGCAATATACGGGAGCTGGAAAATATGCTGGAACGGGCCGTCGCCCTTTGCGAAGGAAGTACTATTTGTCTGGATGACCTCCTGATTCCGCAATCAGCACCGAGCATTAATAACCAAAACACCCCGAATGAGTTGGAAATCGGGACATCACTGGATACACACATGGAAAGTGTTGAGCGGGAACTGATCACCCAAGCACTTGAAGATACGCATTGGAACAAAACAGCCGCTGCAAAAAAGCTTGGGATCTCGTTTCGAGCACTGCGTTACAAACTCGATAAGCTCGGAATTGACTGAAGCCAACGACATCAATGTGACAATTTACGTCACTTTTTGACAAACAGTGATCTCTGTCAACAAAGTGTGAGCGCTCACACCAGAACACAACAGCTCAAACGAAAAATATTTCATCCTTTATAGTTCAATAGCTTACCTTGATTTTCACAATACTTAAGCATACTTGGCACGCTACCTGCTGTATTACATTTCAAGTAATCTGGGGCCAGTCGAATGCTGAGCCGTAAGATGAAAGTGATGAAGGATTACACTCAGGCATTTGCCACAGAATACATTAAGTTTAAATTTAAGGAGCTACCCATGAAAAAAGCACAGTCTGGTTTTACATTGATCGAATTGATGATCGTTGTTGCGATTATCGGTATCTTGGCGGCTATCGCCCTGCCTGCTTATCAGGACTACACCATACGCGCAAAAATCTCTGAAATTATGGTTCTGGCATCTAAGGATAAGACATCAATTTCTGAAT
>JAPHUE010000035.1 GCA_026196795.1 Sedimenticola sp.
AACAAGTCAGGAAACAAGGATATCAGCAGTTTCCTGGCGGGCAACAAGGCCGCTAAAGGGAAGGGTGTCAAAGGCGGTTTTGCTCCAACCCAGCAGGGAGCCGTTGATCAGGCGCTCATGCCAGCCCAGTCTGCACTGGCGGATATTGCCAGTCGTGATTCATTGACAGTGGGAGGCTCTGCGGTGCAGTGGGGGAGTGTTCATTCAGTTACTGGAAATATACCGGGATGCCAGATACAGCTGGCTTACCATGTGGTGAATAAAGGTAAAGCGGATAGCCCGGCCTTTGCACTGCAGTGGATAGATATGAATACCAACCAGCAGCTGAAGCTACAGCGAATCTATGGCTTGAAAAAAGAGGTGGAATATCTCAGAACCGAGATGCTGTCGCTCCAGCCGGGAGACAATCGCTTTATGCTGAAACTGGATAGCGCATCTGAGGTGAATGAGTTAAGCGAGACAAACAATAATCTACCGGTCACTATCCGTTACACCGGGCGCTGTGGTTTGACCGCTATTAAACCACCGTCTCGTAGTATTGTAGTACCACCCTCAACCGAGAAACCTGCACCGGCCAGCAAGTTTTCGCCGATACAGAAGCAGGAAGGATTTAAACCCATCAGGCCGGTCGAGTAATAGGCGTTCTAACGGCGATTGGATTATCGCCGTTAGAGCAGGAACAGTGTGGCCAGTCCCAGGAAGCTGAGAAAGCCAATGACATCTGTGACGGTGGTAAGGATCACGGCACCGGAGAGTGCCGGGTCAATGCCCCAGCGGTTGAGCAGCAGCGGGATAGCAATCCCTGATAGCGCAGCAGCCAGTAGATTGAGGACCAGTGCAATACCAATAATGATGGCAATACCGATGTCGCCAAACCAGAGATAGGTGACCATTGAGACAACCACGGCCCAGACTAATCCGTTCACTGCACCAACCAATACCTCTTTGGTCATAAGCCAGCGGACGTTGGCATTGGCAATCTGATTAAGGGCAAGGGCGCGAATAGTCAGGGTGAGTGTCTGACTGCCGGCTATCCCACCCATGCTGGCGACGATAGGTAGCAAGATGGCCAGTGCAACAATCTGATCCAGGGCCTGTTCAAAACGTCCAATTACCCAGGCGGCAACGAACACAGTGATCAGGTTAATGCCGAGCCAAACACCGCGGCGTCTGGCACTGGGTAGAACCGGGGAAAACATATCCTCTTCATCATTCAAGCCGGCGCTACGTAACAGGGCGCGATCTGACTCTTCACGAATGACATCAACGATATCATCAATAGTTATCCGGCCCAGAAGGTTGCCGATGCTGTCCAGTACCGCTACCGAGATCAAGTCGCGCCGTTCAAACAGGGCGGCCACATCGTGTTCACTGAGATTGTCGCGCACGGTTGCTGCTTCCGGCTGCATGATTGTTTCCACTTCCGTGTCTGGGTGACTGGTCAGGACATCGGCTACATCCAGTTTGCCGAGATAGAGCCCTTCATCATCAATTACCATCAGACTGTCGGTGTGAGGTGGCAGTGCTTCATGCCGTCTTAGCCAGCGCAGGACCACAGCGATTGTGACATCCTTGCGAACACTGATGACATCGGTACTCATTAAACGGCCGGCACTCCCCTCATCGAAGGTGAGAACGCTATCAAGTCGTTTGCGGTGGTCAGCATCCAGAGAGATCAGCAGCGCATTGGTCAGGTCTTCCGGCAATTCATCAATGAACTCTGCCAAATCTTCCGGTGCCATCGACTCGGCGGCTGCGACCAGCTCACCCTGATCCATCTCGTCCACAATCGTGGTACGGGCTTCATCATGCAGAAATGAGAGCACCTCGCTCTCTTGCTCGACTGGGACTACATCCCATAACTCACTGCGTTGCTCAGGAGGGAGTGATTCCAGCAGGTTGGCGACTTCAGCGGGATGTGTCCCTAACAGTGTTGTTGTCAGCTCTTCCTGATTGCCGGCCTCCAGATCAGAGATAACCTGATCGAGTAATGCTGTTTGGTTTTGGGCTGTTTCAAGTTCAGTCATGTTTCGGCTTCTTTAAAAACTGAATGGATTGGTTCTGCCTGCGCTGTGCATCTTTTCTTGATAGGCTTTTAATGCGACCAGAAAAGAGTAACCCTCCAATAGAAAAGCAACAGCAAGCACTGACAGGTTGATCACGAGCGGGTTGAGGGTAACGCCCATAAAGATGGAGGGCTCATTGGGTGCGGTCGTGCCCAGGTCATGCCAGGAGTGCCAGGCATGTAACAACCCCAGGCCGGACCCGATAGAGAAGAGACCAATGACACTCCAGAGATTCCAGAGGTACTTTTTCTAGCCATGTCTAAAGGCATAGGTATCATCCGCTGGTCTGTCGCCTTCACGCAGTCCAATTAACAGAAAGCCCTGGTTGAGGGTATCCATTAACGAGTGAACGGACTCATTCATCATGTCGGCGATGAATTTGATGACCGTAACAATAGAGTTGGAGATGATGGCTGTGATTACAGCCTTTTTAGATCCGTGAGCCATTGCTATTACAACTCTTTGATAAAGACTTTGGAGTTGCGCTGGTAGTTATACATCTCCCGTTTTGCCATAGGCAGTGTGTTGACTTGAGAGCCGAGGAATCCGCGCTCCCTGAACCAGTGAGCTGTCTGGGTAGTGAGCACAAACAACCGGTCGATTCCTGCTGCTTGTGCTCTTTTCTCCATGTGATCTAACAGGGCATCACCCCTGCCGCTGTTTCGATAATCTGGGTGCACGGCAACGCCGGCCAGCTCCGCGATTCTGTCTTGTGGATAGGGGTGTAGTGAGGCACAACCGATAATCATGCCGTCCAGTTCCACCACAGTGAAACGCTCTATCTCAGTCTCGAGCAGATCACGTGATCGTCTTACCAGTGTGCCTTCGGTTTCCATTGGGCCGAGCAGCTCCAGGATTCCGCCGATATCATCTATTCGTGCATTACGGATCTCTTCATAAGGTTCTGCGGTCAGCAGGGTGCCAGCGCCATTGCGGGTGAACAGCTCTTTAAGCAGTGCCCCATCCATATGACGACCAATCAGGTGGGTCCGTTTTACCCCGCCCCGACAGGCCTTAATGGCATGCTGTAGTTGTTGAACGAGCTCTTCAGGCAGACGCTTGCGACGCTGCAACAGCACCTCTACTTCACGGGGAATCACGTTGGTCAGCACCTTGCCCCGGGTGTTAGTCAAGCCCTTGCCTTCCGTCAGCATGATCAGTTTATCCGCGCCCAGCGCAATCGATACAGCGCTGGCGACATCGGCGGCACTGAGATTAAAAACTTCTCCTGTTGGTGAATAACCGAGCGAGGGAATCAGTGCGATAGCTCCTGCATCGACGACCCGCCGAATAGCATCGGCGTCAACGCGTCTGACCGTACCTGTATGGCCATAATCAACGCCGTCCCGAATACCGATGGGCTTTGCCGTAACAAAATTGCCAGACACGACCCGAATATGAACTCCGGCCATGGGGGAGTTGGCCAGCCCCATAGAGAGCCGCGCCTCAATCTCAACGCGTACGGCACCGGTTGCATCCTTGACGCAGGCTAGCGCCGCCTCATCAGTGACCCGCAAGCCATTGATGTATTGCATCTCGGCTTGATGGAGGCCGAGTCGTTCTTCGATCTGGGGGCGTGCACCATGCACCAGAACCACCCTCAGTCCCAGTCCATGCATGAGTGAGATGTCGTGAATGAGATCAGCGAAGCTCTCATCAGCGACCGCCTCGCCACCAAACACAATGACCACTGTCTTTCCCCGGTGGGCGTGAATATAGGGCGATGAGTTACGAAACCAATCAACAAATGGGTCGTGAGAATTCTTTTTAATTTTTGCCACTCGCACAGTTCCCGTTTAATCTATTGTCCTGTCTGATGAGCAGGTGCTTTGTTAACTCCTTAATGTAAACCCCATTAAAGAAGATTTCGAGCGGTTAAGAGCCAGTTAGTGAAAAAAATTGTGAAAAAACACGGTGTTTGCCTACTTCTTGTGTTGTTGCTGTTGTCGGCCTGCGGACCGTCGCCACAGATGACCATACAGGTAAACAACATTAATGCGCTGGTGGAAGTGGCTTCAACGCCGCAACAGCGTGAAAAGGGATTGATGTATCGTCAGCAGTTACCGAAGGATCAGGGATTGTTGATGATCTTCCCTGAACCTCAGCAGATCAGCCTCTGGATGCTGAATACACCGATTCCTTTAGCCGTTGGTTTTTTTAATAAGCAGGGACGGCTGTTAAAAATTAGTGTGATGTTTCCCGATGGCGGAAAAACGCTACACCATTCCCCACCTGAGACGCTCTACGTCCTTGAGATGAATCAGGGGTGGTTCGAACGCTATGGTTTGGAATTAGGTGCCCAACTTCACCTGCCCACACCTGTGCAGGCAAAATAGACAGCGATCAAAGACAGAAATGGCGGATCAGATCCTGTAGCACTTTAACCATGGGTTGAATGCGCTCCAGTCCAAGAAATTCGTTGGGTTGATGTGCCTGATCGATATCACCCGGGCCCAGGATCAGCGTGTCCATACCCAGTTGCTGTAGAAATGGGGCTTCCGTACCAAAGGCAACAGAAGCGGCGGTATGGCCTGTGAGCCGTTCAGCGGTCTTTACAATCTCGGTATCGGCGGCGGTCTCCATGGAGGGCACACCGGGGAACGGGGTGATGATCTCCAGTCGGAGTTCGCTTCCAGCCATCAATTTTTCCAGCCGCTGTTGCAACTCATCGTGCAGGCTTTGCAGTGCCATGCCTGGCAGTGGGCGCAGATCAATTTGCAGCTCACAGCTGGCGCAGATCCGGTTGGGATTATCGCCTCCGTGGATATGACCCAGATTGAGTGTCGGTACATCGACCTCAAACAGGGGGTTTTTATAGCGGGCTTGCAACTCATTGCGCCATTGCAGGATGTCACCGATGACCCGATACATTCCTTCCAGCGCGTTAACGCCGAGAGCAGGATTACTGGAGTGCCCAGAACGGCCGTGTAGCCGAATGACCTCCATGGTGATCCCCTTGTGCATGCGGATAGGTTTGAGCCCGGTGGGTTCGCCGATCACGGCATGCCGGCCAAGTCGACGATGGGCATCCACTAATGCCTGTGCACCACACATGGTGCTCTCTTCGTCGGCTGTCGCCAGCAGGGTCAGCGGGTGCTTAAGCTGGGTCAGATCCAGATCTCGAACGGCCTCCAATACCAGGGCAAAGAAGGCCTTCATGTCTGATGTGCCCAGCCCATACAGCCGATTATCCTGTTCGATCAGCTTGAACGGATCGGTCTGCCAGCGATTTTCATCATAGGGGACTGTGTCGGTGTGGCCGGAGAGTACCAGCCCTTCCGGGCCTTTGCCGGCGCTGGCAACCAAGTTGTATTTACCGGTCAGGCCGGGTACCGGTAACACTTCAACGGCAAAGCCCGCGCTACGGCACCAGTCTGCCAGGTGCTGGATCACCTGTTCGTTGGACTGGTCCCATTGGTGGCTGATACTACTCACAGAGGGGGCAGCGATCAGCTGTTCAATCATTGGGATCAGGGCGGGCGTGGACATAATCTCTCTTGCAGGTTAATGGATTGGGAGGTGACGTTGTTGTATTAACGGGGTCACTGTGATTGATCAGGCGTAGCGGTCGAGGTTTTCCAGCCAGCGGTTGATCTCTTTGGTGCCGCGCTCCAGAAAACCGGGATCCTGATACACCTGGGCGATTACAATGATTCCTTGGCCTCTGGCAAGTAATTCCATGGATAGTTCCCGCGCCTCTTCAGGGTAGCCCATCTCGCTGAACTGTTTGGCCAGCCATAGCTGGAACATATCAAACAGCTGTTTTGCATCGCCTTTCAATTCAGGCTGATCCTTGGCCAGTTCGACATTGAGTGAGCCCATGGGGCAGCCAGAGCGCAACAGGGCAGGGGTGCTGTCATACATAATCTGAACAAAGCGCTCAAGCCGATCGAGTGGTGACTTTATAGTGCTATCCCAATCCGCAAGCATCACGGTTGTCGTTTCCAGCCGGTGTTTAATGACGGCCCGCAGCATCTCTTCCTTGGTCTTAAAGTAATAATAGATGTTGCCACGAGGAACCTCGGCCTCATCGACGACATCCGTGAAAGATGTGCGGTTATAGCCCTTTTTATAGAAGAGCTGATTGGCTGCGTCGATAATTCGCTGTTGAGTGCGTTCGCTTTTAGTTGTCATAATTTTGGGCAGTGCATGAGTAGTGTTTGGATTATAGTCCTAAATTTTCGACAGAAATGGAATCGTCTATGCTAATTAATTATTTCATGAAGAGGATCTGTCGATGAAACTTATAGTAGTGGTATTCCTGTCGCTACTCTCTGGCGGGCCTCAGTTGGCTTGGGGCGCGACCGGAATTAACTTGCCTGAAGGGTTTCGGATAACCACGGTGCTTACGGGTGTAGCGGATGCTCGCTCTATGGCGCTGGGTGAAAAGGGGACGCTTTTTATCGCTACCCGACGGCTTGGCAGACTCTATGCTGCAAGAGATGAGGACGGCGATGGCATCTTTTCTCCCGCGATCCTTCTGGCTGAGGGGTTGCGCATGCCGAACGGCATAGCCTTTCATCAAGGGGCGCTGTTTGTGGCGGAGAATCATCGTATTACCCGCTTTGATGATATTGAGCAGAAGCTGGCCACCCCGCCAGCTGCAGTGGAAATAGCTAAACTGCCAACGGAAAAGCATCATGGTTGGCGCTATCTGGCCATTAGCCCGGATGGCTGGCTTTATCTCTCAATTGGGGCGCCCTGTAATATCTGTAATGAGTCAGGCTATGGCACGATCATCCGCATGCGTCCTGATGGCAGTGAGCGTGAACTGTATGCCCAAGGGGTGCGCAATTCGGTGGGCTTTGACTGGGAGCCGAGCACGGGTGATCTCTGGTTCAGTGACAACGGCCGGGACTGGCTGGGTGATGATCTGCCGCCAGATGAACTTAACCGGGCAACGGTTGCCGGATTACACTTTGGTTATCCCTACTGTCATGCCGGCTACCTCTCCGATCCCGAGTATGGAGATCAGCGGCCCTGTGGTGATTTTACTCCCCCTGCATTAAAACTGGGTGCCCATGTGGCGCCATTGGGTATTCGCTTCTATACCGGAAAACAGTTCCCTGCGGGGTATCAGGGACAACTTTTTGTGGCGGAGCACGGCTCCTGGAATCGCAGTGAACCGGTGGGCTATCGCATTGGTGTGGCACGGATTGAGGCCGGGAGAGTGACCGCCTATGAACCCTTTGCCACGGGTTGGCTCAAAGCCGGTGGCGGTGTCACTGGCCGACCGGTTGATCTCTTGGTGATGCCGGATGGCGCGTTGCTGGTCTCAGATGATCATGCAGGAGAGATTTACCGCATCAGCTATAACCCCTGAGTGTTAGGGGTGCTGCAAGGAGATAAATGGTGGATAATCGGCAGATTATTGACTGATGTGTAACAAGCTGGAGAGGATCATGCCCGAATACCGTTCCCGTACCACCACCCATGGACGCAACATGGCCGGAGCTCGCGCCT
>JAPHUE010000037.1 GCA_026196795.1 Sedimenticola sp.
CAAACAGCAGCGAGATAGCCATTCCAGTAACCTCTGCATCCTGAGTATAGAGGGCAACAATTTGATCCGGAAACACCAGTAAAAAAGTCGCTGAGACAGCCATAATCACACCTGAAATCACCACCCCCAGCCGGCCACGGGTGATGGCCAGCCGCTTATCCCCCGCCCCTGCGGCATGGCCGACTCGTATAGTGATCGCCTGGGCAATACTGAGCGGTAGCATAAACATCAGTCCCGCATAGTTAACGGCGATCTGATGGGCCGCCATCTCTACCTTACCCAAAGTCCCCATCAAGACGGCCACTGCACTGAACATGCCCACCTCCATGATAATGGAGACCGCAATCGGCAGACCCAGTTTAAGAATGCGCCACATCTCTTTCGGGTCAGGCGCATGAAAGTGATGAAAAAGTGCTAATGCATGGAAGCGTTTGGCATAGTTAAGATAACCAAACATCATCGCAGCACCCAGCCACAGGCCCATCGCAGTTGAGAGTGCCGCACCCGCCGCACCCATGGCGGGGAAACCCCAATTTCCAAACATAAATAGATAGTTGCCTAAAATATTCAGCGGCAGCAAGAGAAACTGAATCAGCATGACGGGCTTGGTGTTACTCAACCCCTCATTAAGATAACGCGGCGCCAGATAAAGGCAGAGCCCGGGCATACCCCAGGCACTCACCTCAAGGTATTCACGGGCCAATGGTGCAATCTCCGGATCAACATCCAGTAAAGGAAGCAACGCTGCTATCCCGTAAGTAATAGGCACAGCCACAATGCCCACCAGAATCGCTACCCAGAGTCCCTGATGAAATTCACCGGCAATCGCACCATCATTACCCGCACCATTCAGATGGGCCACCAGTGGCGAGATAGCCATCACAGCCCCGATACAACCCAGGAGCATTAACGCCCAAAGCGAGGAACCCAAGCCCACGGCAGCCAGTTCTGCGGCCCCCATCCTGCCCGCCATCACGGTATCGATAAATCCCATGCCTACTTGAAGCAGCTGCGCCACAATCAACGGCCCGGCCAGCAGCAAGGTGGCCACAGCCTCTTTTTTCCATAACAGCAAGCGGAGGGACATGATGAAAACTCTTAAAATTTATTTCGAGTGCATGCCGATTCAATCTAAATAAGCTACCATCTCGAATAACAATAACCGGGGTTACAGATGAAGATTATACCTGCCAACAATCTAGTGCAGATTAAACAGCTTCTCGATTCCGCCGATTTACCGACTGACGATATCAACGAACAGTCATCTGCCAATTTCTTTATACTCGAACAGCAATCTGAGGCTATTGGCCTGATTGGTATGGAGTGCGTTGGTAATGACGCCCTGCTTCGCTCTCTCATGGTCAAACCTGGCTATCGAAATCAGGGGTTCGCTGCACAATTAATTCGCCATGTTGAACAGATAGCAGAGCTTCAGGCTGTATCATGCCTCTATCTGCTTACAACAGCAGCAAGCCCATATTTCTTACAGCAAGGCTTTCAGATTATTAGTCGTGAAGCGACACCTGAGACAATCAAGGCAACGGATGAGTTCTCTCATATCTGCCCGGCTAGCGCCACCATTATGTATAAAATCCTAAATACATAGTCCAGACAGGGTTATCCAGGAATCGATTCTCAACTACGCTTTTATGTTATAAGCAGTCCATAGACATTAGTTACATAAGATACAAATACCATGTCAAGACTTGAAAACCTGTTAACCGAGATCCAGTCCAAAGAGGCCGGTAGTGCGGCTAAAAAAGCCTGGAATCCACAAAACTGTGGCGAGATCGATATTCGTATTTCCGCCAATGGCACTTGGTATCACGAAGGCCGCCCTTTTCAGCGTGGCAGCCTGGTAAAACTTTTTTCCTCCGTCCTGAGAAAAGAGAGTGACGGTGCGTACTACCTGCTCACACCAGCGGAAAAGATGCACATACAGGTGGATGATGCCCCCTTTGTAATCACCGAGATGGAACAGATCACAGAAAAAGAACAGACAGCTCTTCTGTTCACCACCAATCTGGGCGAGCAGGTGATAGCCGACAGGGAGCATGCCATTCGGATTGAGTTTGATTCAAAAACAAGTGAGCCGCGCCCCTATATCCATTGCCGGGACAACCTTGACGCCTTGATTAATCGCAGCGTCTATATGGAACTGGTGGGTATGGGTGAGCTGTTCGAGAAAGATAACAAGACCCACTTGGGTGTGAGCAGCCAGGGTGTAAGATTTGATCTTGGCTCGATTGAAGAGTAGATGCTCGGGCCACAGATAACCCACCAAAGTAATCCATCTGGTCTAATCCGTTACTGGGTGGGACGTATTTTACTGACGCTGCTCGGCTGGAAAGTGGAGGGCCATCTTCCGGCTGATAAAAAGTTCCTTATGATCGGCTCTCCCCATACCAGCAACTGGGACTTCCCCATTGGCCTCGCCACTCTGTATGTCTTTCGATTACGTATAGCCTGGGTCGGAAAGGACACCCTCTTTCGATGGCCGTTCGGTGGTTTTATGCGCTGGCTGGGCGGTATTGGGGTTGATCGCTCAAACCCCGCCGGCATCGCACAACAACTGGCCAGACAGCTTGCTGAGGCTGATCGTCAGGTTCTATTAATCACACCCTCTGGTACCCGGGGAAAAAGAACCTGCTGGAAATCAGGCTTCTATCGAATTGCCCGGGCAGCCAATGTTCCCATTGTCTGTGGCTCTCTGGATTTTCGTACCAAGACCGCCCGCATCGGACTGTCACTCATGCCGACCGGAGATATCACAGCCGATATGGATCAGATCCGCGCAAACTACGCTAATACCACGGGTCTGCACCCTGAGAACTCCACCCCCATTCGGTTGCGAGAAGAGCAAGATGCCCCCTTGCCTCCATCCGATAAAAAAAGCTAACCTGAAGCAAACTCACCTGTCAAAGGCCAATCCTATCATGCGAATACTGCACACCATGTTGCGCACCGGCGACCTGCAACGATCCATTGATTTTTATACCCACGTCCTGGGCATGACACTACTCCGACAGAAAGAGTATCCAGACGGGGAATTCACACTTGCCTTTCTCGGTTATGGCAAAGAGTCTGATCAGACGGTGATTGAACTGACCTATAACTGGGGCGTTGAGCAATATGAGATGGGCAACGCTTACGGTCATATTGCTATCGAGGTGGATGATGTCTATAAAGCAACAGACAGAATCAAGTCGAGCGGTGGAAAGATATTACGTGATGCCGGGCCAATGAACGCGGGCACCACTATTATTGCCTTTGTTGAAGATCCTGATGGATATCCGATCGAATTGATCGGTGCCAAGGATTAAATAACACTCACATCAGGCCTCCTCACACAGCCAACCGCTTTGCCCTATACTTGAAGGAATAAAAGCAACAAGCAGGGCAACGGAGTGAGGCGACTTACACTAACCAGTCAACGCTTGGCGGCCGTTTTCATGGCGGGCATGCTCCTGCTCTTCTCCCCAATTGTCTCGCTATTTGACCGGCCGGCATTCTGGCTTGGTATCCCGCTCATCTATCTTTACCTTTTCGCTGTCTGGACACTGCTGATTGGCCTGATGGCGTTAATTATCGGGGCGAGAAAATGATCCCAGCATTAAAGCAGTTTCAGCAAAGCGGTTAAGGCTGGCACATGCTAGGCGGCCCATTAATCATCGCAACCTCCCTGTTCTATTTAGGTCTCTTGTTTGCTGTTGCCTACTGGGCCGACCGTCAAGCCGACAGGGGCCATTCCGTCATTGCCCACCCCACAGTTTATGCACTGTCACTGGCCGTCTACTGTACCGCCTGGACCTATTACGGCAGTGTCGGCCGTGCGGCGCAAAGCGGTATTGGTTTTCTTCCCATCTATATTGGCCCCACACTGGGTGCCGCCCTATGGGTGTTTCTATTACTGAAGATGATCCGGGTCAGTAAATCACAGCGTATTACATCCATTGCGGATTTCATCTCTTCACGCCATGGCAAGAGCCATCTGCTCGGCGGACTGGTGACGATTATTGCAGTTGTAGGTATCATCCCCTATATCGCACTGCAACTTAAAGCCGTCTCAAACAGCTTCACCATCCTGCTGCACTACCCTGACATCATCATGCCAAGTCATGCCACTACCTTGCCCATATGGCAGGATACGGCCCTCTATGTGGCACTGTTGCTGGCACTGTTCACTATTCTGTTCGGAACAAGACACCTCGATGCCAGTGAGCGGCATGAGGGGCTGGTGGCCGCCATTGCATTTGAATCCATTATTAAGTTGCTCGCCCTGACCGCTGTAGGACTGTTTGTGACCTTCGGCCTCTATCACGGCTTTGCCGACGTGATGCAGCAGGCAAAAACAGCTGGATTACTGCAACCCATGTTTGACTCCTCTTCTGTAACCAGCATTAACTGGTTCAGCTTCTCCTTTCTCGCCGCCATGGCGGTACTCTTGCTACCACGTCAATTCCAGGTTGCGGTGGTGGAAAACAGCAGTGAACGACACCTCTCCCGTGCCGTCTGGCTGTTTCCACTCTATCTGCTGTTGATCAATATCTTCGTATTACCCATTGCCTTGGCAGGCCGCCTGGCATTTCCAGATGGAAGCGTGGATGCAGATACCTTTGTCTTGACCCTGCCCATTGCCCACGGCCAGGAGTGGCTGGCCATGCTCTCTTATCTGGGTGGTCTTTCTGCGGCTACCGGCATGGTGATAGTTGAGGCCATCGCCCTCTCCACCATGGTTTGTAACGACTTGGTTATGCCCCTGCTACTCAGGCATTGGCGTACCCGCACTGCTCCCGTTGATATGACATCTGTCCTGCTGCTGGTAAGACGCAGTGCCATTTTTATCATTCTGCTTCTGGGCTATACCTATTTTCGTGTGGCCGGTGAGGCCTACGCACTGGTCTCTATCGGCCTGATCAGTTTTGCCGCCGTGGCGCAGTTTGCACCCACGCTGTTTGGTGGACTCTACTGGCGCGGGGGCACACAGGCCGGCGCACTGGCTGGACTGGGCGCCGGCTTTCTGGTCTGGATCTACACCCTGCTTTTACCCTCCTTTGCCAAATCTGGCTGGCTGCCCGGCTCTTTCCTTGAATTTGGTCCTTTTGGCATTGAATTTCTGATCCCACAAGCCCTGTTTGGACTCAGCGGGTTTGGTGAGATCACTCACTGTCTGTTCTGGAGCCTCACGGCCAACGTTGGCGCTTATGTTGCTGTCTCTCTCTACAAGCCACCTAATGCAGAAGAGACCGCACAGGCCAGCCTGTTTGTTGATGCCATGAAATATGACCGCCCGGCGGTAGGTCTATGGCGCGGCAATGCTGAGGTAGATGAACTGAAACAGTTAGCCAGCCGTTTCCTCGGCGGTCAGAAAGTTGAAGCCGCTTTTGAAGATTTTTATCGCAACAAAGGAACTGTATACGACACCTCACAACCTGCCGATGCCGAAACCGTACATTTTGCCGAGACCCTTTTGACCGGTGCCATTGGTAGTGCGTCGGCACGGGTGATGGTCGCCTCTGTTGCGCAGGAAGAACCGCTTGGTCTCGATGAGGTCATGGGTATTCTCGATGAGGCATCCCACATCCGCGCCCACAGCAAGGCATTGGAGGAGAAGTCCAGGGAACTGGAACAAGCCACCACCGAGCTACGCTCTGCCAATACCCGCTTGCAGGAACTGGATCAGCTGAAAGATGACTTCATGTCTTCTGTGACTCATGAGCTACGGACTCCACTCACCTCCATTCGCGCCTTCTCAGAGATGTTGCATGATGACCCCAAGATTCATCTGGATGACCGCAAACGCTTTCTCAGCATTATTGTGAGTGAAACCGAACGGCTGACACGACTGGTTAATCAGGTTCTGGATCTGGCCAGCATTGAGTCCGGGCGTGGTGAATGGACCACCGGAGAGGTCAACGTTACGGGTCTAATCAGGCAATCGATTGAGGCTACCGAACAACTTTTTCGCGATAAAGGGATACTCGTCGTCGTTGATATACCTGATGGCGAGCACCGGGTCTGGGCGGATCATGATCGCCTGATGCAGGTCATGCTTAACCTGCTCTCCAATGCCGTCAAGTTTGTCCCTGACACGGATGGGAAAATTATTGTCCGCTTACAGATAGCACCTGAAAACTATCAAGTCAGTGTCACCGACAATGGCCCCGGTATCGCAGAGAATCAACAGGTGATGATTTTCGAAAAATTCCAGCGCGGTGATGATAGGGAAGGCGCCAACCCAATGGGAACAGGATTGGGGTTACCCATCAGCCGGCAGATCATCGAACATTTTGGCGGTCAACTCTGGGTAGAAAGCAGCCTCAATAATGGCGCTACTTTTAGCTTCACTATTCCCAAAGGCCAAACAGCGTTAACGAATACAGCACACCAGGAGTGAGCTATGACACAACATATACTGATCGTTGATGATGAAAAAAACATTGCCATCTCTGTTGACTATCTGCTTCGGCGGGAAGGCTTCGAGGTCTCTGTGGCACACGATGGTGAAGAAGGTTTAAAACTGATTAAAAGCCTGCAGCCTGATCTCGTTCTGCTCGATGTCATGATGCCAAAACTTAATGGTTTCGAAGTTTGTGAAGCAGTCAAGCGCGATCCTGCTTTGTCATCCATACGAATCATTATGCTGACGGCCAAAGGGCGGGATGCAGAGAAGGAGAAAGGTTTAACCCTGGGCGCAGATGCCTATATCACCAAACCCTTTGCGACACGTGATCTGGTCACTCAGGTCAAAGCACTTCTGGAATAAGATAAACAGCACCCCTTCGTGGTTTTAAACAGAACAGACGAGGATATCCAGGCATGGAAAATAACAGCGATGTCACCATCGATATGCAAGGCGGCTACAGCCAGGCCGCTGGTCCCGGACAGGTAGAAGGTCCCCTGCGCTATCTCGTTCAGCATGTTCCGCTGACGCTACCGCCCTCTGCTACTGTGCGTGAAGCGCTGGCGAATATGAACCAGCGGCAGATCGATATCCTGGTCGTAGTCGATGAAGCATCCAGTCTACCCCTCGGTATCGTAACGCTTAATGATCTGGTCTACGCCATCACCCTGGATGGCGGTGGTTTGGATGAACCTGTCGCTGGGATGATGACCGCGGCGCCCCTCAGTCTTCCTGCCGATGCACCTGCCCACCGTGCTACCGTAATGATGGCAAAACGTGGCGTTAGACATCTCCTGTTACTGGAGCCTGACGGCAGTCTGTTCAATGTCATCTCGCGCAACGATCTGTTTGGCTTGCGTGGCGGTGGGGCAGACACCCTGGCCGAAAAAGTGACTGAAGCGATGGACGTGGCTAGCATGGCGGATGCCGCAGGCGCCATTCGTAAAAGAGGCGCTGAACTGTTCACTGGCGGCATGAGTGCTGAAGGGATCTGTCACTGGATGTCGGCACTTAATGACCTGGTGGTGATGCGCATTATCGAATTAATCGAAGATGAGTTCGACCTGCCCGCGGTTCCCTGGTGCTGGATGGTAATGGGTTCCGAGGGGCGGCTGGAACAGACCTTCTCTACCGACCAGGATAATGGCCTGATATTTCTTGCCGATGATGAAACTGAGGCCACCAGACTACGGGAAGCCTTCCTTCCATTTGCCCGCGTTGTTAACAGGGCACTGGATGCCTGCGGTTTTACACTGTGCCGCGGCGGCATCATGGCAAGTAATCCCCAATGGTGTCTGAGCTTGATGGAGTGGCAGACCCAGTTCAGTCAATGGATGCGCGTCCCAGATCCCAAGTCACTACTCAATAGCACCATCTTTTTTGATTTCAGACCACTCTATGGTCGCTATGAACTGGTGGATGAACTGCGCTCATGGTTACTGCCGCAGCCACCTGAACACCCCCGCTTCCTGCGGGCACTGGCCGAGGAAGCCCTCACCTGTCCGCCACCCCTGGGATGGACAGGTGGATTTGTCTATGACGGCGATATTGAAAACCCACACAGTATTGATCTGAAAAGATTTGGTGCACGCCCCTTTGTAGACGCTGCACGCATCTGGAGTTTGATGTACGGTGTCTGGGCTACCAATACCGGTGATCGATTACGTGCTGTTGCTGAATCATTAAAGCTGTCATCGGAACAGACTGCTGGTGAGGTGGAATCCTTTTACCTGATACAGCGGTTCCGTTTTCGTCAACAGCTGATGGCGGAAGATCCTGCTGATGTAAACAGGGTAGATCCGGATACCCTGAATGAACTCCATAGACTGATGCTCAAAGAGGCCTTTAAGCAAGCGAAGAAATTACAACTTCGGCTGAAGCTCCAGCAGGGTCTTTGAGTTGTCTAAAAAACGTTATGGCTGATTAATAATCGCCCACTTACTGATCGCCATTGAGTTGTTCAATGGCCGTCACCTTGCCCTGCACAAACTCTACCCGTGCCACGGTGAATTGCTCCTGTGTATCGCGATTAACCCAGACACTGTGATAACTGAACTGCTGACGACCACTGCTATCAAGGTAATAGATCGGCACACTCATGCGATCCAGGTGGGGATATCTTCGCACCTGAGTGTAGCTCCACACAACAGACTGCCTGGCTCGGGTGGTACGCCGGAAAACCTGATCTGGCAGGCCCCAGGCAAGCCGCACCATCTCTTTGCTATAACCGATATCGATCTGCCCCAACCGGATCTGGCTCTGTACATCAGCAGGAAAACCAGCGAACAAGGCATAGTCGGCTTGGATGCGTTCATCACGCAGAGACTGGGCTGACATACAGCCACTAAGAAGCAGGATGATTAACAGAAAACTAAAAATACGCGGCAGGTTTTGCATGATATCGCCCGGTTAACATTTATCAGTAACAACTTAATAGACCATCTGAATTGCAATTCGATCCATGCCCAGCCAAGTGTCACCCTAATCGGGGCGGCAGCGTACGAACCAGGTAGAGCTCAATGTAGCGACCACATCCTCTTCCAGACGGTAGATGCTGTTCTGGAGTTTTATCATCCCTTCACCCGGCCGACTGTCAAGACGACGCATCTCTCCTATCTCTGTACGCGCATACAAACAATCACCGGCAAACACCGGTTTCATCCAGCGTATATTTTCCCAACCCGGAGAGATTACGCTCTGTGCTTTTGGGAACGCCTCTTTACTCAGTCGACGCCAAATTGCGGCGACCTGCGGACCCGATGCAATCAGTCCACCCCAGCCCTGAGCAATAGCCGCTGCCTCGTCCAGATGAAACGGCTCAGGATCATAGAGTGTGGCAAAGTTGATCATTTCAGGCTTGGTCATCTCCCATGCCCCATAACTAAACTGCTGACCAACAGCGAAGTCTTCAAACCAGACGAGCTCGGGATAACTAGTGTTTGCTTCAGATTTAAACATCCAGACGCCTCAGCATTAATTACAAAAAGGTTTCATTCATCTTCCGGACCTATCCAGCAGAAGGGGTTATAAGCAATCTCCCAGAGATGTCCATCCGGATCTTTAAAATACCCCGAGTAACCACCCCAGAAAACCTCCTGACCAGGTTTTACCAGTGTACCACCAGCCGCCACCGCCTGTTTTAATACGGCATCCACTTCAGCCTCGGACTCAACATTATGGGCCAGAGCAAAACTGTTAAAGCCACTCCCTTCCGCTGACACCATGGCATCCTCTGCAAGTGCTTCTCGGCCATAGAGACCAAGCCAACTGCCATTGAGTGTAAAGAAGGCAACAGTGGGTGGTGATTCCATTCGGGGAAAACCGAGTCCCTGTTCATAAAAAGCCACTGAGCGCTCAATGTCATCTACACCGAGTGTAATCATACTGATTCTGGGTTTCATAATATCTCCATCGGTTATACCTGTTGGCAGAGTGTCACTCAGACACTTACTGGATCAGTGACTCACGTGCGAAAATGATCAATAGTAAAATCACCAGCAATACGACCCAGCCGATAACATAGACCACAGTTGCTCGCTTCGCTTTCTCTTTTTCTACCCAGGTGCGGGGATAAATGCCTTTAACAACAAAGACCAGTTTGCTCGCAAGATTCACACAGACAATGTTCACCGCGAGCAGTAAGGCTGCCCCGATGGCCAGCTGAATATCACCATAGCCCAGCATGAGTCCCGCTGTTGCAGCAGGCGGTAGCAGTGCAACAGCGACCATCACACCCACTAACACACTGGATAGTCCAGTCGTTAACGAAAGAGCCGCCGCTGCCCCAGACGCCAGCGCCAGGGCCGCTGAGTCCAGCCCTGCCACCGTGCGCGCCAACAGCTCCTCACTAAAGGGTTCCGTGAGCCAAAAGTAACCTACACCAATAGAGATCAGTACAGCCAGAGCGGTACCCACTAGCAGGGTTTTTATCGACTCTTTCACCAAAGGAATATCACCCAGCGCAATACCCAGGCTCAGCGCAAGATTCGGTCCTAACAGCGGTGCAATCACCATGGCACCAATCACAACGGCCACGTTATTTTCAATCAGTCCGATTGCGGCCACAATAGTCGACAGCAGAACCAGCACAATATAGTTGGTATCCAGCCGGGCATTTTTTTCCACGCCATGGTAAAGCGCCTCTCGAGCAGCCGTCGTAGCAGCCTTCTTCTCCCCCTCTTTCTCCTCTTTCCTGGGTAACGATGCCTCAACAGATAGAATCAGTATCCTTGCCGTTGGTTGCGCCCCTAATACGTGTTGCAACGCATCCAGAACCCATTGCAACTTCTCTTCGGTGACAAGCAGCCGCATCTGTTGCATACCATCTTCACCAACCATACCCAGGCGGCAATCTTCTGCCTTACCTTTTTTCGCAATCGCTGAAATAGTATCCGCACTCGTTGCGGCAGCCACAATCTCTAAATATTTCATAGGGTCTTACCGATCATACAAAACCAGATCGGCACAACTTAACACTTCGTTCACAGCTAAGTGAAATATTTCAACAATAGTCTGTTCAAATTAGCCTTGTTGGATAGTAGTGATTGTCTGCCGATTATCCTGCCCCAGTCAGTAGTACTAATTTTAATTAGTGATAGTTCTCGGCCATAGCTAACGCTTCTAGAATGGCCCTATGATTTAACCCCCCCTCAAGTAGCGAGGCATAGGACATACTTTTTGGACACTGGCAATCATGCTACATTGGCCGTATGAGTAAACTTCAGCGCTATCGAAAACGGCCCAATCAAGCCATTACGGCGATTCGACTGACCCTTGACACAGCTGGGCTACGCTATACTAAGTGGGGTGCTGAGCAGCATTGTAAACCCGGAGACTGGCTGGTTGATAACAACGGTGACGTCTACTCTATTGATGCAGACTCCTTTAAAAAAACCTATCGTCAAGTAGAGCCTGGACGCTACATCAAAATTGCCCCAGTCTGGGCAGAACAAGCCGACTCCAGCGGTTTCTTTAATACCAGAGAAGGATTGTCTGAATATCAGATAGGAGACTATATCGTGTTTAACAGTGCAGACAGAACAGACGGCTACCCAGTAACTGAAACAGACTTTTTAGCGATGTACGAACTGGATGAATAGCCAAACAACACCGCCTCACAGTAAACCCGAGCCACCTATCTGCTCATTCTGTGGCAAGGGCTCTAATCAGGTTAAGAAAATGATTCAAGGCCCAGATGCCTTTATCTGCAACGATTGCATTAAGGAATATCGACAAAGGCTGGTTAGCGAAACCCTAAAAAAGGACTAATCTGAAACTGGAGGCTTCAAATGGATGTTGCAGCACTGGTAAATGACCCGGTCATACAAAAAATTGTCACTCATCCTGATGATGATACGGCCAGATGGCGGGTTGATCTTCAGCGTTTTCTTGAACAGGATATCCAGCTTACCCGCCGCTCCGCTGGTGAATCGGCCATAAGCTCAATACAACGATTACTGATTTTTTTGGGTTACTCGACCTCGGCCTCTGGTGCCTTCAATATTGATGGTGATTTTGGTCGCGGCACAAACCGTGGCGTGGCTCAGTTTCAATATGAGCAGCAACTTTCATCCACCATCTCCAGAAAATCGCTCTGTTACCCTTGCCGCTGGAATACAGCAAAAAAACTCATAACAGGGATACCAGAAGCAACACTCAGTGAACCTACACTCGTTTCCATGCTAAGGGTTGCAAAAGAACGTTGTGAACAGAAACTGGTCATGACTGGAGCACTCGACAGCGCCCTGTTCCATCTCAATGCGCTGCATCACCGTCAATTTCTAAGCTGTAGGGATATCCTTGAACGTTATGGAAATGCGGCACAGACGGCATCACATTCAATTCGTGAAATGGATGGCAGCATTGTAAGGACGGAGTGGATACTGGCCATTATTCGGCAGGAGACTGCAGGTGTTATACGTCCACGGTTTGAGCAACACTATCTGTCACGACTTAATAGCCAATACCCGAATGAGTCACTGTCGGAATTACGTATGCAATCCATGAGTCTCGGCCTGGGCCAAATCATGGGAACAAATTACAAATTGGTTGGCGCCCAGAGTGCCACCGAGTTATTCACTGCTCCGGTTGAAACTCAAGTCGCCTTTGTTGCTGATTTTCTCAAACCGAGACAATTGCAAACCAAAAAGAGTGATCCGACAGCTGAGGATTTTCGTAAGGTGGCGCGCTATTACAACGGCCCTCAATATGCGGCCCATCTTTACCATGAGCAGCTCGCCCGCTGGTTTCGTGAGTTTCGCCTTCTAATGTAACTGAGCGGTGCGCATTATTCATGTTCGCGCACCCGTCCCATTTTTAAATAGATGCGATCGAATAATGCGATATGCAAGCGAGGAAAGATCCAGCCAATCAATCCAACACCAAGCCCGATAGTCACACGCTGCATTGCCGAACGTGGATTGAGAAACTGCATAATACGTTTGCCCACACGTTTGCCAAATAGTGCTAAAAGTCCATAGCCAAGAACTAAAAACAGCACACTGCCAACAATGTTCTGCAAGGTCAGCATTGCCGTTAAACTACTGATAAGCGACTGAACTGGCGCCGTTGACATAATACTCAATGTCGGATCAGTAATAAGTGAATTGATGATCCAGTATCCCAAAGTGAATAAACATAAACTGGCGACCATAATCGCTAACCACATCAGCCCGCGGTTTAAACGCCACACTTTGAAAAACTTCATCGGGGACACTTTCAATTGCCTGTCCAGCTGTTTTGCCGAGACTCTGTTGTTGCTCTTCTTATTCGATTGCATCGCTTCATCAAGCTGATGAAAGAGCCAGTTATGCTTTACATCCTGCACCAGGGGGAAATCATCAAGGTTACCTGCCATTTCTTCCATCGCATGATAACCACTGTTCATCAACGCTAGCGCTTCTAGATCATTAAATGAATCCAGGTCCGTTCGAATGGCAGCCAATCGCTGTTGCACATCTTTTCGAATGCCATACCCGGTATGTGGCTTAGTCTCATGTGTAGCCCGCGTATTGTCGTCCTCCTTTTTCCAGTCGATCTCTTTTCCCTCCAGCCCTTGCGTCAGGTGCACATAGGTTAATCCTTTCAGCAGCCCACTGCGGCGACGCGCATGGAGATCCTCGTAGCCGCTCCAGCGTATCCGTTCCATCATTACCGAGTTACTTCGCAGAATAGGCCCCAGCACGCCGCCCGCCGGATCATCATCAGCAGTAAGTTGACCACTGGCATCACTGATTATCATCACCTTACAATCCTGTTCCAAAAGTGATGCGTAACCCTGATTATCAAAAACCCCGCCATCCACAAGACGAATGTTTTTTTCCGGATAAAGCTGCGGCAGCTCTATTGGCTCAAACAGACCCGGCACACAGGAAGAAGCCGCTACAGCATGGCCGAGGCGAAAATTTTCATAGCGCTCTTCAGGTGCTTCCTGGTAATAGAGTCGGCGCAAACGCGGGCTTTTATCAATGGCGCGATTGATCAGGTTGGGTGACTCTCCCATCCAGGTGACTGTGAACTGCCAGACATGACCCGTATTCAAGGTTGTTGCATTCAATACGAGCTGAGGGATCTTGTTACAACGTCGCCAGTTCACATTGTCCGGGCGAAAATTTGCTGCCTCATCTGGCGGTTGGATAATCATCTCCCTCAGTAACCTAGGCGCCCTGCTCTCCGAGTCACTATCCGGATCATCTTTAACACGGCTATATAGATACTTTTCGTACAACTCTCCCAGATACTCTGTTCGTGAATAGGTAGGCAGGAAAAGCATTTTGAGATTGGCGATCGGGTTTGCCAGGACGCGCATGCGGATGTTCTTCTGAACGCCTTCAAGAAAATCGTCAATGAGGGTTTCTATAATATTCAGATAGTCGTTTTGGGTGATCTCTCTGTCGCTCAGTCCGACTTTTTTTTGTTTCGCATCGGGTGAGGAAAACTGCATCATACGCCGCAGTTCGAGATAGTAATGAGCACCGACAATAGAGCCACCTGAAACACAGGATAGCACTTCGATATGACGCAGCATATCCAGTTCAGCTAATTTGGCGAGTACACCTAAATGATAAAATGAGGCACGAAATCCCCCTCCTGAAAGGGCCAGACCAACCTTTCCGGAAAAAAGTGTCTCGGCTGCCCTGTCCGGTGCATCAATCAATAGATTTTTTACCGCTGACCAGGACGCTGACTTCCCGAGTAACAAGCCATCTTGATCAGCCGACTGTATCTGTATCAGGTGTGTTAACTGTTCGACCGTGCTTTTTCGCCACCAGTCAGGAATGTCATCCAGACCTGCCGCCTGTTGCAATAACTGACTGGCTTCTGCATTGTCTCCAACGCCAAGACAAGCCTCTGCCAGTGTGACCAGTAACCAGTAGTGCTGACTCGCCGTGGATGCTTTGGTAGGAAGAGATGGGCGCAATACTTCAATAATCTGATTACGTATCTGCAGGGCATCTCTGCGACGTAAATCAGCACTTTCTCCTGTGCCAACAGCGTGGTCAGGCTGGTTTTCTATGTAGGCCAGCAGATCCTGAATGTAGGCGGCATTGATTGCGGTATACCCACTGTCACCCTGAACACCACAATCGTACCCACGACGATAGTAATGTAAGGATTGTTCCAGCCACAGCTTTCGCTGATCCAGTCGCCAGCGTCGCTTATAGAGCGCCCCAACTAATCCCAGTGTTTCCTGGTCTTGGGTTGTTTTAAGATCAAACTCGGCTGCCAGCATTTCCTGCGCCGTATCAAATGCTTCAACCTGCAGCAGTGAGTTATCTTTGTAAGTAGCCAATGCTAACGCCTGAACCAGGCGAATGCGTTGCGCATCGTCCAGGTCTGTGCGCTCAAGCAGTTTTAATAGTAAACGCCGTGCCCAGTAATGAATATCCAGATCAATCAACTGGCGTGCTAGTTTATTTGCCTTGTCCGCTTCTATCAGCTGCCCGCTCAGTATCAAGCGAGCACTTTCAACCAGTTCTTCCGTGTTGCGTTTGCGTTCGTCCATCTCTTCTCCCTGCACCCGATACGGCAAACAAAATCGAGGGCATCTTCTTTCCCGTTAGCTACTGACACAGACATCACCAACGCCTACAACAACCTGCGCCATCACCCGTATCATTTCACACTGCCACGCATGTTATTAGACTAGCCTACATCAGACTGTTGTAATCACACCAGTAGTCTAGTATTTATAGTGTAGTCAGGTAGCTGATTAATACTGGACAAGTCGGCGCCAAATGCTGTCAATTGGAATAAAAATATCGTGCTTTATGAGGAGGGAATCGACATGTTTTGCCCCGAATGTGGAACCGAAAATCCGGATGGTGCAAAATTCTGCGGTAACTGCCGACATGAGATGAGTACCTCAACAAATACCTCCAACGATAACCACGCTGATGACGTGGTAGAAATTGATGGCGAACAGCCTACTGTATCGGATGGAATGAAGTACGGGATTCTGGCGGCATCGGTATTCATACCTTTTATCGGCTTGATCATGGGCATAATCTATCTTGCCCAGAATGAGTCAGAAGAGAAAAAGGATGTCGGTAAACTGTGGCTCTATGTCAGCTTAGGCATCATGGTTGTCTACTTTCTTATCAGTGGTGACATGTAAACAAACTGGAAAGGATTCCCCTATGACACAAGCTTCTGCCTATATCACCCTGAAAAGAAACAAGACCAGCTCCAACCAACTGCGCCAATTCTCTATCTTGGTAGACAACAAAGCGATTGGTAAGATTAAAGCCGGCCAGAGCAAACAGTTTCGACTCGCCTGTGGTAATCATGCCATTGGCATTAAACTCGATTTTTATAAAAGTGAGCCACTCCAGGTCAATCTCAATCCCGATGACAATATTATCCTGGAGTGTGGTGATAGGGCACCTGAAACCATTAGGGAAGCCTTCACTTTCAAGGGCTTCGAAAAATCCATTAATTCAATCATTAAGCCCAGTCAATATCTCTACGTTAAAATGACCGGGAAGAAATCTCAGGCGATTCCGGATAAATCCAACACGGCTAAAACGAAAGCAGCGGGGCAAAAACAAACCAAGCCATCAGGCTCTATCTTTATCTCATATCGACGGGATGACAGTCGTGAAATTACCGGTCGTATCTGTGACAGACTGAATAGTGAATTTGGTAAAGAGACCATCTTTAGAGATATTGATTCGATTCCTGCCGGTGTCGACTTCCGCGATCACATCAGTAAAACCATCGAGGGGTGTAGTGTCTTTCTGGTGGTAATAGGCACGCAATGGATTGAAGCAAAAAACAGGCAAGGCCAACGCCGACTGGACCTTGACACTGACCCTGTAAAAGTTGAGATAGAGATGGCGTTAAAAAAAGCCATTCCGATCATTCCCATTTTGGTAAAAAACGGTGTAATGCCAGATGAATCGGATCTACCCGATACGATAAAACCGTTAGCCTTTCGCAATGCCATACTCATACCGGCTGAGCCATACTTTCACAATGGTGTTGACCGATTAGTCGAAGAGCTAATACAAACACTATCACCTGACAAATCCGAGCAGAACAACGGATCTAAATATTGCATCCATTGTGGCGGAGAGATTATTCCTGGCAATAAATTTTGTATCCAATGTGGTAAAGCGGTTTAGCGTTAAACGAAATAGTCTTTCATCAGCGCGTACATTTTTTCCTCTGTCATCTCTTCAAAATGAATACGGGTAAAGGCTTTACCTGGATCTTGATCTTTATAGGTCAACTGATAGCTAACAATATCTGGCGCCTGATCATGCAGAACCAGAAGAATACGCTTTTGATTGCCCAAACATTCAATGGTCATGGCGTCTGCAGGCACGCCATTTTTTCGCATATGCTGACTCACCCCTACGATAGGGTTGATATCTTTGAAGTCACGTTGAAAACGCGTGTGGGCTTCAGTAGCAATATCACAGAGTGTCTTTAGTTTTTCGTCCGTCACAATACCATTCTCATCACGCTGCCTCATAACGAATCAAATGTTATCAGTAAATCGTCGCCGCTTGTGGTAGTTTCCAGAAACTTACAAATATAGAGAACCCAATACTGAGTAATATTTCAAGTACAACGCCTCGATTGAAGTATGCACATGCTCAAATGGTAATACACCTCACAAACAGGCACTCGGCCTCTGGTTTTCTAAAACAGCATCGCAGATGGCTGCATTGGTCGTTATTAGGAATATTATTTCCTCCCTTCGCTTACACGCAGTGAAAAAACGTAGATTGCAAAAAATATTTCAGGTATCGTTTCCTGCCTATTTTTGGATATTGGGTAATGAACCATGAGTAAACCTTTTGTAGCCGTTCTGATGGGATCTGATTCTGACCTTCCGGTTCTTCAATCAACAATGGATGTGCTCAAGTCTCTGGATATTCCGTTCGAGGCAAAGATCACCTCGGCTCACCGCACCCCGGCCGCAACGCACAGCTATGTCAAAGATGCGGATGCTCGCGGCTGTGCCGCCTTTATCTGTGCTGCTGGTCTCGCGGCCCATCTGGCCGGTTCCGTCGCAGGATTGACCCTTAAGCCAGTCATAGGCATACCGCTTGATGCAGGGCCACTGCAAGGTATGGATGCACTACTCTCTACCGTGCAGATGCCTGGCGGTATCCCCGTTGCAACCGTCGCTGTCGGCAAAGCAGGCGCCAAGAATGCCGGTTATCTGGCCGCACAGATTCTTGCGCTCTCTGATCCTGAGCTGGCAACCCGCATTAAAGCCGACCGTGAAGCCAATGCAGCCGGCGTGATCGAAAAAGATGCCAAATTGCAGGCATCCCTGTAATCACAGGATTGAATGAAATCACCGATCATCTCGTGGAAATTACGCGAGGCCGCTCGCTGTTTTAACAGCGGCGGCCTCATCGCCTACCCAACTGAAGCAGTCTATGGCCTCGGTTGTGATCCACTCAATCAGCAGAGCATGGAACGACTGCTGAACCTGAAGCAGAGACCCATCGAAAAAGGGGTCATTCTGATTGCCGCTGATTTCCAGCAGCTACTACCCTTCATTCAACCGCTTGATGACCCGAGTATGAAAAACGTGCTGGACAGCTGGCCCGGGCCAAACACTTGGCTTCTTCCTGCCGCTGATAACTTGCCTTTCTGGTTAACTGGTGTACACAGTACTCTCGCCGTTCGGGTTACCGATCACCCCGTTGCCAAAGCACTCTGTCAGGCCTGTGGTTCCCCGATTGTCTCCACCAGCGCCAATCGTTCGGGACAGCATCCCGCCAGGTCAGCTTTACAGGTAAGAAAACGGCTGGGTGAAGGGGTGGACTGCATCGTTACTGCACCACTTGGTGGCAATCAATCTCCCTCGACAATCCGGGATGCCGCCACAGGACAGGTAATCAGGGGGTGACTTACAAAGTCTGCGGTTCGATTAATCGAGACTAAAAAAAACGGACTCATCTGGGGAGGGGATGAGCCCGGAAAGCGCCGTGTAAGCGCCGGAGGAGTTGCAACGAAGGACGGTTAGCTGAATGAATTCACTAAACCGTCATCACTATGCCACGATGTACCCTTTGCCATGCCTGATTCATCTATGAAGCAAGCCTTAACCTTCAGTTTATTTAACGGCTGCCTTTATTAAAACTGTAGACATTTTTTTGACTTTTTTTATATTTATGACACCTAATGCCCAATTCAGCTCTGATTGTTGCTGGCAATACGCTTTGAACGACGATCATTCAGTTCAGTAATTCGCTCAATCAGCCCGCGCATACCACTACGACGCACCTCTTTGGCAAAGCTGCTGCGGTAGTTCGTCACCAGACTGATACCTTCGATTTTGACGTCATAGGCCTTCCAATCACCATCCTTGATATGCATCCGATAGACCACATCAACAGGCGGAGCGCCAGTCCGATTCACCTGGGTATGGACGGCCACATCATCATCACCGGTATTCATACGTAAGGGGGTGTAGCTGATCTCCCAGCCCTGCAGCTCCTTGAAGGCTGTTGAGTAAGTCCTTACTAACAAGCGCTGAAATTGATGGGAAAATTCACGTCTCTGCTCTTCTGAGGCACGCCGCCAGTATTTCCCCAACACCAAACTAGAGACATGGCCAAAATCCACATGGGGAATCAAAACGTCATTTGCCAGCTGATAGACAAATGCAGGATCCTCTTTCAGCCTGTCTTGGTTATTCACGAGAATGGTTTGCAATTCATCTGAGATACGTTGAATTACCTGTTGCGGACCAGCAAGCTGCTCTGCCACAGCCGAGAACGATGCAACCATCAGAATTATCAGCAATAAAAACTGACGTCTTTTTGTCGAAAGCAAACCGCTTATTCCCATTTGACTATCTCCGTTGACCCTGTATATCCCTCTGCAGGGTAATAAAATAATTAACTGAACCATGAATCTTGTATCGGTTGGCACCCCAATTAACTGAAGCACTTTTTCTGTGGTATTACGAAATCAGAATAGGCTTCTGCACACTTCATATATCAAGGTACAAGGATCATAAGTTTAATCGCCACACAAGCATTCCACCTCCACTAATCCCCTACCTATTTGTAGGAATTTTCAGAAAAGTACAGAAATTGAAACTATTCGTTGTTTTAACGCCAGTGCTGATCAATCCACTCCTGGATCCAGTGGCTGGCACGTGCGCCACTGAAACGGCCCAACTCCTGCTCTTTGTGAAACAAAATCACCGTGGGA
>JAPHUE010000103.1 GCA_026196795.1 Sedimenticola sp.
CTTCAATCACACGCACCAGCGTCGCCAACTCCTGTTTCTCTTCCTGCACAGGGGGCAGACTGTTTTTCTTCAGCGCCATCAGTGCGGCAATACCAACAAGGATGGGGATCAGTATGACCCATTTACGGGTTGCGGCCATGTGCAGGGACTCCGGAAAGTAGAGAATAGATTGTTATTTGGTTATCTCTGACGCCGAGCGAACAGAGAGGTTCCTTTAGACTAGGCTAAGTGTAGGGGAAGTGACCAACAGATGACGATGCGATATATCAAGCTGAACCTAAATAACAGACTATTTTGATATGGATTGGCAGCTGTTCTGCCTTTTGTCACGATTGCGAGTACGTTGCTACGAATGACTTTCATTACACTGGAGGTTGTCGGAATAAAACGCAAAAACATTTCAAATTGGGATATAAATTGAGTTGACCTTGCAGTTGGTTTAGGCCTTAGAGTCGGATTTGCAAGAGCATAACCAATGAATGATAAAGGGAGTTGCATGGAAGACGTACTGACAATCGGACAGCTAGCGCAGCGGGCCGGGATTGGTGTGTCGACCATCCGTTTTTACGAACAGAAGGGCCTGATTGAAAGTCCACCCAGGAATAAGTCGGGTTATCGTCTCTACCCCCCCCGCATGGTGGAGAAAGTTCGCTTTATCAAAAATTGCCGTGATCTCGGTTTTTCACTTCGTACGGCATCAGATCTGCTCAAGCTCTGCTATGCAAGTGTGGATGAAGTGGATTGTGCCAGTGTGCAGGCCCGTATAAAAAAGCAGCATGAAGCGATCAATCAACAGTTTGAGGTTCTGACACAGCAGCGGGAAAAGCTGGAGCAGCTGCTTGCGGCTTGCCCGGAGGATGAGGGTAGTCAGCAGTGTGCGTTTATTCAGGTCATGCTTGACTAGATATAAAAACTCACAACAGTAACTGAAAATCACCTGGATGATGATGTCTGTATTCCAGGCCAGGACTCGTCAGGGTGACGTTTTACATGGATACAGAGACATCAATCACCATTCACCCCGCCTGGAGCCGGCTCTTCATCGGCTGCCGAAAAAATCTCAGCGTTTCACTGCTCGCTATTCTGTTCTGCAGCCTGCTTTATTACCTTTTGGGTCTTCTCTCTCTCCAGTACAGTTTTGTGATACCGGGTGTTCCGATAATTTGGTTACCCTCCGGGCTGGCGCTGTTTGCCGTCCTGCTGGGTGGATATCGTATGGTGCTGGTCCCCTTTTTGGGCATGTCTCTGCTGGTAATTCAAAAACAGTTTCCACTGGCTATGGCCGTGGGGGCCGTTGTTGGTGTCACGCTTGAGGTGTTGCTGCCGGTCTTTTTTCTGCGCGTTTTGCGCTTCGATATGAAACTGGAACGTATCCGGGATGTCATGCTCTTTGTTGGTTTAGGGGGCGTTTTTGGCCCGCTGATACCGGCCTCCCTTGCGATGGTTGGTTTCACTGAAAAGCTTGGTCATGAAGTGTACTCCGTTGTAGATGCGTGGTTGACCTGGTGGCTGGCCGGTAGTGTTGGCTGTCTGGTGCTGGCGGGCTTTCTTTTTGTCTGGGTAACTTCTGATAAAGAGGCACTGACTTCAAAGTGCCGAGTGTTTCTGTTTTCCTTGCTGAGTGGTGTGGCTGGGGTCAGCATGTTGAGTTTACTGGGCTCCGCCTCTGGACAGCCCAGCCTGGCGCTTTTCTTACTGGTTCCTCTGATTGTATTTGCCGCTACTTATTGTGGTCGCCAGGGTTCTTCCCTTCTGTCTATTGGTGCCACACTTGCCCTGCTGGTAACCATGCAGGCCGTGCACCCGGATGTTCGGGCGTTCTCCTCTGTTAGCGTGGTCACATTGAATCTGGCACTTATCTGGATGGCCTCTTTTACCGGGCTGGTGGTCGCCTCAGCGTATTCTGAGAGAGGTGTAGGTGCTCTTTATGCCTATCAGGCCCAACACGATGGGCTAACCCAGTTACTAAACAGGACAACACTTGAGCGGCGACTGGAGCGTGCCATTAGCAGTGCAAAGTTGACAGGCAGGCGGCAGGTGCATGCATTAATGTTCATTGATCTGGATGACTTCAAATTGATCAATGATCAGTTTGGCCATGCAACGGGTGACCTTGTTTTGTGTCGCTTGGCTGAACTGTTGCAATCTCAGGTGCGTAGTCGGGATGCCGTGGCGCGACTCGGTGGAGATGAGTTTGTTGTATTGCTGGAAAACTGTTCAGCAGAGTGTTCGCGGCAGATGGCGGAACGTATTGCGGCCAAAGTCAGAGGCATGCTGATTCCGGTAGGTGAAAATAATTGCCAGATCACGGCGAGTATCGGGGTAGTTCCGGTCGGGGTTGATACAGCCAATTTGGATGCACTGCTCTCAGCGGCTGACGCCGCCCATTACAGAGCAAAGGGCGGCGGTAAGAATCAGGTGCATTTTTGTTGCTCAGAACAACTTACGGATGAGTGCTGAGGCGTTATTCATCTTCCACTGGCTCGGAGAATGAGCACTCCTTCTGTGGGCAGACTTTTTCTGTACCTTTGCGCTTGGTCGTCTTGATGGTCAAAACCGGCCAGCCGCAGCTGGGGCAGGGCTCAGCTACAGGTTCATTCCAGGTTGCGTAATCACAATCGGGATAGGTGGAGCAGGAGTAGAATATTTTGCCCCGCCGCGATTTTCGCTTCATCAGGGAGCCCTTGTTGCATTTCGGGCATTCCACGCCGGTATCTTCAGGTTTCTCCAGTGGCTCTATGTGGCGACACTTGGGATAGCTGCTACAACCAATAAATTTACCGTATTTTCCCCGTTTGATGACCAGGTCGGATTCACATTCAGGGCACTTCCTGCCCTCGACGATCTCCGGCTCATCCTGCTCCTTCTTGTCGCCATTCAAATCTCTGGTGTAGTCACATTCTGGATAGTTGGTGCAACCGATAAAACGTCCATGGCGACCTAACCGGATGGAGAGCGGTTTGCCGCAGGTTGGGCACGCCTCTTCCAGCGCTTCGTGGGTGACGTCGCTACGTTTAACATTCTCTTCGGTATGGTCTATGCGCTGTTTGAAGGGGGACCAGAACTGTCTGAGCAGCGGAATCCACTCCTCTTCACCACGAGAGATGGCATCGAGCTCATCCTCCAGCTTGGCAGTGAAGTCATAATCCACGTACTGGGTGAAGTACTGGGTAAGGAATTTTTTGACTACCCGGCCTACATCGGTTGGATAGAAGCGCTTCTTTTCCAGCTGGACGTATTCCCGGTCCTGGAGTGTCGAAATAATCGATGCATAGGTCGAGGGGCGACCGATGCCATGCTCTTCCAGTGCCTTGACCAGGCTGGCCTCACTGTAGCGCGGTGGCGGCTCGGTAAAGTGTTGTTCCGGGCGTATCTTGCTCAGAGTGATCTGTTCGCCTTCTACCAGCGGTGGCAATAGTTTTTCATCGCCGTCGCCTTTCTTGGCATCATCCACGCTCTCCATGTAGACCGCCATGAACCCCGGGTTTGCTACCGTGGAGCCATTGGCGCGGAAATTATTGCCTTCGCCGCAGCTCATGTCGGCCGCTACGGTATCAATCGTGGCATGGATCATCTGACAGGCGATGGTCCGCTTCCAGATCAGCTCATAGAGGCGATGCTGATCTTTGGTCAGGTGCTCTTTAAGTTCGTTGGGCAGACGCAGGATAGAGGTGGTACGAATCGCTTCGTGCGCCTCCTGAGCGTTCTTTGATTTGGTCTTGAACTGTCGCGGCTCCTTGGGAAGCTGGTCAGCGCCGTATTGCTGGGTGATGAAGTCACGTAGCTCATTGATTGCGTCCTCCGACAGGTTGACCGAGTCGGTACGCATGTAGGTGATCAGACCTGTAGCGCCACTGCCAGTATCAATACCTTCATACAGTTGCTGAGCCGTGCGCATGGTGCGTTGGGCGGTGAAGCCCAGCTTGCGTGAGGCTTCCTGTTGCAGGGTTGATGTGGTGAAGGGGGCGGCAGGATTACGCTTGCGCTGTTTTTTCTGTACCTTTTCAACGGTCAACACGCCCTGTGCGGCGTTGAGGAGTGCCTGCTCAGCCTCAGCTGCTGAATCACCGTTGTTGATATCAAACTGGTCGAGTTTGTCACCCTTGTAGTGTGTCAGTTTGGCACTGAAGGGTTGCTCTTTTTTAAGCAGATCGGCTTCGATAGACCAGTATTCCCTGGCGACAAAGGCCTCGATCTCTTCTTCCCGCTCTACGATCATACGCAGGGCGGGGCTTTGAACCCGTCCGGCCGACAGTCCGCGTCGAATCTTTTTCCACAGCAGTGGTGAGAGGTTGAACCCCACCAGATAATCGAGTGCGCGCCGTGCCTGCTGGGCATTCACCAGATCCATGGAAAGATCCCGCGGTTTTTCTACCGCCTCCTGCAGCGCTTTTTTCGTGATTTCATTGAAAACAACGCGCTGAACTTCTTTGTTTTTCAGTAGTTTACGATTGTTTAGCAGCTCGTAGAGATGCCATGATATGGCTTCGCCTTCGCGATCCGGGTCAGTGGCCAGGATCAGGGTATCTGACTTCTTCAGGGCCTTTGCAATGGCCTGTACGTGCCGGTCATTACGCTCAATGACCTGATACTTCATACTGAAGTCATTAGCCGGATCAACCGCACCCTCTTTGGGTACCAGATCCCTAACATGGCCATAAGATGCCAGGACTTCGTAATCGGAGCCCAGATACTTTTTGATGGTCTTACACTTGGCAGGTGATTCTACAATAACCAGCTTCATCGCATTTGTTCAGTAAGTTGTCAGCTAAATTTATCAGTACGGACAGCATAGGCTCTGTCCGCTACGGTCTTAAAGTCTTAGTCGGTGTGTCTGTGCACCGATTCCCCGTTTGTGGGTTATCAGTGCAGATAGGCAGGAATGTCGTTGTACACTAACTCTTCCATCTGCGCAAAAGCAGTCTCCTGACCCGGCTGATTAATCAGTACCATGAGTACCACCCATTTGAGTTCTTCAACGCCAATGGTATGCGTCCCGAGTGCGATCGCACGATCAATTACCAATTCACGTCCGGCCGGATTAAGGATGCTGTTCTGTTCCAGGAACATCAGCAGCCCCCTGGAGTCTGCATCAATCCGGCGTTGCTCTTCATCGGTATAGATGCGGGTCGATCCCTGTGGATGGTGTGGGAAGTGATCTTCAGGTGCCTGGCGAAGTGCTAGTTCATCCATCCATTGGAACGCCTTATTGACTTCCTGTTCTGGAAAGCCGGCCTGGATTAGCTCGTCATGGATCTGACTTTGGTCAGAAGTTGGGTCCTGATCGTTGTCCATGTAGTTCTCATAAAGGTATATGAGTATATCTACAACGTTTTCGTTCATGCTGCGTCCTTCACTGGCTATGCCAATAAATGTCGGTAAAAACCGAGAAAATCTATGAAACTAGTGTGGTTCGGTGCCCATCTTTCCGGTTCGGCTATAGCGGCCGCCGGGCGCAGCTGAGACAAAACCTTCAAGCTCAAGTA
>JAPHUE010000029.1 GCA_026196795.1 Sedimenticola sp.
AGGCTGTCTGACAAAGCACTATGACTGGCCATTGGTTGAATGTGAAAAGATTGACGGCTTTCGATTGCAAGATGCACTTAGTCACAAAGAGATTCGAGTAGAGCAGGTTATAGACGACGTGCAACGACCACAACTGGTATGCAAGGAGATCCATCAAGTCAATCACCGCCCTTTCAGTGGCTATAACCGGGCGCAGGCCGCTGTATTGGAGTTGGCCATATTGGTCAGTCGACTGCATCTACTCACCGAAGAAAAATTGAACAGTGAGATCAACTACCTGCAGATCGCAATAGAGAAAACGGCGGGCAGAAGTGAACGGGAGGCATGGAATTGGCTAATGCAATCAGTACATGACTTTCGTAAGAGGCATTGCGCATGACCGGTCTGCTTGCCAGCATCTGTTCTGTGGAAGAGGCGGACATCGCGCTGCACTCCTATGTCGATATCATTGACTGCAAGGACCCGGCACGTGGTGCCTTGGGTGCCCTCGATCTGGAACAGATCGCGACCATTGTTGATTTTGTTAATGGCGAACGCCCAGTCAGTGCCACCATTGGTGATCTACCGGCCGATCCTAAACGGATCAAGCACGCCATCAGAAATACCGCAGACTGTGGCGTTGATTACATCAAGCTAGGTCTGTTTGACGAGGCAACAGCCGCACCCTGCATCATGGCACTGAAAGATGAGTGTGATCAAAATCGACTTATTGCTGTCTGCTTTGCCGATCTGTTTGATCCCATGCCACTGCTCCCACTGCTCTCCACACAGGGTTTTCATGGCGTGATGATCGACACGGCTGAAAAAAAGAGCGGCCGACTGACAGATCTCTGGACACTGGCCCGCCTTACCCGCTTTGTTGATCAGGCCCAGTTGCTTGGTTTGGTTTGTGGGTTGGCCGGCCGCCTGACACTGGACGATATACCCACCCTACTCCCCCTGCAGGCAGACTACCTGGGATTTCGCAGCGCCCTATGCGTTGGTGATCGTGCAAGCCAACTGGATCACCAGGCCATCATGCATGCACGTAACGCCGTACCCTTTGGTTTTGATGTCCCTGTCATTAACACGGCGTTCTTGGCTCACCATTAATGGCACTCTGCCCTGAGATTTTTCGTCAACGCGCCATAATCGAAGGACTCTATGGCATTAATGAGATAGATGAGCAGACGGTCACTCAGGTTCTCCAGGTCATGACAGCGACACTTGGCATGACGCCGATTGCCGAACTGCTAATATTTTCCCCGGATCAGGTCAGCAAACTACATCATGGTATCGGCGGCTTCCAAGCCTGGGCAGAATCCGGCTGCTCACTCTATACCTGGCGTGAGCAGAAACTCTTCACACTGGAACTCTATTCATGCAAACCGTTCCATGTCGACGACTGTATTCTGAGACTGCAACAACTGCTTCAAGTGAAGTGTATTGAATGGCGTGACATTCCCTTTGACTAAAAAGCTTGAGTGCCCAAATAATCAGCACACAAGCAGTATTGATTAGAAACTCCCCGTAGGTTGGGCTGAACAAAGTGAAGCCCAACAATACAAAACCATAAGGGCATGCCGGAAAGTGATTAAAGGTGTTGGGCTTCGCTACGCTTAGCCCAACCTACGTTTGGTATTGTTAAAAACCCCGTAGGTTGGGCTGAACAGAGTGAAGCCCAACAATACAAAACCATATGGGCATGCCGGAAAGTGATTGAAGGTGTTGGGCTTCGCTGCGCTTAGCCCAACCTACGTTTGGTATTGTTAAAAACCCCGTAGCTTGGTATTGGCTAGAAAACCTTGTAGGTTGGGCTGAACAAAGTGAAGCCCGACAATCATCTGTCTATGATGCCATGATTGAATAGGCCGTATAGTCTGAAAAAAATGGACCGCAAAGTAAACTGAGCGGTCCCAAGCGGAGGTAAATCAAAAATAATAAGTCACTGTAACTAAAGTATGAGTGACGGCCATTCATGAATCGCGTCACGTTGTACCAATCTCACCTTACCACCCCACCCTTGCCTATATTCGTCAAAGGCAGCATCCAATAACTCTGACCTCAATGTGGTAAGGGCTGCAGACTTCACCAGCAACAGACCTTCTGCACCAACTTTATCTGCCAACCAGAGCGCCAGGCTATCTGAAGTGACCCGCCAACTCTGTTCAACATCCGGGTCTTCTGCGGCAGGCAACCAGACAACACTACGCCCAGACTCAACCTGCTTTATTAGTTCTGGAATTTTAGACGCACTCGACAACTGCGGTTCAATGCCGGTTATGAGCAAACCAAATTGATTCATCGCACAGAGCGCCATCTGATGTGCAGCTTTATCATCCACACCCCAGCGCTGCTGTGCGACACGCACCTGATCAGCAAATGGACCACCACCAGGCACAATAATAACGGGCACACCTGCCGCTGCAATTTTGTTCAGCCACATTTTAAGCTGTGGCGAGTCATACAAGCTGCCGCCGATCTTAACTACCCACATCAGACAACTGCCCCTGACTCAACAACCGCAATAGCGCCGAAGCTTTATCAAACGTCTCCTGATATTCGGCATCGACCTCGGAGTCATGCACGATGCCACCTCCCGCCCAGCAGCGGATTTCACCCTGATTGTAGACCAGCGTTCGTATGGTTATGTTACTGTCCATCTGACCATCAAAACTGATATAACCGATGGAACCACAATAGAGTCCCCGACGATCCGGTTCCAGTTCGGCAATGATCTCCATGGCACGAATCTTGGGCGCCCCGGTAATTGAGCCTCCTGGAAAACAGGCCCGCAGCAGACCCACCCCATCCTGATCACTCTTCAATTCACCGGTAACCGTACTGACCAGATGATGTACGGTGGCATAACTCTCTACTGCAAACAGCTCAGGCACCTTCACTGTTCCAGATGAACAGACCCGACCCAGATCATTGCGCAACAGATCCACAATCATCAAATTCTCTGCCCGATCTTTAGCACTCATTGCCAACTCTTTTGCCATTGCGGAGTCACCTTCCGGTGAATCTCCACGGGGACGAGTACCCTTTATCGGTTTGGTCTCTACCTGCCGGTCGCGCAGTTTTAAAAAACGCTCAGGAGATGAACTGAGAATTTCCGCATAGGGCGTTTTGAGATAGGCAGAGAACGGCGCTGGATTCATTTCACGCAGATCCTGGTAGGCAGCCCAACCATCCCCTTCCGCTGATGCAGAGAAACGCTGCGCGAAATTCACCTGATAGCAGTCACCCTCTTTTATGTACTCTTTTATGCGCTCAAACGCCGCCGCATAGGTCGCACGATCCATATTGGTTTGGACCGGGCTGGTAATCTGAAAAGTTCTTATTTTAACGACTTTAGAAGGCGCACAGAAAAGTCGTAGCAGTGACCACCAGCGTTTGCGCGTCTGCGGGTCTCGACCCTCGCCAACCAACCAGCTGCGCTGTTTCTGGTGATCAACCACAACCGCCCAATCATAGAGACCGATCACCATGTCGGGGAGTTGCTCGCGGCTCTTTAGCGACTCTGGCAGTTTTTCAATACGCCAGGCAAGGTCATAGGAAAACCAGCCAATCGCACCACCACAAAAGGGCAAATCACTCTGTTGCTTAAG
>JAPHUE010000273.1 GCA_026196795.1 Sedimenticola sp.
GCCCAGGGAGTGGTCGCATGGTTCATTGTCGCTCTCATCAGTGTGCCATTTGCACTCTTCGGTATTAACTCTTATCTCGGTGGCGGTTCAGAATCCGTTGCGGCTGTAGTCAACGGTGTTGATATCAGTCAGCGGGATTTTGAAAATGGCTATAGGGATTTCCGCCAAAATCTCAGGCAACGACTGGGGGAGAATTATCGCCCGGAGTTGATTGATGAGGCACAGCTGAGGCAGGAAGTGCTTCAGGTCATGATTCGTAATCGACTATTGGTGCAGAAGTCTGAGTCACTCGGTTTGCGAGTTGGTGATGACATGGTCAAGCAAGTGATTGCTTCCCTCCCCAGTTTCCAGGTAGATGGAAGATTCAATCAAGAGGCATTTGAGCGCGGCGTTCGTTCGCAAGGCCTCACACCCTCTGGTTTTTTTGAAGAGGTTAGAGTCGGTCTTGTCAGTGAGCAGCTCTCCAAGGCTGTTGTGGGTTCTGAATTTACCACTCAGGCGGAGATAGATAGTCTGGTGCGTCTACGACTGCAGCAGCGGGATTTTGAACATCTGCTTATTCCAGCGACTACTTTTCTTGCTGATGTAGACGTCACAGATGAGGCGGTTGCAACCTATTATGCGGCACATCAGAATGATTATATGGCCCCAGAACGGGTTAAAATACAGTATCTTGATCTGGATGTTGCCAGTATTGCCAAGAGCCTTAAGGCCGACGATGAGGCGCTTCAGACCTACTATGACCAGAATCAAAGCCAATATCGGACAGCTGAAGAACGTCGGGCCAGTCATATCCTGATCGAACTTGAAGAGGGTGCCGATGCGTCTGCAGTTCAACAGGCAGAGTCTGAGGCTGCGGCCATTCTGGAACGGGTTAAACAGGGAGAGGGTTTTGCTGCCCTGGCGAAAGCCCTGTCAAAAGACCCGGGTTCTGCAGAAGAGGGTGGTGATCTGGGCTATTTTGAAGCGGGTGTGATGGAGCAGGCATTTGATGATGCTGTGTTCGCGCTTGCAGTTGGTGAGGTCAGTGAGCTGATCCGTACACCGTTTGGTTTTCATATCATCAAGCTGACAGAGATCCGCGAATCGACAGGGAAATCGTTTGATGAAGCAAAGTCTGAAATTGAGCAGGCCTATCTGAAGAGTGAAGCCGAGCGTCTGTTTTACGAGTACGCTGAGCGTCTTGGCAATATTACCTACGAAGAGCCCGATACGCTGGAGCCTGCAGCAGATGCACTGGGTATTCAGATTAAAGAGAGTGACTGGCTAAGTCGTGATGGTGGTCAGGGTATCCTTGCCGCACCAAAGGTGGTGAATGCTGCCTTCAGTGAAGATGTCATGGTTTCAGGGAATAACAGTGAGGCGATTGAACTGACAGCGGAGCATGTGCTGGTACTTCGCGTTGTCGATCACGAAGAAGCGGCAATCAAACCGCTGGAAGCCGTCTCATTGCTCATTAAAGATCAGCTTCGCATCCAGCTGGCTATTGAGAAAGCTCAGCAGCGGGGTGCCGAGCTGGTCGCTAGACTGGCCCAGGGCGAGTCTCTTCAGGCTTTAGCGTCCGAGTTGGGTGTCTCTGTTCTGCCGCGCAAACAGATTAACCGGGATGAACAAGTCTTATCGGCCGAGTTGGTAAAGCATCTGTTTGGTATGGGCCGCCCGGAGCAGGATAAGCCGGTTTATGATCACTTGGCGCTGTCCAGTGGTGATCTGGCGCTGCTGGCGCTTCATGCAGTCACTGACGGCACATTGGAACAAGCCAATGAGCTGGGTGGTGATGCCGCCCTGAATGATGCCTTGCAACGTTCTCGCGGTAAGAGTTATTTACAGCATCTGCAGGGAAATCTGCGGGCCGCCGCCGATGTAACGATCACGGCAGAATCTGATCGCTAATCCGATTAGATAGAGCATGAAAAAGCCGCGTAGCGTCGCCGACGCTACGCGGCTTTTTTTGTTCGCGATTTAGGCCATGCCGACAATATGATACCCGGAGTCAACATAGAGAATATCACCAGTTATTCCTGAAGCGAGGTCAGAGCAGAGGAAGGCCGCTGCATTGCCTACCTCATCAATAGTGACATTACGCCGCAAGGGGTTTTTCTTCTCAGCTTCGGAGAGCATGCTCTTGAACCCGCTGATACCAGAGGCGGCCAGGGTTCTGATTGGACCAGCAGAGATGGCATTGACGCGGGTTCCCTCAGGGCCGAGTGAGTCAGCCATGTAGCGAACGCTGGCTTCCAGGCTGGCTTTGGCAACACCCATAACGTTGTAGTTGGGTATGGTGCGAACGGCGCCGAGATAACTCATGGTGATCAGTGAGCCATTTCTTCCCTGCATCATGGGGCGCCCCGCCTTGGCCAAGGCCGCAAAGCTGTAAGCACTGATATCGTGGGCGATGCTGAACCCTTCACGCGTGACCGAATCCACATAGCTGCCTTCGAGTTGGTCGCGGGGTGCAAAGCCGACAGAGTGGACAATGGCATCCAGACCATCCCACTTCGTGGCCAATTCAGTGAAGACGTTCTCAATCTCCTCATCTGAAGTTACGTCCAGTGGCAAGACAATGTCAGAATCCAGTTCGGCGGCCATCTTCTTTACCCGCTCAAGGAGTTTGTCTCCCTGTGCGGTAAAGGCGAGTTGAGCCCCTTCACGATGCATGGCCTGGGCCGTACCCCAAGCAATTGAGCGGTTGCTGGCAACGCCGACGATAAGAATGCGCTTGTCTTGTAGGAAACCCATGTGAAATCCTTGAGTGTGCGAGTGAATAGTGATTAAAGGCCAATTGATGTGGCCGTGAACTAGGCCCTAAGTTACCGGAAAAGCTTCAAATGGAAAAGAACCCAACGGTTTTTTGTTGGTCTGTTCTACTATATGCTGTTTCGCTAAGGCACAGTAATGGATGTTTTGGGCACTGATCAATAACCCATACCCTGAGGGTGAAAAATAAAAAGAATGCGATATTACGGGCAGCAGAGTGTAAATCGAATGGTTCGCGGTTGGGCGGTGTTGAGTCGCCGGGCTATGCTGCTGGCTTTTTTGCTTCTATTGTCGGGATGCGGGGAGCGTGCCTGGAATGCGCCTTATCCCTCCAGTGAAGCAAAGTCGAATACCTACTACAGCTCATTTTCTGAAAGACCCAAACATCTTGATCCAGCACGGTCCTATGCGGCCAATGAATATATATTTATTGCGCAGATTTATGAGCCGCCGCTGCAATACCATTTTCTAAAACGTCCTTATGAGTTGGTGCCTTTGGCTGCCACGGAGGTACCTAAACCGCATTTTCTTGATCAGACCGGTAATGCATTACCCGACGATATCCCTGCAGATCAGATCGCCTTTAGTGAATATGAGATTGTAATTAAGCCGGGCAGTCGCTATCAGCCTCATCCGGCTTTGGCGACACGTGACGAGGGTGGTTTTCTTTATCATCAGCTGACGCCTGAGACGATCGCCAAGGTTAATGTACTGGCTGATTTCCCTGAAACCGGATCACGAGAGGTGACGGCTGATGACTATATCTATCAGATAAAACGGCTCTCTAATCCAAAGCTGCATTCACCCATTGCCAGTATTATGGCCGAGTATATAGTGGGATTTTCTGAGCTCAGTTCCACCCTTGGCTCGGCCTCGTCAGGCGCTGCTAATGGCAAGGCGGGAGAGAGTGAATTTCTCGATTTACGACGCTTTGATATGGCAGGCGTTACCAAGCTGGATCGCTATCGTTTTAAGATCCGCCTGCGTGGAAAGTATCCGCAATTTGTTTATTGGCTGGCAATGACCTTTTTTGCTCCCATGCCTTGGGAGGCCGATCTTTTTTATAGCCAGCCAGGTCTGGAAAAACGCAATATCAGCCTCAACTGGTATCCCATTGGCAGTGGTCCTTTCATGCTATCGGAGAACAATCCCAATCTTCGTATGGTGCTGAGTAGAAATCCCCATTTTCGGGGAGAACGTTATCCTGATGAGGGTGAGGCGAACGATGCCGAAATGGGGATGTTAGTCGATGCAGGTAAACCACTGCCTTTAATTGACAAAGCGATCTACAGTCTTGAAAAAGAGGGGATACCCTACTGGAACAAATTTCTTCAGGGTTATTATGATACCTCGGGTGTCAGCTCTGACAGCTTTGACCAGGCCGTGGAGTTTGGCTCCGGTGGTGAAGCAAACCTGACTGAAGAGATGCTGGCGCGCGACATTAAACTGGCAACGGCAGTTGAAACATCAATATTTTATCTCGGTTTCAATATGGCCGATCCTGTCATCGGTGGTGATTCTGAAGAGAATAGAGCACTGCGGCAGGCGATCTCCATCGCGGTTAATTTTGAAGAGTTTATCTCCATCTTCAGGAATGGCCGGGGTGTGGTTGCTCAAGGCCCTTTACCTATAGGAATCTTTGGCAGTCGTGCGGGTCTTGATGGCGTCAATCCCGTGGTGTTTGATGTCGAGAACGGCAAGCCGAAGCGAAAATCACTGGATGAAGCCCGTGACCTGATGGTCAAGGCGGGCTATCCAAACGGTAAAAATGCCAAGACAGGCAAACCCCTGGTGTTGAACTATGAATCGGCATCAGCCGGGCCTGATAGCAAGGCGCAACTCAACTGGATGCGTAAACAGTTTAAGCAGTTGGGCATCCAGCTGGTGATCAGGGCCACCGACTACAACAGGTTTCAGGAAAAGTTACGTAAGGGAACAGGGCAGCTGTTTATGTTTGGCTGGAACGCAGACTACCCTGATCCGGAAAATTTCCTTTTCCTACTGTATGGCCCCAATGGCAAGGTGGACCATGCCGGAGAGAATGCGGTCAACTACGATAACCCGGAATTTAATCGGCTGTTTGATCAGATGAAGAATATGGATAACAGCCCGAAAAGACAGCAGATCATAGACAAGATGGTGGATATCCTCCGGCATGACGCTCCATGGATTTGGGGTTTTTATCCAAAGGGTTTTTCGCTTTACCATGGCTGGTATGGCAATGTTAAACCCAATTTGATGGCGAACAACACGCTTAAATACAAGCGTATTGATCCAGAGGTTCGAAATCAGCGTCAGCAATCATGGAACCCACCCGTCGTATGGCCGCTGGTCCTTCTCTTTCTACTACTGGTGATGACGGCTATTCCTGCCGTGATGGTCTATCGCCGGCATGAAAGGAGTGCAGCAAGGTGATCGCCTATATCATCCGTCGAATGCTTTATGCCATACCCATACTGTTGGGTGTGAATATCCTTACCTTTGTACTGTTCTTTGTCGTTAACTCACCTGATGACATGGCGCGTATGCACCTGGGCATGAAGCGGGTGACAACGGAGGCGATTGAAACCTGGAAGGCCGAGCGGGGATATGACAAACCCCTGCTGTTTAATCAAGCCAGTGAGGGTGTTGGACAGCTAACCGACACTATCTTTTTTCAAAAGTCACTGAAGTTGTTTCAGTTTGATTTTGGTTCCTCTGACAGTGATCGGGATATTGGTTATGACATCTCCCAACGCATGTGGCCCAGCCTGGCGATAGCGATACCGGTATTGCTGGTCGGCCTGATGGTGAATATTACCTACGCGCTGTTGATCGCTTTTTTTCGGGCTACTTATATTGATATCTGGAGTGTGGTGTTGTGCGTGGTGATGATGTCCATATCCGGGCTATTTTATATCATTGGTGGACAGTATCTGGTGAGTAAGCTTCTGCATCTGGTTCCTATCTCTGGTTATGATACCGGGCTGAGTGCTATCAAGTTTTTAATACTTCCCGTGTTGATCGGTGTGATAGGCGGTATTGGAGCCGGAACGCGCTGGTATCGAACGCTGTTTCTCGAAGAGATCAATCGGGATTATGTGAGAACTGCACGGGCCAAGGGGCTTTCGGAAGTGGTGGTACTGTTCCGGCATGTGTTGAAGAATGCCATGATCCCGATCTTGACGGGTGTAGTGGTGGTATTGCCGCTGTTGTTTATGGGGAGTCTGATAACGGAATCCTTCTTTGGCATTCCCGGGCTTGGCAGCTACACCATTGATGCTATTAGTCGGCAAGATTTCGCTATTGTGCGGGCCATGGTATTTCTGGGCTCAGTGCTCTATATCTTAGGTCTGTTATTGACCGATATCTCCTACACGTTAGTTGATCCCAGAGTCAGGCTGTCATGATGGGTGAACTGGTCATACTCTGGACGGATGCATTGATCTTTATGCTGGTCCTGTTTTCCATGGCTTTTGGTATCTATGCCGCAGGAAAAGAGCACTTGCGTGGGCCCTGGGGATTGGTCGTGCGTAGCCGTGTTGGCGTCAGTACACTGGTCATACTTAGTTTTTATGTCGTTGTTGGTTTATTGGATTCGGTGCATTTCCACCCCCTTCTTGATTCAAAAGACCAGGCTGGTCAGCAAACCCAGTCAGCCGAGGTGATTAGCCTGTTTGATTATCTGGTGACGCCCCTCAGGGAGCGGCAGGAGAAGACTTACTCTGCCCCTCTGGCTACTCATCTGTATGCCAAAGAGAGTATTGAGCTGGCGAGTGGTGAGGTGGTACGTGATTTCCCCCGACTCACCTTTGGTGGTGCACACCTGGAGAATCCCGAACAGGAGTGGTCCCGGGATATTTGGCGTTTGACCGGAATAGGTGTTTTGAAGGGGCTGCTGGTCTCTGTTGTGGTCACCAATATTCTTATTGCCTTGTTGGCAGGACGCTGGAAGACGTCCTTTGGCGCGGTCGCTAAGGTACTTATTAAAGAGGAAACAACCGTCCCCTGGCGGGTGTTGTTGGCCACCCTGAGCAGCGTCATTCTGGTGCTGTTCTGGTCGATAGAGCTCTCGTCTCAGTACCACATCCTTGGGACTGACAAGGTGGGTGAGGATGTTTTTTATCAGGCCCTGAAGAGTATTCGAACCGGACTTTTGATCGGCACACTTACAACACTGGTTATGCTGCCGGCCGCGATCCTGCTGGGCATCATGGCAGGTTATTACAGAGGGTGGGTGGATGACCTGATTCAGTACACCTATACCACGCTTAATTCAATTCCAGGTGTGCTGCTGATTGCCGCCGCCATACTGATGCTGCAGATCTACATGAGTAATCATGCTGATGAATTTAATAGCTTGGTCGAGCGGGCTGATCTGCGGCTACTGTTTTTATGTATCATCCTGGGAGTCACCAGCTGGACCGGACTCTGTCGTCTGCTGCGGGGTGAGGCGATGAAGTTGCGGGAAGTTGATTATGTGCAGGCTGCCGTCGCCTTCGGTGTTGGGCATTTCACCATTATTGTTCGGCATATCCTGCCCAATGTTTTGCACATTGTGCTGATCACTGTGGTGCTGGATTTCTCTGGTTTGGTGTTGGCTGAAGCCGTTCTCTCCTATGTGAATATTGGTGTCGATCCCACCATGAACAGCTGGGGCAATATGATTAACAGTGCCCGGCTTGAGATGGCCCGAGAGCCGGTTGTCTGGTGGTCGCTGCTGGCCTCCATGCTCTTTATGTTTGTATTGGTTCTCTCCGCTAATCTTTTTTCAGATGTGGTGCGTGATGCATTTGATCCCCGTCTGCGCAGCTCGCGCTAACCGATTCATCAAGGAACCCTTCGTGAATGAGTGACATTCTGCTCAAAGTTAAAAATCTGCAAACCTGGTTGGGAGAAGGTGACCGGCCTGTACGGGCTGTTGATGGTGTGGATCTGACCATCAGAAAAGGTGAGACCTTCGCCTTACTGGGGGAGTCTGGTTGTGGTAAATCCATGACGGCCTTGTCCATTATGCGACTGCTGCCCCCCGCAGGACGGATTAAGGGCGGGCAGGTTTTACTGGGCAAAACCTCGTTATTGGATCTCCCTGAGTTTGCTATGCGTGAGGAGCGTGGCGGCCGGATGGCCATGATCTTTCAGGAGCCGATGACATCGCTCAATCCGGTGATGACTATCGGTCAGCAGATCGGTGAAGCAGTCAGGATAAGAGAGGGTGTCGATAAAGAATCCCGGGATCTGCGTATTATTGAGCTGTTGAATTCAGTCGGTATACCCGATCCTGAGCGCAGGGTAGGTGAATATCCTCATCAGCTCTCGGGCGGCATGAAGCAGCGGGTCATGATCGCCATGGCGCTTGCAGGGCGGCCAGAATTACTGATTGCCGATGAGCCCACGACCGCATTGGATGTCACCATTCAGGCCCAGGTGCTTAATCTGCTCAAGACCCTGCAGCAGCAGACCGGTATGGCTATTTTACTCATCACTCACGATCTTGGGGTGGTTGCTGAAGTGGCCGACCGGGTCGCGGTGATGTATGCAGGGCAGATTATTGAGGTAGCCGAGTCTGAGCGTTTTTTTCGATTGCCCCAGCATCCCTATAGTCAAAAGCTGTTCCAGTCCTTGCCAGATAGTAATAAGCGATCACAACGGTTGGCCGTTATTCAGGGCAGTGTACCGGCGTTGAATCAGATTTTTACCGCATGTCGCTTTATGGATCGCTGTCATCGTGCCTTCGGTGACTGTCACACAGCACCTGAATGGACAGCGCTTTCTGATGATGAAGGTGTACGCTGTCATCTGTCGGAGCAACCTGAGCTGTTGCAGTCAGAGGTGATCCAGCAAGAGTCTCATCAACCAATAGCAAGCGGGGTAGGGCAGGCACCGCTTTTAGATGTTGAGGATTTGAAGGTTCATTTTCCAATTCACAAGGGCGTTTTTAAACGGACAGTGGGTTACGTTAAGGCGGTAGATGGCGTTTCACTTACTATTGCGCCGGGAAAGACGCTGGCACTTGTAGGTGAGTCGGGGTGTGGGAAAACAACCGTAGGAAAAGGTATCCTTCAACTGGTCAAACCTACTGAGGGGCGTGTCACTTTTGAGACGGATGAGTTGACTACACTCTCATCCAGGGCTTTGCGCAGTCGACGTTCTGAACTGCAGATTATCTTTCAGGATCCGGTCGCCTCAATGAATCCGCGCATGTTGGTAAGCGACATCATTGAAGAGGGTATGAAGGCGCAGAAGATTGTCCGTGACAGCGCTCAGCGTCGTGCCCGAGTAATGGAACTACTTGAACAGGTCGGATTGCCTGCTGACTCGGCTAGCCGTTATCCGCATGAGTTTTCTGGAGGACAGCGACAGCGTATCTGCGTGGCCCGCGCCCTGGCGGTTGATCCCAAGCTGATTATCTGTGATGAGCCGACCAGTGCATTGGATGTCTCTGTACAGGCGCAGATATTGAATCTGCTAAAGAGCCTGCAGCTTAGCCGTGGGCTTGCCTACCTGTTTATTACCCATAATATTTCGGTTGTGGCTTATCTGGCAGATGAAGTGGCGGTCATGTATCTGGGTAGAATTGTTGAGCGGGGAAGTGTTGATCTGTTGCTGGCTGAGCCTAAACACCCTTATACTCAGGCGCTGCTATCGGCGGTGCCGGTGGTCGAATCGACATCCCGAAGGACCGTAATCAGACTGGAGGGTGATATGCCTTCTCCAGCCAATCCTCCAACGGGCTGCCATTTTCATCCGCGCTGCCCGATTGCTATGGAACAGTGTCGTACTGCCTACCCTGAATTAAGGCCGTTGCCAGATGGACGATTGGTGAGCTGCTTTAAAGTAGAAGATGGGCTGTAAATAAGGACTCTAGGTTACAGGGTCTGCTCTGTTACATCGACAAACAGTTGCAGGCGTTGTCCTGGCTGCAGGTAACCTTCATCGAGCGTATTCCACTTCCGCAAGTCAGAAATAGATACCCTGAAACGCTGGGCAATCAGCGCCAATGAGTCACCCCGGCGTACGCTGTAGCGTAAGCTGCTGCGGGTGTTGACCGGGGGGGCGGCAAAAGGAGCTAACTGAGCAACGGTATTGGCCTGTTTATCCTTCGATTGCCAAATTACCAGTGTCTGACCCAATTGGAGTGTGTCTCTGGGCGAGATGCCATTCCAGCGTGCCAATGCCTGATGACTAACGCTGTAGCGTCGGGCAATTTCCCAAAGGGTATCACCGGAGCGAACTTTGTGAGTAATCCGGGTCCCCTTACGTTGAGCGTTCTGTTTTTTTGCTAATCGGGCATCTGCCGTATAGGTATATTGGTCAAGTTGCTTGGCTGCGACAGGGATGAGCAAATGTTTGCCGGCTCGAATATTGTTGCCTTTTATTTTATTCACTTGCTGCAGTAGCGCTACAGTGGTTTTGTGCTTTCTTGCGATAGCGCCGAGGTTGTCACCGGAGCGTATCTTGTAGCGGGTCCAGCGTAATCTTTTTTCCGGTGCCAGTTCAGCAAGAGCCAGACTGAATTTATCGGACTTCTCTATCGGGATACTGAGTCGATGGGGACCTTTAGGTGCTGTTGCCCAGCGGTTAAAGCCAGGATTGAGTTTGTATAACTCTTCAATGGAAATACCCGCCATGTCGGCGGCCAGGGCAAGATCAAGCTGTGATTCGATATCGACTTGTTCAAAGTAGGGTTGATTGGGCATTTCAGCAATGGTGAGGCCGTACTGCTCAGGGGCTGCCATGACCTTGGCAACAGCCAGCAATCTGGGGACATAATTCATGGTCTCTTTTGGTAGAGAGAGTGACCAGTAATCTGTTGGCTTGCCTTGTTTGATATTGCGTTTTATGGCGCGTTTTACTGTGCCCGCGCCCGCATTATAGCCGGCCAGGGCTAACTCCCAGTCGCCATCGAATTGATTGGCTAGGATGCAGAGATAGTCCAGAGCTGCCTGAGTGGCGGCGACTACATCGCGCCGTCCGTCATACCACCAGTTCTGTTTCAAACCAAAATGCTTTCCTGTGGAGGGAATAAACTGCCACAGGCCGGCTGCTCGACCTGGAGAGTAGGCAAAGGGCTGAAAGCCACTCTCAACAATGGGTAAAAGAACCAGCTCGGCAGGCATGTTACGTTTTTCTGCCTCCTCCACGATAAAGTGGAGATAGGGGGCGGCGCGCTCTTGTACCCTGTTTAAGTACTGCTGGTGTTTGGCGTACCATTTGATTTGTGAATCTATCCGGCTGTTGTTGGGTATAGCAAGCTGAAATCCCCTGCGTAGCCGCGCCATCAGATCCTGTTCGGGCGTGGCCTGAGTCAGCTCCAGCGGGGCTGCCGCTGACAGCGAAGCGGATTCTACTGCTGACATAGCCTCCGTTTTATCTGAATCTGGCTGCGAAGATACAAGAAGTGCGGATGCTGCTGGTTTCTCTGTCGGATATTGATGACTAGTCTTGATAAAGTTGGTATCAGTCGACTTGTCGAAGGTATTGCATCCAGTCACTGCCAAGGCAAGAAGTAGGATTAGAGCATGTTGTCTTGTTGGCATAGCGCAATCCGCGTCTGTGTTGCTGCAGGGGAAAAGTCTCCGGGACTATACGCAATTAACCTGTTTTTTTCCAGGAAACAGGTCATGCTCCAGCAATGATCTCGCTCACAAGCGGCACGTGACCTGGTCGGGTTGTTTAGGATATAAACGAGGTGTGCCGCAAGGCCTTGTGATAAACCCAATCGGAAGAACCTGATTATCTGTGGGTATCCAAGGTCCGAATGGGTTAAGGTTCTCTGATGAGTTTTCAGACAGACGACAAATGAAAAGAGTATTTAACCGTACGATCAGAATCCCTTCTGCCGAACGCTTGAGAAGCTGGTTTGGCTCGACGCCCGGCCGGGAGCTGTTGGCGCAGGAGGAGTTGGTTCTGGAGCGTCTGTTGAGTGAGTGCTTTGGGTATTACCTGTTGCAAGTCGGCTGTGTTGGGCAACAGATAGAGCCGCTCAAAATGAGTCGCATACAATCGCAAATAGTGCTGCTGGAAAAGGAGGGGGATTCTGTTGGTTCAACCCACGGCTGTGTAGTGAGTGATCCACGGCATATACCCATCGCCTCAGACAGCGTGGATGCCGTGTTATTGACTCACACGCTCGATTTTACCCGTGACCCCCACCAACTCTTGCGTGAAGTTGAGCGGGTTCTAATCCCTGAGGGGCATGTCATAATTACCGGTTTTAACCCTTGGAGTCTATGGGGGTTATGGCAGCTTTTCAGATTGCGTAGCAAGCAGGTACCCTGGTGTGGTCACTTTATCTCTTCCTGGCGGCTGCATGATTGGCTTGCGTTGCTGGGTTTTGAGGTAAAAGACGAACAGCCGATAATGTTTCGCCCGCCTTTACGTCATGAGGGCGTCATGCAGCAGCTTGATTTTTTAGAGCGGTTGGGTGGTCGTTTTTGGTCTCCGCTTTCTGGGGCTTACGTGATTCTGGCGGTAAAAAGGGTTTCCAGGCTGACTCCGATAAAGCCGGCCTGGAAGTTGCGAACCAAATCTCTGCGGGGTGGCGTCGTTGAGCCTACCGCAAATAATATCCAACATGATGGTGATTGAGTGACAGAACGGGTTGAAGTTTTTACAGATGGTGCCTGCAAAGGGAATCCTGGTCCTGGTGGTTGGGGAGCTCTGATGCGTTTTAAAGGCAAAGAGCGTCAACTGTATGGTGGTGAACCGGGTACCACTAATAATCGAATGGAGTTATTGGCTGTAATAAGTGCCTTGGAGGCATTAACACGGCCCAGCCAGGTTAGGGTTACTACAGATTCCAGGTATGTACAAAATGGTATTACTGACTGGATCAACAACTGGAAACGTAATGGCTGGAAAACAGCAGCGAAAAAACCAGTGAAAAACAGTGACCTATGGCAGCGTCTAGATCAATTGGTTGCTACTCATGATGTGACCTGGGCCTGGGTAAAGGGGCATAGTGGTCACCCGGAAAATGAGTTGGCCGATTGCCTGGCCAATAAGGGTGTTGAGGAGTTTGGGCTATGAGTGGCGCGCGGCAGATTGTATTGGATACTGAGACCACCGGGCTTGAACCAAGTCAGGGTCACCGGATTATTGAGATCGGCTGCGTTGAGATGGTGGATCGTCGCCTGACGGGGAATAATTTTCATCAATATCTTCAGCCGGATCGAGAGATTGATCAAGCCGCGATTGAGGTACACGGTATCACCAATGAGTTCTTGGTGGATAAACCCCGGTTTGGAGATCTGGTTGATGACTTCCTGGCCTATGTGAATGGGGCTGAGCTGATTATTCACAATGCGCCCTTTGATATGGGTTTTCTCAATCATGAGCTGATGCTGCTTGCAAAGGATTATCCTCAGCTGGAAACGCTGACCAGTGTCACTGATACACTGGTAATGGCTAAAAAGATGCATCCCGGTCAACGCAACAGTTTGGATGCACTCTGTAAACGCTATGACATCAATAACAGCCATCGTGAACTGCATGGGGCGTTGTTGGATGCTGAGATTCTGGCCGATGTCTATTTAATGATGACGGGCGGCCAGGGTGCCCTGTTGCTTGATAGTGGCAGTCTGGATGGAGGCGCTTCAGGTGAGCAGATAGTGCGTATATCGGCGGATCGAAAAACCCTGAAGGTAGTTAAGGCTTCCCAGGAGGAGATTGTGGCGCATCAGGCCAGACTGGGGGTTGTTGATGAAGGTTCAGCCGATGGGGCGTTGTGGCGGAAGCTGGATAGCTAATCTGTCAGCGCAGGGAAAAGGCGTGCCGATTCAGGTGGCTTGCTGTTCCTGAATGCCATTCTGGTCATTGGTTAATATCTGTCTTAAGCGCTCTATATCCAGCAGCTGGATATGTTTTCGTTCGACGATCAGCAGGCCCTCATCCTGGAAACGGGTAAAGAGTCTGCTGACTGTTTCGACTGCAAGCCCCAGGTAATTCCCAATCTCATGGCGTGACATGCTGAGGTAAAAGTCGGACGGAGAGAATCCGCGTCGCTGAAAGCGCCCGGAGAGACTCAGTAGAAAGGAGGCCAGCCGCTCTTCCGCATTGCGTTTGCCAAGCAGTGTCAGCATATCCTCATCATGACCGATCTCCCGACTCAAGAGCCGGTACATCTGGTGCTGCAGGCTGGGAAGTGTGCTGCTCAGGGCTTCCAGTTTGTTGAATGGGATTTCGCAAACGGCCGTCGTCTCAAGAATTTTGGCGGAGCAGTGGTGTTTCCCTGTCTCAATGGCATCCAGGCCAATCAGCTCACCAGGAAGATGAAAACCCAGCACCTGCTCACTCCCATCCTCGCCGGGATCGAAGCTCTTTACGGTTCCCGTCTTAACAACATAGATGTACTGGAAGGTATCGCCCTGACGGAACAGATGGTCACCCCGGTGAAGGGGGCGGTTTCGTCTGACAATGGCGTCTAGCTGATCAACATCATCAGGTGCTAAACCCATAGGAAGGCAGAGGGAAGTGAGACTGCAATTCCTGCAGGCAACCTTTATGTTGTCGAAAGAGATGACCTTGTGTTCGCTCACGGGACTACCTTACTTCTCCATTAGGTTGGGGTATTCTGCAGACTGCGTTGCTCTGGATCAAGTTTCTTTTCGTATTGATTGCGAAAAATAGGTACGGATTAGGCGGTTATTCAGTCTTTTCAGTGGCCGAAGGGGGGTGGTTACTGGTCTGTTTTCAGGTGATGGACAGGGCCATGCTGGGCCATGATTGTCTGCTGTTTCATCACCATTGCCGTTTTTTATTAAATTGTGGCTTAACTCCCGTCTCTTAGGGGAGTAAAAACAGATATATTTAGTGGTCTTTCGATTGAGGCTAAGGCCGGAATCGCGTACCATTAAACCCCGTCCTGAGTTATTTCTTTCCTCCACCAATAGACATAGAGTCAATGACCAAATTCGTATTTATAACGGGCGGTGTTGTTTCATCATTAGGCAAGGGTATTGCCTCTGCTTCACTGGCCGCACTTCTTGAGGCTCGTGGCCTTAAGGTAACCATGATCAAGCTGGATCCCTACATCAATGTGGATCCGGGGACAATGAGCCCCTTCCAGCATGGCGAGGTGTTTGTGACCGAGGACGGGGCCGAAACCGACCTTGATCTCGGCCATTATGAGCGCTATATCCGCGCCACTATGGGGCGCAACAATAATTTCACTACTGGGCAGATTTACGAAAGTGTCATCCGCAAGGAGCGACGCGGCGATTATCTGGGTGGAACCGTACAGGTTATTCCCCATATCACCAATGAGATGAAAGACAGTATTCGTCTGGGTGCTGGTGATGCCGACGTTGCCCTGGTTGAAATTGGTGGTACCGTGGGTGACATCGAGTCACTCCCCTTTCTGGAAGCGATTCGTCAGATGGGTGTGGAACTGGGTAAGCAGAATGCGCTTTTTCTGCATTTGACCCTGGTGCCTTATATTCCGACCTCAGGCGAGATCAAAACCAAGCCTACGCAGCATTCAGTAAAAGAATTACGTTCTATCGGTATTCAGCCGGATGTCCTGTTATGCCGTTGCGAAAGCGCACTCCCGGATGGCGAACGGAAGAAGATTGCACTGTTTACCAATGTGCCTGAAGAGGCTGTTATAACGGGCGTGGATGCGGATCATATCTACCGTATTCCCTTGTTACTGCATGAACAGAAAATGGATGAGATCGTCGTCAGGCAGTTGGGGCTGAATGTTCCCGCCGCCGATCTCTCTGAATGGCGTGCCGTTGTTGATGGGCTCGAGAACACCGATGGTAGTGTGACGGTTGCCATGGTGGGTAAATATATGAATCTGACAGAGGCTTACAAGTCGCTTTCAGAGGCACTGATACATGCGGGTATTCATACTCGAACCAAGGTTAATATCAAATACATCGATTCAGAGCAGGTAGAGAAAGAGGGTGTAGGCTGCCTGGATGGCGTTGATGCTATATTGGTTCCTGGTGGTTTCGGTGAGCGGGGCGTGGAAGGCAAGATTGAAACGGTTCGATATGCCCGTGAACAGGAGATTCCGTATCTGGGTATCTGTTTGGGCATGCAGGTGGCGGTGATTGAGTATGCACGCAATGTGGCGGGCATGGCCGATGCACACAGTACCGAATTCAATCGTGAAACGCCTTATCCTGTGATTGCACTGATCACTGAATGGCTGAATGCGGAGGGTGAGCTTGAAGTCAGGAGTGAGCATTCCGATCTGGGCGGAACAATGCGACTCGGTGGCCAGGAGTGCAAGCTGGCGGAAGATAGCCTGACCAGAAAGCTGTATGACAACGAAACCATCATCGAACGTCACCGTCATCGCTATGAGTTCAATAATCAGTACCTGGAAGCGCTGCAAAAGGCCGGTCTAAAGATTTCAGGGCGTTCTATGGATGACAAACTGGTTGAGATTGTCGAGATTAGTGATCATCCCTGGTTCGTGGCCTGCCAGTTTCATCCTGAGTTTACTTCGACGCCGCGTGATGGCCACCCTCTATTTTCCGGCTTTGTTCAGGCTGCACGGAAACATAAATACGATGTCAGCAGAGAGGCGGTACAAGCATGAAGCTATGTGGATTTGAAGTTGGACTGGATCAGCCGTTTTTCCTTATCGCCGGACCCTGTGTTGTGGAAAGTGAGCAACTGACACTGGATACAGCAGGTGAATTGAAGGCCTTAACCGAGAAGTTAGGCATCCCCTTTATTTATAAGTCTTCCTTCGATAAGGCCAATCGTTCGTCAGGTGAGAGCTACAGGGGGCCTGGGTTGGAAGAAGGGCTGAAGATTCTGCAGAAAGTAAAGCGGGAGATTGGTGTACCGCTGTTGACTGACGTGCACGAAGACACGCCGCTCAATGAAGTGTCCGAGGTGGTCGATGTACTGCAAACACCGGCTTTTCTCTGTAGACAGACCAACTTTATCACGGCGGTTGCCAATCAAGGCTTGCCCGTGAATCTGAAAAAAGGTCAGTTTCTGGCCCCTTGGGACATGAAACATGTTGTAGATAAGGCGCGTAGCACGGGTAATCAGCAGATTATGGTGTGTGAGCGTGGCGCCTCGTTTGGCTACAATAACCTGGTTTCCGATATGCGTTCTCTCGCGGCCATGCGTGAGTCAGAGGCCCCCGTTGTATTTGATGCGACGCACTCTGTACAGCTGCCGGGTGGTCAGGGGAGTTCATCGGGTGGTCAACGGGAATTTGTACCTGTGTTGGCGCGAGCGGCCATTGCCGCGGGCGTTTCCGGCCTGTTTATGGAGACTCATCCCGATCCTGCCAAGGCCTTGAGTGATGGTCCGAATTCCTGGCCACTGGATAAGATGGCGGAGTTGCTGGAGACCTTGATGGAGCTTGACCAAGCGGTAAAACGCCGCGGCTTTATCGAGAACGCACTGTAATCCCTAGATTCTGATTTATTAATCAAACTTACCACCCAAATTAAGATGGAGTGACAATGTCTGAAATTGTAGATGTTAGAGGCCGTGAAATACTGGATTCCCGTGGCAACCCTACGGTCGAGGCGGATATCATTACGGCGGACGGCGCGATTGGTCGTGCTGTAGCCCCTTCTGGTGCCTCTACCGGTTCACGTGAGGCTTTGGAACTGAGAGATGGTGACAAGCAGCGCTACCTGGGTAAAGGGGTGCTCAAGGCGGTCTCAAATATCACTGGTGAGCTGAAGGATGCACTGCTCGGTTTTGACGTACAGGATCAAGTGGGTCTGGATCACAAGATCATCCAGTTGGATGGTACTGAAAATAAAGATCGTCTTGGTGCCAATGCGTTGTTGGCCGTCTCTCTGGCAGCGGCTCATGCATCGGCACAGGAGAAGGCGCTGCCACTTTATCGGTCACTCTCTGATGGTCCCTTCAGAATGCCTGTACCCATGATGAACATCATTAACGGCGGTTCTCATGCGGACAATAGTGTGGATATCCAGGAGTTTATGATTCTGCCTGTTGGGGCGGGTTCGATTCGAGAAGCGGTACGTTATGGGGCCGAAGTGTTCCACGCACTGAAATCCGTTCTGAAATCACGTGGTCTGAATACCGCAGTGGGTGATGAGGGTGGCTTTGCCCCCGATCTGCCTTCGAATGTGGCCGCCATTGAAGTGATTCTGGAAGCCATTGAGAAGAGTGGTTTCAAGACAGGTAGTGATATCTATCTGGGTCTGGACGTCGCCAGTTCAGAGTTTTACTCGAACGGGGTCTATGATCTGGCATCTGAAGGCCGCAAGTTCAATGCCGCTGAATTTACCGATTATCTCGCTGGAATTGTTGATCAATTCCCGATTATCTCTGTCGAGGATGGCATGGATGAGAGTGACTGGGATGGCTGGAAGCTGTTGACTGAAAAGCTGGGTGACAAGGTGCAGCTGGTAGGTGACGATCTGTTTGTAACCAACACCAAGATTTTGTCCCGTGGTATTGAACAGCATATTGCTAACTCAATTTTGATCAAGTTCAATCAGATTGGCACGTTGACCGAGACCCTGGAAGCCATTGAAATGGCGAAAAAGGCGGGTTATACCGCGGTGATTTCTCATCGTTCCGGTGAGACCGAAGATACGACTATCGCCGATCTGGTGGTTGCAGCTGATACCGGTCAGATTAAAACAGGGTCATTGAGCCGTACTGATCGTGTTGCCAAGTACAACCAACTGATGCGCATTGAAGATCAGCTGGGCAGTGATGCTGTCTATGCAGGAAAAGGGGCATTTAACTGTCTCTGATAGCTGAATAGTGACAGCAGTGGGGCGCGTACTTAAAGCGAAAGCTTGTGAAGTTCGCGCCCTTTCTTTTTCATGGAATTGTATATTATTACAGTTTCGTTTGAACAGATGACCGGCTGAACCGTACCGAATGATAATAAGGACTTTGATAATACTGCTCTTTGCCATGCTGGTTATTCTCCAGTATCGACTTTGGGTGGGTGAAGGTAGTTTGGCTGAGCTGCATCTTTTAAAGGCAGATATTGAAATCCAAAAGGATGAGCTACAGCAGATGAGGCGGCGCAATCAAGCATTGCAGGCCGAAGTGAATGATCTTAAAAAGGGCTTGGAAGCGATCGAAGAACGAGCCCGGAATGATCTGGGTATGATAAAGGAAGGTGAGATCTTCTATCAGATCATTGAGCCTGAAAAGCGGGTGAAAAAATGAGTTCGGCTATCAATATCTGGGCCGTAGTCCCTGCTGCAGGGATCGGCAGTCGCATGGGTGCTGAAATTCCGAAACAGTATCTGGAGTTGAATGGCCGGACAGTCATTGAGACGGCTTTGCAAACCCTACTGGATCATCCGGCCATTGCTAAGGTTGTCGTCGCCGTAGCGGATACCGACTCTTGGTGGGAAAGCCTTGATCTGGCAGGGCATAACAAAGTTACACGTGTGTCTGGTGGCGCCCAACGTGCGGACTCTGTGCTAAATGGATTACGCTCCTTGCACGATCAGGCGATGGATTCTGATTGGGTACTGGTACATGATGCCGCACGACCCTGTTTGCACAGGGGTGATCTGGACAGGTTAATCAACACGTTATACGAGCATCCCGTAGGGGGGCTGTTAGCCTGTCCACTGAGTGACACGATTAAACGTGTTGATAGCCAGGGCACAGTGGTAGGAACGTTACCCAGAGAGCAACTCTGGCGAGCCTTTACGCCACAGATGTTTCGCTACGGGATACTGCGATCTGCTTTAGAACAGGCGGCTTTACAGTCGTTATCAGTTACTGATGAGGCGAGTGCGGTTGAGCTGTCTGGTGCTGCCCCACAGATTATCGAAGGCCGTAGCGATAATATTAAAATTACTCGCCCTGAGGATCTTGAGTTGGCGCTGTTTTATCTCAGTCAACAGGGTTTGCCCGTTATTAATTGATGATTTCAGGAGCCGCTATGCGGATAGGACAAGGCTACGATGCCCATCGGTTCGCGTCTGGACGATCGCTGGTTCTGGGTGGCGTTACGATTGATCACCCCATGGGGTTGGAGGCGCACTCGGATGGTGATGTGGTGATTCACGCCCTGTGTGATGCCCTGTTAGGTGCTGCTGCGCTACGAGATATTGGCTATCATTTTCCCGATAACAGTGATGAATTCAAAGGGATCAGCAGCCGCAAACTGCTCGTCCGGGTAATGGCGTTGTTATCTGAATCAGATTGGGTTATTGGGAATGCCGATATCACCGTGGTGGCACAGGCGCCAAAGTTGAAACCGCATATAGATGCAATGTGCCTTAATCTGGCATCAGACATGAATACAGATCGGCATGCTGTCAATGTCAAGGCAACCACGACTGAAGGGATGGGTTTTGCGGGAAGGGGTGAAGGCATCGCCTGCTATGCCGTGGTTCTACTGGCAAAAAAATAACCTATAGGCCTTTCTACAGTATCGGAATCTTAGGCCGCTTAATAGCTAAGTAGCACGACTGAGCCGAAATGACATTTACCGCCTTTTATAGGAAGCATGGGTGGAGATAGAACGAAGAAACAGCCTCTCATATAAACAGGCCATGATAACCGTGTTAACGGTTTTCGTTATCGGCTTGGTGTTCTCTCTGTACCAGATAACGGAAGATCTGAAGCAGGAGAAAATGCACATGGACCAAACGGTCAATCAAGTGCTTCGTCTGCTGGCGTTTCCCGCTGCACAGGCCGCTTTTAATCTGGATAATAATTTGGCCCGGCAAGTTGTTCAGGGCTTGTTTGAGTATGCGCCAGTTTATCAGGCTGAAATCAAGGATGACCTGGGTGGTGTTTTGGCTGTTGCAGAGCGAACGCGGAGTGAGCCAGCACTGCGTTATGTTGCCAACCTTCTGCTTGGGGAGAGTAAACAGTACCAGCTTCCATTGGCCTGGGAACAGCGCAGTCAACCGGTGGGGATGGTGACGGTATTGGTTGATCCTTATCTGGTGTCCGTCGATTTTTTTGATCGGGCCGGTCGGACCTTGCTATTTGGAACAGTCAGTAATCTCATCCTGGCGCTCTTTCTGAGCGTGATTTTCTATTTTACCCTTACCAAGCCGCTGGTTAAGACGGCGGCCTCGTTTTCCAATATCAATCCCGTTGATTCGGCTGATCGAATGATTCGCATGCCGCAGGGTCACAAGCATGATGAAATTGGTCTGCTGGTAATCACGGGTAATCGGGTTATAGATCAGTATCGCCGGCATATTCAACAGCAAGAGGAGTCAGAAGCAGAACTCAACAGGTTGCGAAACCTGTTCAGTAATGTGGTGGATTCGATGCCTTCCGCGCTGATTTGTGTTGATATCGGCTTGAAAGTAATACAGTGGAATCATCAGGCTGAAGTTGTTTCAGGACTTACTGCAACGGAGGCTATTGGTCAGGATCTGGTCACTGCCTATCCTCTGTTGGAACCAGAGATGCAATCTGTCAAAAGAGCTATTGCAAACGGGCTTTCAGCGCATGACCGGCGTGTAATGTCGGATGTGAACGACGAGGTGCATCTCTATGATCTAACCATCTATCCACTCACGACGAATGGCATTGAGGGTGCGGTTATTCGTATCGATGATGTAACGGAGCGTGTGCGCATCGAGGAGATGATGATTCAGTCAGAGAAGATGCTCTCAATTGGTGGTTTGGCTGCGGGCATGGCCCATGAAATTAATAATCCCTTAGCCGGCATTCTGCAGAATATTCAAGTGATAGAAAACCGGATCAAGGCTGATCTGCCTGTCAATCGTGAGGTGGCTGAGGCGTCCGGAACTTCAATGGATGCCGTTATCCGTTATCTTACGGAGCGGAAGGTTTATGACATGATGGGGCGGGTGCGGGAATCAGGGAAACGTGCCGCCAAGATTGTCGAGAATATGCTCGATTTCAGCAGGAAGAGCAGTCAGAAAAATTCGCCTCAGGCTATGCCTGAGTTGATTGAGCGTTGTCTTGATTTGGCCGCCAATGATTACAGTATGGATCAGAACTTTGATTTCCGGCAGATCAAAATCATCAAAGAATATGCCGCTGATCTCCCATTGGTCTCCTGTGAGAGCAGTCAAATTCAACAGGTTATTCTTAATCTGTTGAAAAATGGTGCTCAGGCAATGGCGGAGAATCGGCTACATAATGAACTGCCACTATTTATTATCCGGCTTCAAGTAGAAGCGGACTTTTTCCGGATTGAGATTGAGGATAATGGCCCCGGTATTTCACCTGAGATGGCCAAACGGATTTTTGAGCCCTTCTTCACCACAAAACCTATTGGGGTGGGCACAGGCTTAGGGTTGTCCGTCTCCTATTTCATTATTACAGAAAACTACGGGGGAGAGCTTGCGGTTGAATCTGCCCCGGCAGGTGGTGCCCGGTTTATTCTGCGCCTACCCATTAATCCCACAAAAGCCGTTAGAGTGGGTTCAACATAAGCGGTTATCGTTGACTGGTTAAGTTACAATTCCTCTTCTTTACATTTCTGGAACTGTTGACGTGGTTGAAAAAGAGAGTGAGATTCTGCCTTATGCTTATGGTTTGCCGCAATGCTCAGGGGTTATACGCTCCGTTCCTGAAGATTTTCAAGTAGATGAAATTGCGGGTTTTGAACCTGATGGGGAAGGTGAGCATTGTCTCCTGCATATACAGAAACGTGACAGCAATACGGATTGGGTCGCTGGTCAACTGGCGCGTATCGCGGGGGTTTCCAGAGCGGATGTCAGTTATGCCGGGCTAAAAGACCGGCACGCCGTCACAACTCAGTGGTTTTCCATTCGCTTGGCCGGTAAACCTGAGCCGGATTGGCGCAATCTAGAGTCAGGCGAGTTTCGTGTGTTGAGTAGTACCCGACATGGCCGAAAACTTCGTGTGGGTGCACTGAAAGGCAATCAATTCAAAATCGTGGTACGGGGTTTTCAGGGTAACCAGACAGATCTTGAAACCAGGTTATCTGCTCTAGCCGAACAGGGTATCCCGAACTATTTTGGCGAACAGCGCTTTGGCGTGGATGACTCCAATCTGGCATCTGCTCGAGCGTTATTTAATGGTGAACTGAAACGCATCAAACGCCAGAAACGCGGTTTTTATCTATCGGCAGTTCGTTCCTTTCTGTTCAATCAGGTTCTGGCGGCAAGAGTTGATGCGGGGAATTGGAGTACACCGCTTGCGGGTGAGCGGATGATGTTGTCGGGCACACGCAGTAATTTTCTGGCGAACGAGATTGACCAAACGCTACTGGAGCGCCATCAACAGATGGATGTGCATCTATCTGGCCCACTTTGGGGCAGAGGCGAGACGATGGTCTCGGGTGAGGTAGCGCGGCTTGAAGATGACGTGTTGGCAGAGTATGGGTTCTGGCGGGAAGGGCTGGAGCAGTTTGGGCTGAAGATGGAGCGTCGTGCCCTGCGTGTACCGGTAGCATCGCTTGCCTGGTCAGTTGAAGGTGATGTCCTTAAGATCGCTTTCAACCTCCCTAAAGGGTGCTATGCCACGACGGTATTGAGAGAGTGTCTCGATTATCGCCAGCTATCTTCTTTGAACCCCTTGCGGGAAAGCAAGACATAGGCGGCGCCCGTTCCGCCGTCAAATCGTGGAGCAGAGCAGAAGGCCAGTACTTCATCCCGTTGCCGCAACCACTGGTTGATTTTCTGCTTAAGTATCGGTTGCTGGTCTTCTGATCGGGAGCCCTTACCATGGATAATCTGCACAACCCGGAGACGGTGACGAATGGCGTGGGCCAGAAACCCGCCCAGTGCTTTGCGTGCCTCTACTACCCGCAGGCCGTGTAGGTCCAGCATTGATTCTGGTGGTATCCTGCCGCGGCGTAAGTCCTGAAACAGACGATACTGTATGCCGGGTCTGATGAATTCGAGTTCCTCGCCAGTTTCCAGATTCAGGTCGATGAAATCATCTAATGACTCTTCCCCGGTCACCTTCGGGTTGGGTGGCAGTGGGAGTGGTTTTAGCTTGGGTTTGTATGGTGTGACCTTGTCATGCTCATGCGGAACCGCATCATCCAGCTCTTGCTGGATAAGTTGCTGGAATGCGTCTTGGTTGTTCGGGTCATCGCTGCTCATATCAGGATGAAGTATATCAATAGATGGCGATTGCTGCCGATAACCCCTGAGACACTACTGCTGGTCGAGTAGTTGCGGTAATTCCAGTATAGTTTGACCTTTGATCCGGTGTATTGGGTACGTTGAATTCGTATGAAAATCTTATTAAGTAATGACGATGGCTATCTGGCCCCTGGACTCAGGGTGTTGGCAGAGGAGTTATCTGCTCTGGCGGAGATCACGGTGGTGGCCCCGGAGCGTAATCGGAGTGGCGCGAGCAACTCGCTTACCCTGGAGTACCCTATCCGGGCGGAAAAGGCTGACAATGGGTTTATCCGGGTTGATGGTACGCCGAC
>JAPHUE010000220.1 GCA_026196795.1 Sedimenticola sp.
ATGAAATGGGCGTGGCAACAATGCCTGAAATACAGAAACATTGCGCGAATAAATCCTATAGTGTCCAGGATCAAATGGCCGCAGGCTGTAGCGGAAATGAGACGCTTAATCAATGTATGGAAAAGCTCGTTAAACATTGCATGGCCACTTTCAGCACTCCCGGTATCAGTATTGGTATTGGTGGAGGATCTATCGCGGGTGTCCCTATAGGTGGATCGGGAAATACCGGTGGGGTAAATATCCCCCCGGTCTCTGTAGAATCATTCCGTCAGGCCGCTCAGGAAACCGCTACCAAAGCAAGATCGCTCAGTCATAAAATGAATAACTATGCAATTCAGGCCGAACGCAATGCGAATGCCTGGCGCTGATGCAGAAAGTTAAGTAGGGTGGGCATGCTTGTTGTGCCCACCCTGTCGTGATGAAACACGCTTCTCCCGTAGGTTGGGCTGAACGAAGTGATGCCCAACAGTATTAGGGACTTGTTGAGCTTCGTTATACTCAGTCCAACCTGCTCTCTACTCGCTTTTACTCAGGCTAGTTTTGGGTTGATCGCATAGGTACCGGTGATACTTGCGCTGTCGAGTACATGGCCTTCAATGGCTGCAAGTGCCTCAGGACCACCAAAGCGACCACTCAGTCCGCAGTTTTCAATATCCAATGCATAGAGCGTAAAGTGATAGTGATGCACTATGCTGTCATTCCAGGGCGGGCAGGGGCCATCGTAACCGTAGTAGTCTCCCCCCATATCGCTGTCACCTGCAAACCAGTCGGTGTAGCTGTTGATCCCGCGAACACCGCCGGCAGGTGAAGTTCCACCCGATTTACCCTTTGCCGTGATGCCATCGGCATCAACGGTAGCGGCAATCTGTCGCTGGTGGGCGGAAATATCCACCAGCACCCAATGGTAGAAGTCGATCCGTGGTAGGTCGGCGGGCACTTCACGACCCTCCTGGTTTACATCATCCGGTTTGCTGGGAACATCGGGGTCATGACAAATCAATACAAAAGAGCGCGTTCCATCAGGAACTTCATCCCAGCTTAGATCCGGGTTTTGATTGTCGGAAAGTACTACGTGAGTGTTGCTGTCATGCCTGCCAAAGGCATTTGCCATAGGTACCGGCTGGTTATTCTGGATTTGGTTGCTAGTCAGTTTCATCGAACGCTCCTTTGTCAATTTCTCTCAATGCCACTGCAATGATAATACAATAGTGCAAAATCCTGTTGGATGGCTATGGCGATATAACCTGAATCAGGGATCAGGGGACCTTTTTAATGACATCCGTTGTATGGCAGGCGTAATTTCTGCCATCTGGGAGAATGCATAGTCGGTCAAAGAAATCTAGTGGCAAATACTCATAGCTTTCAATCAGGTTTGATTCATCAAGCATGTCCAGGTAGCCCATACAGCAGCCCTTGTGGTAATTTGTTTTTCTCCAGGAAGAGCTGTACCACTGAATAAATGCTTGCTTTGTTGCTCGTAACTCATCATTCGTTTGCAGCATTTCACGTTCAAATGTCTTTGCAATGTCTGAGTAGTGCTTGAACAGGAGAAGTGTGCTCCATAGATGGGGTAGCCCCTTATTTTTAAGGCGCCAGGCAAAAAGCATGGAAAAAGCCTGTACGTCAGCCTCAATGGCATACGTCATTCGTACCATCTCAATCATCGAAAATTTGAGTGATAGTCGATATCCATTAGTAACATGCATAACGTGTCTCAACTCATGTAATACAATGGCTACCTGTTGATAAAAATCCAAAGATTCACGTACTGCGATGATGTTGTATTGATAGTCATAATAGCCTCTTGTTCCATCCGCACGATTTTCTAAACAAAAAGCAACGCCAGTAGCCTTTGCGGTTTTAATTAAAGTTTCAGCGAATGCGTCATTCTCTTGAATGTATGCGAGTATTTTTTTGAATTTCTTTGCCGCCTTCTGATCAGTACTGTTCTTGCCTGGAAGGTAACATCGGTTTTGGCTGTCATGATGCCATTCACTAAGAGCCGTAGGTGTAGTTGACTTAAAGAACAGATAACTGCAATAAGCGTTTATCGGTAGTAACAGAATTGTGAGTATTATTAATCCACTGGAGATTTGTGAGGCAATTGACGGGTCATTATGCCTGTACCACCTGGCATGCCACATATTTCCTCCCCTCTATTAATTTATTCTTTTAGGTTATATCTTTTGGTATTTCGTAACTGTTATTTGATTATGGTTATAGTATGTCGAAAATCTCATAGTTTTTAAATAGTCAAAATCTACTGATATCAAACCTGTTGTTTCCCTGATCGCAGATAAATTATGGGATGTTTTTTTGTCGGCCTTGTTCAGTGCGTTACAGGCATATTTTGTGGAATCTGGTGGTTAGAGGCCTCGGTTATCCAGTTGGGTGCCATTACCTCTTTTTACTTTTGATGGTTGATTTAATCAACTTGCCAAAGTCTTTATCCTTCTTTCTTTTATCGGAATAAGACATTTCATTAAATGCGGCTTCGCTTTTCATTTTTAGGTAGTTTTTGTATCGTTGTTCAGACAACTCCCCCTTATTTAATGCCGCTAATATCGCACAGCCTTTTTCATTGGTATGAGAGCAGTTATTAAACTTACAGCTGTGGGAAAGTACTATTATTTCAGAAAATGTTTCGTCAATACCCGTATCTACCGACATGTTCCCAAGCTCTCTCATTCCCGGAGTATCGATTAGCATGACGCCGTTCTCTAACTGTATAAGTTCTCGACTTGTGGTGGTGTGCCTTCCTTTGTTCTGTTTTTTACTAACAGATTGAGTTTCAAACTGCTTGCTGCCCAGGATGCTATTGAGCAACGTTGTTTTGCCAACGCCGGATGAGCCGAGTAGACAGTAGGTATTACCCTGTAATAAAGAATCTTTAATAGCATCAATATTTTCTCCGCTCAAACTACTGAATGCCAGCACAGTAATTTGAGGTGCAATGCTTAAGATGCTTGCCTCTATATTTTCAACTTCATTTTTCGTGATAAGGTCACACTTACTAAGCAAAATAACAGGAATAATTCCGCTTTCGTTGACCATAACCAAGTAACGCTCGAGCCTTCTAAGATTAAAATTGTAATCAGCAGACTGGATAACAAAGGCCACATCAATGTTCGCCGCAATTAATTGGAAATCGACCAACTTTCCGGCCGTTTTTCGTCTTAGTAACGTTTTTCTGGGCATTACACCATGGATGATCGCGTGAGTATGATCGTCGTAGAAATCTGCATATACCCAGTCACCTGTCGTTGGCAGGTCAGTGGGAGAATCTGCGGTATAG
>JAPHUE010000151.1 GCA_026196795.1 Sedimenticola sp.
GATGAAGGTCAGCTTATAAAAGCAGCCGATCAAAAAATGTATCTAGCAAAAAAAGACGCCGGTTTCCAGATACGTATTTGACAAGGGTCATAAAAGTTCCTGATTACCCACGAAAGTCAGCCCGAAAGCAACAGGCGGAAGAATTTATATTTAATCAGTTCCTTGCGCTGTTACATGGCCATTTATTTGAACGGGGCTCGCGCCCCCCTGCGGCGTGTCACTTTTGTTTCGGCAAAAGTGACCAGAACCATGGTTCCATCATAGCACCCTGCCCTAATCATAAAGCAGGGGAATCGAATAATGACTGGAGATGTTGGGCTTCGTTACACTCAGACCAACCTACGTTCTGCACTCATTAGAAATTGCGGTAGGTTGGGCTGAACAACGTGAAGCCCAACGATACTGAATCCATAAGGGCCACTGGAGAATGATTGAAGATGTTGGGCTTCGTTAAGCTCAAACAGTTGCGCCGCTGATCCCTGCTTTATTCCGTTGCTCGGTGGTATGAAAGTCGCGACAGATGCTGTACTTTAACAGTCGATCATCATATTTTTTTCTTGTAATGCTATAGCTAAATAAGATGGGTAATCAGTAACAGTTAACTTCGATCACAATACAGACCGCTTTCTGTTTTTAACCCTTATCATGACAGAGCCCTATGACTTCTTCACGCGCCAGTAGCGGTAAACAATGAGCGTGTGTATCAGCATACCTGCTGCTGACAGGTAACCGATCATGCCATCATAGTTGCCCACAGCAAAACTGAACGCGTTATCCGTGTCAACCTCGGTAAACTTGCGCACCACCTTAATCACAAATACAAAGCCTGCATGCAGGCCGATACAGTAAGCGATATTACCTGTTCGCTCCCGCACTACGGCAAAGAACGCACCCAGACCAAACAGGGCCAGAAATGAATCGAATGTTGCCCATTCTGTGTACTGATCAAATGCCCCTGCAAGAATCTCCAATCCACTAAACCAGCCATGCGGGTCAGCGCCGGCCAGCGGCAGCGGTTTTATAAAATGCAATGCGGCATAGAACAAACTTGATAGGAGAAGTGTCACCGTGAAGCCATGCTGCTTTCGTATTGCACCAAACAGCCCGCCGCGAAAGAAGGTCTCTTCAATGAAGCCGATCAGCACACCACCAATTAATGCCACGGTAAACGTCTTGATCAGCAGAAAGAGTAACTCATCAACCGGAGGCTTCATTACCCGCACTCCCAGTAACAAGAGCACCGCACTGAGTAACAGCAAAATCATGAAGCCGCTTAGCCAGCCATTTAGGACATCACGCAAAAAGGCCGCCCTTGGCAGGCCATATCCCAGGCCCCTCTTATTAGCCAGAGAATAATAGCGAAGCAACAGGATAAAACCGGGTATGGCAATCAGTTTGGCCGTTGTATTAATCAGCTTGTGCGGCCCTTTACTCATGCTCTCCTGAAACAGGGCATACAGAGGGTAGTTGATCAAGGCGCTAATGAAGAGCGCGCCCAGCATGAGCAGTACAAAATAGCTAAACGCGCGCATTGATAGCGGCCACTCCAAACGCATGAGACATAGGTGTCACTAAAAGTAATGCGCATTCTACCCAGAAACACCTCGATTAGTTAACACCATAAGCCAAACAACCTTCTTTCCCCATCAGCACCTACCCTGAAATATTCAACACACCCCCCTCTCACTTCCTTTGCTGTGCAACTCCTACACTCGCCAATAGTTTCTGCAGCGTCTCACGCCTCCCAAGGCCGCTATGCTCAGCACTTTCAAGAAGCGTCTGGTTATGTTGAGTAATTGCAACACCTCGGCCATTGAGTTCCTGCATCAGCAGTGCCTCATCAACCGCAAACAACAGCGCAAGTGTTGTAACAGGTGCCTCTTCAAGCGCTTTGAATACTATATCTGGGCCAGACTGCTGACTCATGGCGCTGTTACCCAAAAAAATGCCTGCAGCCATAATGATCGAGAGTACGCTTAGCCGGGCAGCACCCTGATTGAAATGTTTTGTGAATGCAGTCCAGTTAGTGAGCATATGAATCAACATCACGGCAACAAAAAGCATGCCTAACCATTCATGTACCCCTTTGACTAGACCATCACCTAGATGAAAGAACAACATGCCTCCAGATAAGCCAATAATCAGCGCCAGCACTCCAGCAACCGGCGTGATGATTTTTCTTGGAAACAGTTTAACTACATATGTATTAATCCGACTTGCCATGCTAACTTCCCCCTAGTTATGAAGGGCAGAAGTGTAAGCCGTGTAGTTTTCCTGATTATGTCTGTTTGTAATAAAATGTAACTGAGCTCGCCCTGTTATCTGGCTCAGCACCAAACAGAGCATGACTCTCAACTCCATAAGGATTCCATTTTGGCAAGACGAAAGTCACAGCTGATTGCTCTATTGACGCTGATCTCCTGCCTTTTTAGAGCCGCGCCACTGCTGGCCGATGAGCTAAAACCCTTCACCAGCGATGGCTGCAGTGCCTTTCCTGATGGCACGCTACAACAACAATCGCTCTGGGTTAACTGCTGCATCCGCCATGATCTTGCCTATTGGCAGGGCGGTACCTACGAACAACGGGCGCAGGCCGACAAGGCTCTGCAATCCTGTGTTGTCCAAGCGGGCGAAGATCAGGTCGCTGACCTGATGCTGGCGGGTGTGCGGGTGGGTGGTTCCCCTTACTGGCCGACACCGTTTCGCTGGGGCTATGGCTGGTCTTTTGGCAGAGGTTATAAACCGGTAACGAACGATGAGCGCCTACAGATACAGACCCAATTGACGCAACTCCGACTCCTGTTGGACTCACTAAGCCAAACACTCAGTGCCGATCGACCTTAATGACTGTTCCCATCAACGACGGCTGTTTCAAATAACTGCATAAGTGAATCTGCCTGCTGCAAAAAATCCCCAATCTGTTTCGCTTTCAGCCGCTGCTCAAATCGATAAATCAATACATCACGCCCCCGCGCCTCAACCACCAGATCCGGGTGCAACAGGAAAAATGATTGGACAGCATCATTAAACAACAGCCTGCAACGCTCAGCGTCATGTACCAACAGATTGAACACCTGACTGAAAGTCCTGTTCTCCTGCAGTTTTAGTGGCGAAAATCCGAACCGTTGCGCGACACCACGCATGTGTGCATCCGCCGGGCTTATATCAAAATCAGGCAGCGTCACGCCAGCACGCAGATAGATAACCGTCTGGTTTCTACGCTCAATATTGACATGATCATCGGCTACAGGGTGGTCTTTAAAGCCCTCACCAGCCGCAGTGGCATCAAAACTATAATCAAACAGCTCTACCACTCTCCCTGAATGCATTCCGGACATTCGATTGGCAATTCCCGACTTACCCTGTACTAACAGATCAAACCCCAAGCTCGCCCACTCTTTCGGCACCGGTTGGAGTCCGGATTGAAACTCTAACCCGAGACGTTTAGCTGTACTGGAGAGGTTATTGCCTCTTTGCATCTCGGTGTAGATTCCGGCAGCGACAATCAAAACAATAATTATCAGAATGGCAACTTTGGTCATAGTGTCATTTCCTGTGCAAACCAGGACAGTTGGGAGCTGCCCCTCATCCAGTTGATTTCCGCTACACTATCGCAGAGAGCAGGAGTAGATAGCCACCGTGATAGACGTGCTGCAACAATTTTTAACAGATCACCCCAGTCTACTGGTCATTACGGGTGCTGGCTGCAGCACCGAATCGGGTATTCCTGATTATCGTGACCAATCGGGTGCATGGAAACGCAGCAAACCGATTCTTTACCAGGAATTCATGCACAGCAGCCGAGTTCGCCAGCGTTACTGGACCCGCAGTTATTTGGGCTGGCTGCCTTTCAGTCAGGCCACACCTAATAGCGCACACCGCGCCCTGGCCAGCCTGGAGGATCAGGGCAGGATCATTCAGTTAGTAACACAAAATGTAGACGGCCTGCATCAGAAAGCAGGTAGCCAGCGGGTGATAGATCTGCACGGCAATCTGCAAAACCTGGTTTGCCAGCACTGCGGTGAAAAAGAGACGCGCCTCTGGATGCAGGAGAAGCTCAGCGCCCTCAACCCAGACATTAACGAGTTAACCGCCTCACTGGCACCCGATGGCGATGCCGACTTGGAGACAGATTTCAGTCGAATTGTCATCCCGGACTGCCCCATCTGCGGTGGAACGTTAAAACCGGATGTGGTGTTCTATGGTGAACAAGTACCCCGCTCTCGCATTGAAGCGGTCTACACCGCCCTCCACCGGGCCGATGCCTTACTGGTGGCCGGCACTTCACTGATGGTCTTCTCCGCCTTCCAGTTTATCCGCGAGGCGACCCGCCAGGGAAAACCCATCGTCGCTGTAAATCAGGGTAAAACCCGCGCAGATGAACTGTTCACATTCAAACTCGAACAACCCGTCGGTGAGATACTCACTGCGTTGGCCAGCACACCCCTCGGAAAATAATCCTGTTTTCATGTCAACCAATTCGCCTCCTGTGCGTTAAACCCTGTGAATAACCCATAAACCACAGGAAACAGCATTATGAAAAAATTAACCGTACTCATGCTGGGCAGCGCCCTCATGACTCTCACAACCCTGCCACTGCTGGCAGATGACCGGGGCGATCGCATCGAGGATAGAGTGGATAAAAGGGGCGACCGCATTGAGGACCGCCTGGACAACCGAGGTGACAGAATCAATGATCGTCTGGACAATCGGGGAGAACGAATCAATGACCGGCTGGACAACCGTGCCGACAGGGCCGCCGACAATGGCAACGACAAACTGGCCAATCGATTGGATCGCAAGGGTGATCGAATCGAAAACCGTCTGGACCGAAAAGGTGACCGGATCGATAATCGACTGGATCGCAAGGGCCAGCGCATTGATAATCGCCTGGATCGAAAAGGGCAACGGATCAACAACCGGCTAGGCAAACGCTAACCGCCGAAGCCCGGGGCCCGGCCATTCGCCGGGTCACTACTCTACACACAGTGGACGAGGATTTACCCTGGAACAGCAACAGGCATTGGACAGATTTCTCAGCCGTGTTGAGCGTCGGGCCTACCGAATGGCCCACATTGCCACAGGCCATCATGATGAAGCCCTGGAGTTGGTACAGGACGCCATGTTTAAATTGGTGGAACGTTACCGCAATCGACCCGAGACTGATTGGGGACCGCTGTTTCATCGCATCCTGCAGAGCAGGATTCAGGATTGGTATCGGCGCAGTAAGGTGCGACATCGATGGACAGGCTGGTTCAGGCACGATCCGGATGATAGCACTGAAGATCCCATTCAGACTGCCCCCGATCCCCGCGGCCGGACACAGTCAAATATTCTGGAAGGAGAAGAGACCCTGCAACAGTTGGAATCCGCACTCAGACAACTCCCTCTGCGCCAGCAGCAGGCCTTTCTCCTGCGCAACTGGGAAGGGTTGGCCGTGGCCGACACTGCCCGGGCCATGGGTTGTTCAGAAGGTAGTGTAAAAACGCACTACTCCCGCGCAATTGGCACACTGCGTGAACGACTGAAGGATTACTGGCCATGAACAGAAACAAACTTGACGTCAAGGTCACACCGTTCGAGCAACAGCTCGCCAGTGCCCTGGATAAGAGTGTCGATAATCTGGATGAGTTAACCTGTTCCCGACTGGCCGCCGCGCGCAAACGCGCATTAAGCAAGACCGAGCCCAAGTGGTATTGGAGCCTCCCAACGGGCCTGGCCACAGCGGCCACCACTGTTCTGGTTGTCACACTATGGGTCACCTCTCCAGGCGATCAGCTGCCAGACACACCCCTGGATGACCTGGAGCTCCTCACCACCACCGACTCTCTGGAACTACTGGAAGAACTTGAATTCTATCAATGGCTGGAAACTGAAGATGTCGTGGCGGGTTAATATGATAGTAGCCATGATCCTGATGAGCAGTGCTGTTGCCTCTGAAGAGCTTCCCGATGCCGAACTGCTTGAATTTCTTGCCGACTGGGAAACCGAAGATGGCCAGTGGATTGACCCGACAACCCTTGAACAGTCGATGCAACAGATTGAAGCCACATCAAAAGAGGTCGCCCCTTATGATTAATTTTGGGACACGACTCATTCTGGCACTGCTGCTTCTTATCGCCCTGCCAGTCAACGCCACAGAACTCACCTGGGATCAGCTGAGTACAGCAGAACAGCGCATTCTGAAACCCTTCTCTGAACGCTGGGATACGCTATCAGAGGAACGTAGAGAAAAGTTGCAAAAAGGCGCGCAACGCTGGAACAACATGACCCCGGCACAACGTCAGCAGGCCAAACAGCGAATGCAGACTTGGAAAAAGTTGTCGCCGGAAGAACGCAGTCGTATTCGAAAAAAATACCAGGCCTTTAAGAAACTGCCCCCCGCCCAGCAGGAGCGTATCCGCAAGCTCAGAGAGCGCTATAAACAGATGCCCGCTGAAAAACGCCAGGCACTGCGGGAGCGCTGGAATAACTTAACCCCGGAGGAGCGCGCCAAGGTTAAGCAGCGTGTGATCAAGCGACAACAGAGGCGTGAGCAGTCAAATCGAACCCGATAAAACGGCCATCGAGGTCTTAACCGAGACAGCCGTTTGCAGATCAATCGGGACTCACGTGCAGAACAGGGGTCGGAGTCGACAATGCCGACTCCGACCCCTTCTAGTAAATAGCGCGGACTATGGGCGTCCAACCCATTTTCCTTTGTTTTCATCCGGTTAATATTCCGTTAACGAATGATTTTTATCATTACCTTTTTAGTCACTAGAGGTGATCATAAAGCTACGAAGGAAAAGTTGTTTTAACGCTAGTTCAATCAACACGAACCACGGGATGTGATCAGTGGATAGAAAAACAGATCTGACTGAAACCTCAACCCTCTCTGTCGCCATTGTTGGCTCGGGTGGCAGTGGTGTTGTCACAATCGGCAAGATACTGCTTGAGAGCATTGCCCGTTTTGGTCTTTTTGCGCTCATGTCCCGCTCTTCCGGCCCGCAGATACGCGGAGGTGAATCGGCCGTTATGCTGCGCATTGGCTCCTCGCCCGTTGACTCACTGGATGATGACTTTGACTTGCTGTTGGCACTCGACTGGCTTAATGCAGAACGCTTCAGCGACGAAATCCCGATTACAGAAAACTCCCTGATACTGGCCGATCCCGATAAGGGCGCCTTGCCTGATCACTACAACCATACGGCCAATCGTCAACTGTTGACCCCACTCAGCGAGCTGGCCAAGTCGATCGAACAGGGACGAGCCAATATGGTAGGCCTGGGTGTTCTGTCCAGCCTGATTGGCCTACCACGCACGATAGTTTGCGAGGCTGCCCGTGACACGCTCGGGCAAAAGGGTGCCGCCGTATTAGAGGCGACTCTGAAGTGTATTGATCTCGGCTATTCAGAAACGCCGGAGGAGCGCTATTTCGCACCCTTATCCGCACCTGAAACAATCCAGCCGCGCTGGAATATCAGTGGTAACGAGGCAAGTGGCTTTGGTGCCCTGCAGGGCGGGGTACGCTTTGTGGCCGCCTACCCGATCACACCGGCCAGCGAGATCCTGGAGTGGCTCGCCCCCAATCTGGAAAAGAGCGGTGGCAGCCTGGTGCAGGCAGAGGATGAACTGGCCTCAATCAACATGATTATCGGTGCATCTTTCGGTGGGGTACCTTCACTAACCGCCACTTCCGGTCCCGGTCTCAGTCTGATGATGGAGGGTTTGGGACTGGCTGTCGCCAGTGAAACACCCGTGGTGGTATCCAATGTCATGCGCGGTGGCCCTTCTACCGGTATTCCGACAAAATCTGAACAGTCGGACCTTAATCTGGCACTCTACGGTTTTCATGGTGACGCACCCCATATTGTCCTCTCAGCACTCTCCATACGGGACTGCGCCTTTACTACAGAGTGGGCCGTAAAACTGGCCGAGACACTGCAGGCTGTTGCCATCGTACTGACCGATCAATCACAGGGACAAGCCCGGGCCGTCATTCAACCACCCAGCCGCACCTCATTGGAAGGTAAACGCAAACTGGCCAGTGCCACAGAACACTACCAACGCTATGCGCTCTCCGAAGATGACGTATCCCCCATGGCCATCCCCGGCGATAGCAACTGCATCTATACCGCCGATGGGCTGGAGCACAACCAGCAGGGTGTCCCCTCTGCCATGGCAGAAGATCATCAACGGCAACTGGACAAGCGTCGTCAGAAACTGACTCGATTCGACTATGGCGATGACTGGGCTGAGATAACCGGTGAAGGCGACATCTGCCTGATCACCTGGGGGTCAGCAACGGGAGCAACCCGTGAAGCGGCTGCCCGGCTCAATAGGGCAGGTCACCCCACCCAAGTCCTGGCGGTGCGATTACTGGCACCCTTGTCTGTAGAACGATTCAGACAGGTCACCGGCAGCGCAGCTAAACTTCTGGTTGTGGAACAGAACCATGGAGGGCAGTTCTTTGAATACCTGAATGCCCAGCGGGCACTACCGCAACAGGCGCAATCTCTGGCACAACCAGGCCCACTCCCAATCAGACCCAACGTTATTTACAACCGCATCATGCAAGGACTCTGACATGCACGGCCCACCACCCAAACCGCCCCTGAAGGCAAAAGATTACAAATCGGATGTTAAACCGATCTGGTGTGCCGGTTGCGGTCATTTTGCCGTGTTAAGCGCGATAACCAAGGCACTGGCGCATCTATCGCTGCCACCTGAACAGGTTGCGCTGGTTTCGGGCATTGGCTGTTCGTCACGCTTACCCGCCTATACCCATGTCTATGGCTTTCACGGTATCCACGGACGCGCCCTGCCGATTGCCACGGGCTTGAAGGCGGCAAGGGATGATCTAACAGTGCTGGTCACTGGCGGTGATGGCGATGGTTTTTCTATAGGGGGCAATCATTTTATGCACGCCTGCCGGCGAAATCTCGATCTGACCTATATCGTCATGGATAACGAGGTGTACGGTATGACCAAGGGACAGGCTTCGCCTACGACAGCACCCGACTGGGAACAGAACAGCCTCACACCACATGGAACTGGCCTACCCAGCTTCAATCCGGCCGCTATTGCGTTGGCTTCAGGCGCAGGATTTATCGCCAGAGGTTTTTCCGGTGATCCTGGCGGACTGACTCAACTGCTGATTGAGGGCATCCTATATCCCGGCTTCAGTTTTATCCATGTGCTCAGTCCCTGCATCACCTACCACCCGGAGCAAAAAGAGTGGAAGCAGAGCGTGCATGCACTAACTGAAAATACTACCGCTGATCCGGTGATCGCTGCCCAGCGGGTACAGGAAAATGATCGAATGGCCACCGGCCTCTTGTTCAAGGCACCCTCGGCCCAGCGACAGGGCTCCACTCAAGCGGCAGCCTCGACCCAGCAGATAAGCGAACAGTTCCTGGTCCCCTCATAATAAAAAAAGGCCCTGAGTGAAAGGGCCTTTTTTATCAATAGAGGAGGTATTGATTAGCCGGTTATACGCTCGTACTTCTCCATCAGTTCCTCTGGTGTCTCTTCGTGCTCAGGATCCTTGGGAATACAATCGACGGGACACACCTCAACACATTGCGGCTCATCATAGTGCCCCACGCATTCGGTACAGAGATCGGGATTGATCTCATAGATCTCGTCACCCTGGGTGATAGCCCCATTAGGACACTCAGGCTCACATACATCACAGTTGATGCATTCATCAGTAATA
>JAPHUE010000073.1 GCA_026196795.1 Sedimenticola sp.
AGGCCGGACCGGTCACCGCCAGGAAGGTCCCAACCTTGATCGTGTCCGCCGCGACCGCCTGTCCCGCGCCCAGTGCCAGTACGCCGCTGATCGCCAGGGCTGTCATGCTTTTTTTCATGTTCATCATGTTAATGATCACTCCTCAAATGCTCTGTCTGTAATTTGTTGTGTTTATCATGCGTTTGCTGCAGCTGTCAGTACACCTCACTGCATATACGCTGATCACTACTATACATTCTAATTATTACCACGCGAAACCTAAGGATACCCGGGCTTTTATGACCTCTAAACATGAAAAATAATGCATGTTGTAGAATGTGAGGTGTGTTGGTTAATGCCGGAATTTCACTTATATCAGCTTTGGTGAGCGTTATTAAGAGAGCGTGTTCCGTAGCAAAAACCCTTTAAATGCCGTTGTTTAAGGATTCGAAGAGTGAGCATAACGGTTACTCCCTGCTTGGGTCAACAGGGTTATGGAAAAAGTGATGAATAGGGCAGGGGCGGGGAAAAAGTGTCTAAGTTGGTGTAATAAAAGCAAAAAAAACCGTTACAAATGTAAGTAATATATTCATTCCCTGACAAAAGTCAGGTTATTTATGAAATATTTTACCTATTTTCTGTAAGGGATGAGCCAAACATGAAATATTATTCATGTTTGGCTTTTTTGATTAAGCGGCTAGCTGTGCTTTTAGCTTGCCCATAGCGGCTTTTTCGATCTGGCGAATACGCTCTGCCGAAACTCCATATTTATCAGCCAGTTCATGCAGTGTCATCTTTTTTTCTGCGAGCCAGCGTGCTTGGAGAATCTCTTTGCTGCGATCATCCAGCCCGTCTAGAGCAAGATAGAGTTGGTTTTTGTCATTCGCTTCTGTATCAGCGGATTCCAGCTGTCGGGAGGGCTCCATGCGCATGTCAGCCAGATAGGCGGCAGGGGCCGGAGCCTGGTCGTCGTCACCTTGATCGATACCGTCATAGGCCAGATCGTAGTTGTTCAGGCGGCTCTCCATCTCAAGTACGGTTTCAGGTTTTACGCCAAGATCTTTAGCTACGCCCTCGACCTCTTCCTGAGAGAACCAGCCAAGGCGTTTTTTTGAGCTGCGCAGATTGAAGAAGAGTTTACGCTGGGCCTTGGTGGTAGCGACCTTTACGATGCGCCAGTTGCGCAGTACATATTCGTGAATTTCAGCCTTGATCCAGTGGACGGCGAAAGATACCAATCGAACACCGTGGTCCGGGTCAAATCGACGTACCGCCTTCATCAGGCCTACAGTGCCCTCCTGAATTAGATCAGGAAGCGCCAAACCATAGCCCGCGTAGCCTCTGGCTATCCGAATAACAAAACGAAGATGGGACATGACCAAGGCGCGTGCGGCCTCAAGGTCACCGTTCTCCTGCAGCTTTACCGCCAAGCTATGTTCTTCTTCGGCACTTAGCATCGGTAGCTGGTAAGCAGCACTGATATAAGTGTCGATACTGCCTGTAGGCAGTGTAGTTGCGATAGCGAGATCTTTGCTCATTAAGAATACCCTAGTTATTCAGTCTGGTATTATATTAGCACCCTTGAATATTGGGCGCTACTCTATTTTAGCACTCGCGGTGTAAGAGTGCTAACTGATCGGTTAGTTCCAGCAATATTTCAAAAAAATAACCAATTACCCACGAAGTACAGCCAGTAATCAGTACACGGATATATTTATATTCAATCAGTTATCTGTGCTGTTTCGCGGCAATTAATATGAACGGGGCTCGCGCGCCCCTGCGGCGTGCCACTTTTGTTACGGCAAAAGAGACCAAAACCATGGCTCCGTCATACCACCCTGCGGACGCCCTACGCTAATCCCAGGTTTATTCCGTTGCTCGGTGGTATGAAAGTCGCGATAGGTGCTGTGCCTCAACACTTGAGTATCTCATCCTGTTTCTGCAATGCCTCGACTGATTTGTGCGCTTAATCAGGGAAAAGAACGTATCAGGTGGGTTCTATTTCATTGAGGTGGCGGCCAACAGCGATCCATGAGCCAGTGAGTCCCAGTAGGGTGCTGCCTCCAAGCAGGACACCCAGCGTAGCCAAGTCAGCGCCGCTGAGCTCAAAGCCGCTTTGATAGAGCCCGGCAAGCCGCGCAACAGGATTATCCAGCAAAAGAAGCGAGATTGAGACCATCAGCCAGGCCGAGATGCCGCCAAACAGGCCATACCAGGCACCGTTATAGAGAAAGGGGCGACGAATAAAGGCGTTAGTGCCGCCGATCAGTTTGGTGATTTCGATTTCAGCATGGCGATTCTGAATCTCCAGGCGAATGGTGTTACCTACAATGAGCAGCACAGAGAGTCCCAGTAGGGAGGCCAGGATCAGGACGCCACGTTGGGCAATTTCAGTGATAGCGTGGAAACGGCGAACCCATTCAAGATCCAATTGGGCAAAATCAACCTCTTTGATTTTTTTTAACCTGGATAGGAGTATCTCGGCCGGCGCGGGTTCAGCATGCTCAGGTTGCGGTTCAACAATAATCAGTGAGGGCAACGGATTCTCTTTGAGCGATTCCAGCACATCAGCAAATCCACTGAGCTGTCGAAACTCCTCCAGTGCCACTGATCGCTCAATTACCTGAATCTGCAGGATGGCGGGGTCGAGACGAAGTTTATTTGCTAGCTCGTGGGCCTGTTTGTCACTGGTTTCCTGAGTCAGGAAAAGGGAGATGCTGGCGGCACCATCCCAGTTACCACTGAGTGCTTCGGCGTTATTCAGTAGTAGATAGAGACCCGATGGTAGAGCCAGGGCGATACCGATGACCAGGGTGGTCATCAGGGTTGATAGCGGTGTTCTGACTAATCGACCAAGACTGGCCAGTGCGACCTGAAGATGTCGCATGAGCCAGATATCCACCCGCAGGCTACTACGGGCAGAAATTTTGGCGGACTGTTTTTTGCGCTGTTTGCGGATCAACAGGCTCCCTCCGATGCACTGTCCCTTGCCAGGCGGCTCTTCTCAAGAACCAGAATTCTGCGGTCCATGCGAGAGATGAGATCCAGGTCGTGGGTGGCAATCAATAGCGTTACACCCACTTCATTGAACTGTTCAAACAGGGACATGATTTCACGTGACAGGGCGGGGTCGAGGTTCCCTGTCGGTTCATCAGCAAGCACGACGGGAGGTTTACTGACAACGGCACGGGCAATACCAACCCGTTGTTGCTCTCCGCCTGAAAGCGTAACGGGCAGATCTCTTTCCTTTGAGAGCAGGCCGACCTTATCCAGCGCTGCACGTACCCGGCGGCCTATTTCGAGATGGCCCAGGCCGGCCACAACCAGCGGCATGGCCACGTTGTCGAAGACGGTTCGGTCATAGAGTAGTCGGTGGTCCTGAAAGATCATGCCAACTTCACGGCGGTGGTAGGGGATCTGGCTGCGACTTAGGCGCGTCAGGTTTCGTCCTGCCACCCTGACTTGTCCCCGGGTGCTGCGCTCCAGTAATCCGATCAGTTTAAGCAGTGTGCTTTTACCCGCGCCCGAGTGTCCGGTCAGGAAGACCATCTCACCTGGCTCGATGTGAAAACTGACGTTACTCAGGCCTTCGTGTCCGCCGGGGTAGCGTTTGGTGACATTGTCAAAATGAATCATTAGTAGCCGGTATCGAGTTATTCAGCAAACAGGGCATTTACAAACTCTGTTCCGTCAAAGTGGCGGAGGTCTTCGATTGCTTCACCCACACCGATAAAACGTATCGGTAAGCCCAGCTTTTCAGCAATGGCAAAAACAATACCACCCTTGGCAGTGCCGTCCAGCTTGGTCAGGGTGATGCCGGTGACACCCACTGTCTGGTTAAATTGAACGGCCTGGTTCAGGGCATTCTGACCCGTTGTGGCATCCAGTACCAGCATCACCTCATGGGGCGCATCGGGATCAATCTTTTTCATCACCCGAGCGATCTTGGCCAACTCTTCCATGAGATTGCTTTTGGTATGCAGACGTCCAGCGGTGTCAGCAATCAGTACATCAACGCCTCGTGAGGTGGCTGCTTGCAGGGCGTCAAAGATGACGGAGGCGGAGTCAGCACCGGTATGCTGTGCAACGACCGGTATATTATTGCGCTCACCCCAGGTCTGTAGCTGTTCTACGGCCGCGGCACGGAAGGTATCGCCCGCCGCCAGCATGACACTCTGACCCTCTTCCTGTAGTCGCTTGGCCAGTTTACCAATGGTGGTCGTCTTGCCAGCACCGTTGATTCCAACCATCAGGATCACCTGGGGTTTCCCGGCCATGGCTTGCTGAACCGGGCTGTCGCATTTGCCGAGAATCTGTTGCAGCTGATCTTTTAGTATCTCGGTGAGTCGGTCTGGATCAGAGAGCTCTTTGCGCCTGACTCGTTCGGTTAGGTCCTTGATGATCCGGGTGGTAGCGTCGACCCCAACATCAGCCATCAGCAGGAGTGTCTCAAGCTCTTCCAGAAGGTCATCATCGATGCTCTTGCGCCCGAGTACCAGGTTGGCCAGCCCATCAGTCAGATTGCTGCGGGTCTTGACCAGTCGGTTTTTAAGTCGAGAGAACAGGCCTTCCTTTGTTTCAGGCTTTGATGCGGCTATTTCAGGTGCTTCGACTTCGGCTGCGACCGCTTCAGGTGCGGTTTTGGCCGGTTTCTTTTTTCCAAATCCAAACATGCGGGTTTAATCCAGTACGCCATTGAACTGATGGCGATACGTTTTGTCTCTTAATTGGAATCCCGGCGGTTGAGCTAAAGCGGCTCACTTGAAAAAATAACTGACAGTCCGGGTATAAGTGTTAAAGTCGGATCGTAACATTTTGCGAGGAATCAACCTATCCCTCTGGCCTAAATTCAGAGACTAAAGGGTGTTATGGAACACACTATGAGATTAATGCTATGCGCAGCCCTGATGCTGCTCTCTTTTTCGTTATTGGCTGAGAACCGGGTGCAAGAATTCGTACTGGATAACGGTATGAAGGTGATTGTTAAGGAAGATCGACGTGCGCCGATTATGGTGTCACAGGTCTGGTACAAGGTGGGCGCTTCTTATGAGCCCGATGGTATCACCGGTATATCGCATGCCCTTGAACATATGATGTTCAAAGGTACCAAGGCGCATAAACCCGGCGAGTTCTCCCGTATTATTGCTCAGAATGGAGGTACTGAAAATGCCTTCACCGGGCGTGACTACACCGCCTATTTTCAGACCATGTCCAGCGACAGGCTGGCGATTTCATTAGAGTTGGAAGCTGACCGAATGCGCCATCTCACCCTGCCGGCAGAAGAGTTCGCTAAAGAGATTGAGGTGATTAAAGAGGAGAGGCGCCTGCGTACTGAGGATAAACCGACAGGGCAGGTGTACGAACAGTTTTCGGCCCTCGCGTACCGCAGTTTGCCGTATGCCAACCCGGTTATTGGTTGGATGAATGACCTGGAAAATATGCAGGTGGGTGATCTCTCAGATTGGTATCGTCTCTGGTATGCACCGAATAATGCCACCCTTGTTGTGGTAGGTGACGTTGATCCACAGGAGGTTTTCCTTCTGGCAAAAAAATATTTTGGACCATTGAAAAGGGAAGCTATTCCTCAGCTGAAGCCACTGCGTGAACCGCAGCAGAAAGGTGAGACACGCTCTGTGGTTAAGGTGCCGGCTAATGAGCCCTATATGATTATGGGCTTTAAGACGCCGGTCTTAACCACGGCTGAAACGAGCTGGGAACCTTATGCACTGGAGATGCTGGCGGCGGTTCTGGATGGTGGCAGCAGTGCGCGTTTTAGTAAAAACCTGGTACGGGGTAGTGAAGTGGCTGTATCGGCGGGTGCTGAATATAACGCTTTTACCCGTCTGCCTGGCATGCTGTTGGTTGATGGTACGCCCGCTAAGGGCCGCACCATGCAGGAGTTGGAAGAGGCCTTGCGGCAGGAGATTGGCCGGCTTCGCAGTGAGCCTGTCACGGAAGAAGAATTGGAGCGTGTACGGACTCAGGTAATCGCTTCAAAGGTATTCGAACTGGATTCTGTCTTCTATCAGGCCATGGAGATTGGCATGCTGGAGACGGTAGGGTTGGATTGGCGTCTGATTGACCAGTACGTATCCGCTTTGAAAAAGGTAACACCGGAGCAGGTCAGGGAAGTGGCGACGCGTTATCTGGTGGATGACAATCTGACCGTCACCCAATTGGAGCCACAACCCATGGAAAATAGTAAGCCGGTACGAAGATCAGCAGGTGGTCGTCATGGGAGTTAAGGGGATGCGTGTCAGATGGTTACTGTTGTTGATAGTGACTTGGAGTGGTCAACTTTGGGCGGGTCCCGATATCCAGAGTTGGCAGACCAGCAAAGGTGCCCGGGTGCTCTATGTGTCGGCTCCGGAACTGCCGATGGTGGATCTGCGGATTGTGTTTGATGCCGGGAGTGCACGAGATGTAACTCCCGGTGTGGCCTACCTGACCAATGCTCTGCTGGAAGAGGGTGCCGGTGAATGGGATGCTGATCAGATAGCTGAGCGGCTGGATAGTGTTGGTTCTGAGATGGGTGCCAGCTCGCACCGCGATATGGCCATGGTGAGTATACGTAGCCTGACAGAGAAGCGTGCATTGACTACCACTATCGATACGCTTGCGGAAGTAGTGGGTAGTCCTCGTTTTGACGGGGCTGATCTTGAGCGTAACCGGAAGGCCGTGCTGGTCTCCCTGAATCATAATGAACAGTCACCTGGTACGGTTGCAAAGAAGGCTTTTATGAAGGCGCTGTTCAGAGAACACCCCTATGCAACCGAAGTTGAGGGGACAAAAGAGTCTATGGCAGGTATAACCCGTCAGCAGGTCATCGCTCATTATCAGCGCTATTATGTGGCCAGCAATGCCGTCATCGCGATAGTCGGTGCAGTCAACAGACTTGAAGCTGAGCGGTTGGCAGAACGGGTTACTCATCGACTCGAAGCGGGTGAACGTGCCGCCGAACTGCCGATGGTCAGTACGCTTGAGGCGGCGACAAAACTGGCAATTCCTTTCCCCTCCAGTCAATCGCATATCCTAATGGGCCAGCCGGGAATCTATCGTGGGGATCCAGATTACTTTGTGCTCTACGTCGGTAACCATATCCTGGGTGGCAGTGGCCTGGTCTCGCTGTTGAGCGAGGAAGTGCGGGAGAAGCGTGGGCTTTCCTACAGTGTCTATAGCTATTTTTCGCCTATGCGGCGTAACGGTCCCTTCCTGATCGGTGCCCAGACTCAGAATGCCAAGGCCCAGGAAGCTCTGGATGTAATGAAGCAGACCCTCGCCAGGTTTATTGAAGCAGGCCCCAGCGAAGAAGAACTAACGGCCGCAAAGCAGAATATAACCGGTGGATTTCCGCTGCGCATTGCCAGTAACAGTAAGATTCTGGAGTATCTTGCCATGCTCGGCTTCTATGATCTTCCTCTGGACTACCTGGAGCGTTTTGTCGACAACATCAACAGCGTGAGCCGTGAACAGGTACGTGAAGCGTTTCAGAGGCGGATTCAGCCTGAAAACCTGATCACGGTTGTTGTAGGGAATGGCCAGAAACCGGCTCAAAGCAACTGAGGCGGGCCGCTTTATGAGTAAACGGCCTGGCCAGACTAATCAGATCAGGATTGTTGGGGGAGAACATCGGGGTCGCAGGTTGACCTTTCCTGAGAGTCAGGGGCTCCGGCCCACATCGGATCGCACCCGTGAAACCCTGTTTAACTGGTTGCAGCCACTGTTACCGGGAGCAGTCTGTCTGGATCTTTTTGCCGGGAGTGGGGCGCTGGGTTTTGAAGCGGCATCCCGCGGAGCAGGCAGGGTTACACTGGTTGAACAGAATGCACAGGTGGTGAAACAGCTACGAACCAATCAAAAATTACTGGAACTTGATCGGGTAGTCGTCGAGCAGCGTGATGCCTTGAGCTGGCTGGACCAGGAATCAACGGCATTTGATATTGTTTTTCTCGATCCTCCTTTTGCTGACAATCTGTTAACCGAATGCTGTGAAAAGCTGGAGCAGAGGGGCTGGGTAGGGCGTGATGCACGAATTTATCTGGAGTGGGATCTGCATGGGCCGACACCTCAGTTACCTTCGAACTGGCAGCCTCATAAAGAGAAAAAAGCGGGCCAAGTGGCTTATGCACTCTATACACGTCAGACCAAAAAAGGCCCTGAATGAGGGAGAAAATGCGATTTCTCATTTGACATTGTCTCAACTGATACTATTATCTCGCACCCTGGGGAATAAATTAGGCTGATTTTTGTATTCGCTTACGGAGTCGGTCGTTAAACAAGGTATTATTCGTTCTGTTGCCAATAACTTGGACATAGCACGCTATTATCTTACTTTCTTAGTTGATCAATCGCCGTGGAAGTCCGTATCGGTCGGTGGTTGTGAAAAACAGGACAAGTTATGGCCATTGCAATCTACCCAGGTACATTTGATCCCATTACAAACGGTCACACTGACCTGATACACCGTGCCGCTAAGTTATTTGATAAAGTCATCGTGGCAGTAGCTGCGAGCACAGGCAAGAAACCTCGCTTTACTCTCGAAGAGCGGGTGGATTTGGCGAATCAGGTTTTGGCTGGTGTGGACAAGGTCGAGATTATTGAGTTTGATACACTGCTGGTAGAATTTACCCGTCAGTGTAAAGCCGATGTAATATTGCGCGGTTTACGCGCGGTATCAGATTTTGAGTATGAATTTCAGTTGGCGGGTATGAATCGACGGTTGGCACCAGAAGTGGAAACAATGTTTCTGACGCCCGCTGAGCAGTTCGCCTATATTTCCTCAAGTTTAGTAAAGGAAATTGCGGCACTGGGGGGGAATGTGTCAGAGTTCGTTCATCCCTTGGTTGTTGAGGCACTGAACGGTAACCAGCCGGCATAGTTTTATAAGGTTTAGAGGTAAGGGTCCTCTTTCAGGAGTTTGTGTTATGGCATTAATTATTACTGATGAATGCATCAACTGTGATGTATGTGAGCCTGAGTGTCCTAATGGGGCTATCACCCAG
>JAPHUE010000129.1 GCA_026196795.1 Sedimenticola sp.
ATTGCTTGCTCCTACGAGATGACCCCACAGGGTCGCAAATTCGGGGAATGATGGCCGCGCATTCTACATTAAAAAACGCTTATGCCCAACCAAAGCGCTTGGTCTTTCCCCGAGCATTATTGATATTTATCCTTTAAGCCACCGCAAACTACTGCGAAACTCACTGCATCAAATTGATCCAAAAAGGCATTACAGGCAATGTCTTTTCGAAATCCGCGTAAATATGTGATAATTGAGTGTTTTACTCAACAAGCGGACTGAATGGTATTCATACTACAGTACCTGCTTACTTCTTACTCCCTGACTCAGCCGTGGAATCATGACTCAGAAAGCGCGAAAAATACTCGTCACCAGCGCCCTCCCCTATGCCAATGGCCCCATCCATATTGGGCACATGGTGGAGTATATACAAACCGATATCTGGGTACGCTTTCAGAAGATGCGAGGCAACCAGTGTATCTATGTCTGTGCTGACGATGCCCATGGCACTCCCATCATGCTGCGGGCCCGCAAGGAAGGCATCGAACCCGAAGCACTGATTGCCCGTGTTGCTAAAGAACATAAGGCCGATTTCGCCGATTTCAATGTAGGGTTTGATAACTATCATTCGACGCACTCTGATGAAAACCGACATTACGCCTCTCTGATCTATCAGCGCAACAAAGATCAGGGCAATATCAGCAACCGCACCATTACCCAAGCCTTTGATCCGGTTGAAGAGATGTTCCTACCTGATCGGTTTATCAAAGGTGAGTGTCCCAAGTGTGGTGCTCAAGACCAGTATGGCGATAACTGCGAAGTATGTGGTGCCAGCTATTCCCCTAATGAGCTGAAAAATCCTGTCTCTGCCGTATCAGGGGCAACACCAGTTGATCGCGATTCCGAGCATTACTTCTTCAAGCTGGGCAATTTTGAGGCCATGCTAAAAGAGTGGACTCGGGGAGGCCATCTGCAGGACGAGGTAGCCAACAAGCTGGGTGAGTGGTTTGAGGCCGGACTGCATGAGTGGGACATCTCAAGAGATGCGCCCTACTTTGGCTTTGAGATCCCGGACCATCCAGGAAAATTCTTCTATGTCTGGTTGGACGCCCCCATCGGCTACATGGCCAGCTTCAAAAACCTGTGTGATAGGACAGCGGATCTGGCGTTCGACGATTTCTGGGGCAGAGACTCCAGTGCCGAGCTTTATCACTTTATTGGCAAGGATATCATCTACTTCCATGCCCTGTTTTGGCCCGCCATGCTGCACGGTGCTGATTTCCGCACCCCCACGGCGGTCTTTTCTCATGGCTTCTTGACGGTCGATGGACAGAAGATGTCCAAATCCCGTGGCACCTTTATCAAGGCACGCACTTATCTGGATAGCTTGAACCCTGAGTACCTGCGCTACTACTTTGCCGCAAAACTCAGTTCCGGCATTGAAGATATTGACCTCAACCTGGAGGATTTCCAGGCCCGCGTTAACTCAGATCTGGTCGGTAAAGTAGTGAATATTGCCAGCCGCTGCGCCGGCTTCATTAAAAAACGATTTGACGGGAAACTGGCCGATCAGTTGGATAATGAGGCGCTATTTGAAACCTTCGTCACTGGTGGCAATCATATTGCTGAGTGTTATGAAAACCGCGAATTCAGTAAAGCCGTACGTGAAATAATGGCACTGGCGGATAAAGCAAATCAGTACATTGATGAGAAAAAACCCTGGATTATTGCAAAAGAAGAGAACCGAGAGCAGGAATTGCATGCCGTCTGCACCATGGGGTTGAATCTCTTCCGACTGTTAATCGGCTTCCTGAGGCCGATTCTGCCCGCCACAGCCGAAAAATCAGAGGCCTTCTTACAGGTCCCGCCACTGGCCTGGCAGGACCTGGATAGACCATTACTCGACCATGCTATCGCAGCCTTTAAGCCACTCATGACACGTATTGAAACCAGTCAGATAGAAGCCATCGTGGCGGCCTCAAAAGAGGACCTTGAGCAGCAAGGATCAACGACTACCATTTCGGATGGCCCCCTGGCCAAGGATCCTATCAGTGAAACCATTGAATATCCGGATTTCGCAAAAGTTGACCTGCGCATCGTCAAGATCCTGAAGGCACAACATGTCGAGGGAGCCGAAAAGCTGCTGCAACTCACGCTGGATCTGGATGGTGAAACCCGAAACGTGTTTGCAGGGATCAAATCGGCGTACGATCCAGAAGAGTTGGAAGGTAAATTGACTGTTATGGTCGCCAATCTCGCCCCAAGAAAAATGCGTTTTGGTGTATCAGAAGGGATGGTTTTAGCCGCAGGACCCGGTGGCAAAGATCTATATATTCTGACACCTGATAGCGGCGCGGAACCCGGCATGCGGGTAAAATAGTGCAGCTAACCAAGCTATTACACGGCTACCAAGGTCTTATCACTGGCTAAATACCGGCATAAAAAGGCCGGTATTTAGTTATTATCTGGAAATAGATGAAATATTGTGCATGTTTTTTTTGATGCGCAATGATATATAATGCAATATACTTCCGGTCACGAGGCATATACCTAAAAGATATAAGGTTATACACGCACAAACTGTCGGTTGTTAGGTACAGACTTAAACACTACCATCGACAACCCCCTGAAACTGGAGCAGGTCTGCTAATTGATGAAAGAGTATGCGCTCATCCTTGTCAGCACAGTGCTGGTCAACAACTTCGTTCTGGTGAAGTTTCTTGGCCTGTGTCCGTTTATGGGCGTTTCAAAAAAACTCGAAACAGCAGTCGGCATGGGGATGGCTACCACTTTTGTTCTCACACTCGCTTCGGTCTGCAGCTACCTTGCAAATGAATACCTTTTGGCGCCATTAGGGCTGGAGTATCTCCGTACCATTACCTTTATCCTGGTCATTGCGGTTCTGGTACAGTTCACCGAAATGGTCATGCACAAGACCAGCCCAGTCCTGTATCAACTCTTGGGCATCTTTCTTCCCCTGATCACAACCAACTGCGCTGTACTGGGTGTGGCATTGTTGAACGTCCAGGAGCAACATAATTTCATTGAATCCGCCCTTTACGGATTTGGTGCTGCCGCCGGCTTCTCCCTGGTACTGGTGCTGTTTGCCGCCATGCGTGAACGTGTAACGGTTTCAGACGTACCCGCGCCCTTTCAGGGCAGCGCAATCGCCATGATCACAGCTGGGCTCATGTCCATCGCCTTCATGGGCTTCTCCGGCCTGGTTTCGAGCTGAGGAGGCCAGGGATGCTCACCGCTATTGCCGCCCTTACGCTTCTGGCTCTCGTCTTTGGCCTATTACTGGGGTACTCCTCGATTCGTTTTCGCGTCGAAGGCGACCCCATTGTAGAAAAGATAGAAGCGCTGTTACCACAAACCCAATGCGGCCAGTGCAGTTTTCCAGGTTGTCGCGCCTATGCCGAGGCACTGGCCAATGATGAAGCCGACATCAACGCCTGCCCACCCGGCGGCGAAACAACCATGATTGCCCTGTCAGACCTGCTCGGCAAAGACCCTCTACCAATGGAGGGGGGTGCTGCCGAGGAGAAACCCAAGGCCGTTGCTTTTATTCGTGAAGCTGAATGTATCGGATGCACGCTCTGTATCCAGGCCTGCCCTGTAGATGCCATTCTGGGCGCGGCAAAAAGCATGCATACCGTAATCAGTAGTGAATGCACGGGCTGTGAACTTTGCCTGCCACCCTGTCCGGTTGAATGCATCGACATGAAGCCTTTAGAGGTCAACACCAGTAACTGGAAATGGCCTTATCCAGGCGATCATTCGGTCGGCCGATCCATTGCAACCTCGCCGGCGGGTTAGAGAAGTGCTATGTCACCAATAAACCAACAAAAACAAAAGCATCCTCTGCACCGTTTTAATGGTGGGTTGCACCTGCCCGAAAATAAATCGATATCGCTTACGCTGCCACTAATGCAGGCAGCCATCCCGAAGCAATTGACCGTACCATTGCAACAGCACATAGGTGAGATAGCCGAGCCACTGGTAAAGGTGGGCGACGCTGTACTCAAAGGTCAGATGCTCGCCAAGCCACAAGGCTATGTAAGCGCCCCTGTGCATGCTCCCACCTCGGGAACAGTCGTGGCCCTTGATGTATTGCCCATCCCCCACCCCTCCGGCCTCCCCGCTCCCTGCGTGGTGATTGAGACCGATGGCAAGGATACCTGGGGTGATAAAATGGAACCCATAGGCGATTACATGCAGACCGATCTTTCATTGCTGCGCGAACGCATACGCAATGCTGGTATAGTCGGATTGGGTGGTGCCGCATTCCCATCCAGTGTGAAACTAACTCCCGGATTGGATAATCCAATCCAAACGCTGATCATAAATGGCGCCGAGTGCGAACCCTATATCACCTGTGACGATCTGTTGATGCAGACACAGGCTGAGAAAATCCTCTCAGGTATCAGTATCATTCGTCGGCTGGTTGGAGCCGAAAAGTGTCTGATTGGCGTTGAGGACAATAAACCTGAAGCCATTAGCGCACTCAAACAGACCGTAGCCGAGCATGAACTCTCATGGATTTCTGTCATTACCATCCCCACTCTCTACCCAAGTGGCGGTGAAAAGCAGCTGATAAAGGTATTGACTGGAAAGGAAGTCCCCTCTGGTAGCATTCCAGCGAAGATCGGCATGATCTGTCATAACGTAACCACCGCCTTTGCCGTTGCCGAAGCCGTCATGGACGGCAAGCCCCTGATTTCCCGTTATATAACGATAACGGGCAATGGTGTAGCTCAACCCAGAAACATTGAGGCACTGATTGGCACCCCGGCATCCGAACTGATTGCGCAGGCCGGCGGCTATACTGACCAGGTCTACAAGCTGATCATGGGTGGCCCCATGATGGGCTTTACTTTAGCCTCTGACGAAATACCCATCACCAAGGCAAGCAACTGTTTACTGGCGGCTGACAAAACTGAATCTCCCGATCCTGAATTGGCGTTGGCCTGTATTCGCTGTGGGCAGTGTGCTGCACACTGTCCAGCCAATCTGCTGCCCCAGCAGATGTATTGGTACGCTCGGGCAAAAGATCTGGAAAAGGTGCAAGAGTACAATCTGTTTGATTGTATCGAGTGTGGCTGCTGCTCCCATGTCTGCCCCTCTCATATACCGCTGGTTCAGTACTTCCGTTTTGCCAAGACCGAAAGCTGGGCACAGGAGAAAGAGCATCGGGCGGCTGAGCGGGCTCGCCAACGCCATGAGGCCCAAGTGGCACGTAAAGAGCGCAAGGAGGCGGAAAGAAAGGCCCGCATTCGCCAGAAAAAAGAGGCGTTGAAAAAGCCCATCCCCAAAAAGCCTGCCGACGACAAGAGTCCTGTGGAAGCTGGCGATGATCCTAAAAAAGCCGCTATTGCTGCAGCACTCAAACGCGCCGCAGAAAAAAAGGCCGCCTTGGCAGCGTCCGGTGTAACACCCAAAAACCAGGACGATCTTACTGACGCTCAAAAACGAGCTATTAAGAAGGTGGATGATCGCAGGACGATTCCAGAAACGGATACCACCACCTCTGAAGAGCAGGGCGGATAATCGATGCAATTCACGACCATCTCATCACCCCACAGTGATCGACCAAACAGTGTTAGCCGGACCATGCTACTGGTCATTCTTGCGCTGCTACCCGGTGCAGCCGCCATGATCTGGTATTTCGGCTGGGGCATCCTCATCAACATGCTGCTTGCAAGTGCTACCGCTATAGTATGCGAAGCCATATCAATGCGTCTTAGAAAGCGCCCAATCCTGCCGGTTGTGGGGGATTTCAGCGCAATTCTCACCGCCCTGCTGTTTGCCGTTGCCGTACCGCCCCTGCTTCCCTGGTGGCTGACTGTCATCGGTATCGCCTTTGCTATCCTGTTGGTGAAACAGATGTATGGCGGGCTAGGCTACAACCCATTCAATCCAGCCATGGCAGCCTATGTGTTGCTGTTGGTCTCCTATCCGGTTGAGATGACCTCGTGGCTACCACCAGCTATGTTGAATGAGACTCCGCTGACACTCCTTCAATCAGCGATGGTGATCTTTACGGGCACACTACCGGGCGGTCTCTCGTGGGATGCCTTAACCATGGCTACCCCGCTGGATTCTATGTTCACTCAGCTTGATCAGAGCAAAATGGTCAGTGAGATTATGATGAATCCCTTGTGGGGCGATTTTGGTGGACGCGGCTGGGAGTGGGTCGGCAACTGGTATCTCCTCGGCGGACTTTTCCTGATTTATAAGCGCGTGATCAGCTGGCATATACCGGTATCGATGCTGGCAAGCCTGCTGGTGCTCGCCATGCTGTTCCATTTTCTGGACCAGGAAGCTTACCCATTCGGCATGTTCCACATCTTCACCGGCGGGACCATTCTGGGTGCCTTCTTTATCGCAACCGACCCGGTCTCTGCCTGCACCACCAAAAAAGGCCAGTTAGTCTATGGCGCCAGTATTGGGCTGATGGTATTTGTTATTCGCACTTGGGGTGGCTATCCAGATGCCGTGGCGTTTGCTGTACTGCTGCTAAACATGGCCGCGCCCACCATTGACTATTACACCCAGCCAAGAACATTTGGACACGGGGGCACGTCGTGATTAAACATCCTGTATCTGTCGCCGGCATACTGCTTGCTCTGTTTGCCACTGCGGGTACCGCACTGGTTGCCGTCACCAATGACCTAACCGCCGATAAGATTGCCGCCAATGAACGGGAGGCACTCTTACAAAGCCTGGGTGCACTGGTGCCCATTACAAGTATTGATAATGACATTGTCAGCGATACCCGTATCGTAAAACAAAAAGATCTACTAGGTAGTGATGAGACACTGGTCTACCTGGGTCGTAATAAGGGCAAACCTGTTGCAGCGGTATTCACTTCGGTTGTACCCAATGGCTACAGTGGCCCTATTAAACTGCTTGTGGCCGTGCTTAATAACGGAACACTGGGTGGTGTCAGGGTCGTCTCACACAAAGAGACTCCTGGATTGGGTGACAAGGTAGAAGAGAACCGGTCGGATTGGATTTTTTCGTTCAACGGGAAGTCACTCTCCAACCCAGAGTTCTCACGCTGGAAGGTGAAAAAAGATGGCGGCGATTTTGATCAATTCACCGGGGCAACCATCACCCCACGATCCATTGTTAACGCTGTAAAAAATACCCTGGTTTATTTTGATAGACATGGTGAATCCCTGTTTACTGATACAAAAAAGGCGACCAATAAATGAGTACAACCAGCTATGGCAAGCTGATCAAAGAGGGTCTCTGGAGTAACAACCAGGCATTAGTGGCACTTCTTGGACTCTGCCCTCTGCTAGCCGTTACCAATACGGCTATTAACGGTCTTGGGCTTGGTATAGCCACCACTGCCGTACTGGTGATGTCCAATGCCACTGTCTCACTTATCCGAAATCTGGTTCGACCAGAAGTACGCCTTCCGGTATTTGTTATTGTCATAGCCTCCTTTGTAACCGCAGTTGAACTCAGCATGAATGCCTGGTTCTTTGATCTCTACAAGGTGCTGGGGATCTTTATTCCGCTTATCGTAACCAACTGTGCCATTATTGGACGCGCCGAGGCCTTCGCATCCAAAAGCCACCTCTTTCCCGCAATAGTCGATGGTCTGGCTATGGGGCTAGGGTTTACCTGTGCGTTGGTTGCACTTGGCTCCATGCGTGAACTGCTCGGTCTTGGAACACTGTTTTCTCAGGCAGATCTGATGTTTGGTCCGATAGCCAGTGACTGGACTATCAGTCTGGGCGACAACTTCAAAGGCATGCTACTGGCAATCTTACCCCCCGGGGCCTTTCTTGGTCTGGGACTCATGATTGCACTTAAAAATATTATTGACAGCAGGCTACCAAAAAAGAAACCAGCTCCAGCCACAACCTCAGAGGGTGATCTTGAGGCCGGAACAGCCTGAGATTAGTGGACTATGGTCGACGTATAACGGCCGATCGCCTGACGTAATAACTGTTCATCAACAGGCTTGGCAAGAAAGTCATCCATACCTGCTTCGGCACACTTCAGCCGGAGACTGGATGTTGTATTCGCGGTCAGTGCAATGATGGGTAAATGGTTGCCATCCGACTCCGCCTCCCTATATTTACGGGCAAATTCAATTCCGTCCAGTTTTGGCATACGCAAATCAATAAAGGCGATATCGTGCTTACCCTTTGCTGCCATCTCCAAAGCCTCCTCGCCATCCCGGGCCCAGGTTACACTGCAGCCAATTCCAGTTAACAGCGTACTCAACACTTTGGCATTAATGACATTATCCTCGGCCATCAGCACACGCACTTTATCTATCGTCTTTGATAATTCATTTACATTTTGATCAGCTGCTGCCGTTCCTGCCACTTTCAACACACTGGTAATCTGTCTGAAAAGATCCACTGATAACAACGGTTTTTTTATGAAGTGGCTGCCCGGATGATCATCATCCAGCTTTCGCTCTTGATAACCCAGATAGATTATGGGCAGATCACTACGCAAGTGCTGACGAATAAGCCGGCCTATCCTCACGATATCCTGTCCGGTGGGTGAATCGGCAACAATGGCAAAGTCGACCCCCCCCTGCAATTCAACCTGATTGACCACCTCAGACAGCTCACTCAGTTTTGATACCACGTTACAGTGAACACCGATCGAGGCACAACTCCTCTTTATCAGATGTAACGCGCTATTATTCGTTTCATAGATCAGCGTGGTATACCCATCAAATTGTCCGGATTTTTGTTGTTCCTGGCTCAGCAGCTGTCCTGTAGAAGGCAGCCTAACCCAAAATGTACTCCCTTTGCCCACCTCACTCTTAACACCTATTTCACCACCCATCAGCTGTGCCAATCGACGTGATATAGTAGTCCCAAGACCAATACCACCATGGCTACTGGTGGGCGATGTATCCGCTTGCCAGAATCGCTCAAAGAGCTTCTCCTGTACTGACGAATCAATTCCAATCCCAGTATCCCTGACCGCTATATACAACTCATTCTCTGCTTCTGATGAAACTACTTTTGCCGATAGCTCGACCTCACCTGAAGAAGTAAATTTCACGGCATTTGATAGCAGGTTAGAGAGAATCTGCCGCAGCCGTAATTCATCGTAAAAAACCAAGGCAGGCAGTTGATCATCTACATCGCATATTAACTCGAGCCCCTTATCCAGTGCCTCATGTGAGAGCGTCTGACAAACATCGTGGAATAGTATCCTGATATCAAACAGTCGAGGCTTAAGCTCCAGTCCCCCGGCATCCATTTTTGACAGATCAAGTACTTCACTTATCAGAGAATCGAGAATATTTCCCGAAGAAATAATGGACGCGACAAACTCTTTCTGTTCAGCAGTCAACTCAGTGTTTTTTAATAACTGGGACATCCCCATAATTCCACTCAACGGTGTGCGCAGCTCATGGGTCATACTCGATAAAAATACACTTTTAGCCTGATCAGACTGCTCTGCTTCTTGTCTTGCATCATGTAATTTTCTGAGCAATACATACTGATACAAGGGCAACAGTATCAACAACAGCAGAAAAAAGATCACTTCGAAGGTGTATTTATCCCACTGACCAAGAGCGGTCAGCACGACAGTGTAAGCAAATATACTGAGCAACGAGGCCCACTTCAGATGTGCTTTACCATAGCGCGTGCCATACGAAATAAAGATCCAGATATAGAGAAGATAAAAAGGGCTGACCACATCTTTTGTAAGATAAATACAGAAGCTGGTTGCAGATACATCCAATACCAGTGAGAAATAGCGCCTGGCCTCCCAGACCGGCCGGTGAATAACACTGGCGAGCAATGAGAGAAATAGAATGAGGAAACCACCAAATAGCAGCGAATAATCATTCAGATCAACAAGGTAATAATCACTAGCCGCCCCAAGACCAATGTATAGAACAGCAAATAACCAGATAGCCAATCGAACCATCGCTGATTGAAATTCAGGGTTTTTCAGAAGTGCGGGGTCTAGCCTGGAGAGCATCCTATGCCTCGATTATTAATCAGTTCAGTCGACCAAAGTAGTGCATACTACTTTATATCTGCCAAATTCTAAAACCATGATTCAATAAAATAACAGCGATGACAACCAGAATAGCCAACCACAACACATTTATCATGCTCAAAAATGGAGGCATGATAAAATGGGCGCATGAATAAGCAGATCAGACAGACCATCTTTGAACGCCTACGTGAGCAGAACCCTTCACCGACCACAGAGCTCCACTACCACACACCATTTGAGCTGTTAATAGCGGTAATCCTGTCGGCTCAAGCGACAGACAAAGGGGTAAACAAGGCAACTGCTAAACTCTTCCCCACTGCAAACACCCCCGAGACGATCCTGGCTCTGGGCGAAGAGGGTCTTAAGGACTATATAAAAACCATTGGTTTGTATAACAGCAAAGCAGTAAATATCCTTAAGACCTGTGAGCAACTCATACAGATTCACAACAGTGAAGTTCCTGATGAACGTTCGGCATTGGAAGCCCTTCCAGGTGTGGGCAGAAAAACAGCCAATGTCATTCTGAATACTGTTTTTCGACAACCTGCAATGGCCGTTGACACCCATATATTCAGGGTTTCTAACAGAACCAATATTGCTCCAGGGAAAAATGTGCTGGAAGTAGAGAAACGGTTATTACGCAACATTCCAAAGGAGTTTCTGCTCGATGCCCATCACTGGCTGATACTGCATGGTCGGTATACCTGCATTGCTCGCCGTCCACGTTGTGGTTCATGTATTATTGAAGACCTGTGCGAATTCCGCGATAAAAAACTGGATTGATGAACCATGTTTGGCAGTGATAGAAATCAGATGCGCCGTTTTTTTACTGAGACTTGGCGTAAAGCGCGTGAAGGGGAGGTTTTAATTCCTCTCGAACAGATCATCGCGGGCATTATTCAACAACATCCCGAATACCATGCACTGATTGAGGCTCCGGAGAATGCACTGGACAAGGATTTTCTCCCCGATGGCGGTGAAACCAACCCTTTTCTCCATATGGGTATGCATATCAGTCTACAGGAGCAGGTTGGAACAGATAGGCCCGCAGGAATACGGGCTCTCTACAACAAAGCTGTCTCCAAGGTAGGTGACGACCACGAGGTGGAACATCAACTGATGGAGTGTCTGGGTAAAATGCTCTGGGAAGCGCAACGAGCTAATCGAGCACCTGATGAGAAGGCTTATCTAACCTGTGTAAAACAGTTGATTGGAAAATAGCTGACGCTATTCACCATCCTGATCAAGTTGCTCACGGGCCTGCCTGATCTGGGCACCTTGCCGTTGGATAACGTGTTGTATCAGTACATCCCGATCACGTTCGCGAATATGTGTAAAAGTGGTTCGTAGATGATAGCGCTGCTCCGACACCTCAGTTTCAACGGGATCACAGCCAATGACCTCAGCAAAACTGAGAATGCCCGTATAAGATGGCATCAGCAAAATCTTTAACTCAAGAATCGTTCCTTCTGATAGCTGTTCATCCACACAAAACGAGATCCCTGTAGCACTCAGGTTCACCTCCTGGGCAGGCTGAATGAACAGTTCTGTCGTTTGCGCCAGAAAAGCCCGCCCAAGAATATCTATCTTCTTGTCCAGTGACTTCAGATAGGCCGCAATCTCGGGACGACTGGCCTCAATCTTGTGCAAGATACCCATCATCTCCTGGGTAACCGCCGCCAGGCTGCTCACTACTGTAAAATGACTATCCAGCTCTTTTTCAAGACGTTCAACACAGGCGGGCACTTCATCAAGAGGGACCGTCTGGTAGCTTAGACTGAGACTATCCTCAATCCGAAAATATTGTCTGCGTTCATCCTGACCTTTATTCAACTGCTCATCACTCCTGCAAACTGATTTCGTTTCTCTTCCACGATTAGACCTTATCCCTGAGGGGCATTTAACTCTAGTGACTCGCCACCCTCTATGTCCGATCCGCGCTCGATGACCAGCTCAACACGGCGATTAATTGCCCGATTTTCCCGAGAATCATTAGGCACGAGCGGCTGGGACTCCGCATGCCCCTCAACGGTTACCCGTCCTGGATCTATATTCGGGTCATCCAGCAGCGCATGAACCACCGTTACCGCACGAGCGGAAGAGAGTTCCCAGTTAGAGCGGAAACGCCGCGTGGATATTGGAATATTATCGGTATGTCCGGCCACAACCACTTTGCCCGGTGTCTTGGCAACCGCTTCACTCAGACGCACCATGACGCCATAAAAATCGTCATTCAGTTTTGCACTGCCGGAGGGAAAAGAGCCTTTTTCATTAATCCTAATAATGATTTTGGCCTGTTCTGTCTCCACGCTGACCAGATTCTCTTCGATCTCTAGCTGCATGGCGTCTCTAATGTCCTGAGCCTGCTCTGCAACCTCTTGCATCACCTTTTCTAAAGCCGCCGCAGCTGCCGCAGCAGCGGCATCGGCATCGGCGGCATCAGAACCACCACTATCCGGCACATCAAGATTCTGCTTCTCCACATCCGTCGTCTGTTGACGTATTTCATTGATCAATGACGGTTCAGGAATCGTTGAAGGGCTGAATTCCTGTTTAATAACACTCGTGCCCATGACAATCTCGTTTGCAGGGATTTCACGCTGAACACCAAAGGCGTCCTTCATAGAGTCCGCCATCTTTTTAAAGCGAATGGCATCCATTTCAGCAAACGAGAGCAGCAGCACAAAAAAGCACATCAGCAAAGACATAAGGTCTGCGAAGGTAGCCAGCCAGGCCGGTAGTCCGTCTTCGCATTTGGGGCAATCGTCCGACATACCCGTTACTCTGCCTCTTCTCTAGTGCGCTTGTTGGAAGGGAGATAGGTGGAGAGCAGCTGTTCCAGGACACGCGGATTCATACCCTCCTGAATGCCGGCTATTGTCTCTATAATCAGTGACTTGTTGGTCTTTTCAAGCGCGCTGGCCCGGGCCAGCTTATCGGCCAATGGCTGGGCAAAGGCATTGGCAATGATCGCCCCATAGAGTGTGGTAAGTAGGGCAACGGCCATCGCCGGACCAATACTGGCCGGGTCGGACATATTCGCCAGCATCTGCACCAGACCAACCAGGGTACCGATCATGCCCATAGCAGGGGCCATAATCGCCATGTTTTTGAACATGGTCTGCCCCACTTCATGCCGCTGAATAGTCAGATCAATATCTTTACTGAGCAACCGGTTGACCAGAGAGGGGTCATGGCCATCGACACAAAGCCCTATGCCCTGTTTCAGAAAGTCATTACTGATCTCCTGACCCTCTAACGCCAGCAGTCCATTCTTCCTCGCCACATCCGCCAGGGTGACCGCCTCTTCAATCAGCGCCGTGGCATCATCGGTCTTATAAAAGAACGCTTTCATGCCAATACTGAAAGAACCCAGAAAATCTTTCAGCGAAACCTGCATCAGCGTCACCATAAAGGTGCCACCCACTACAATCAGAATGGAGGGTACATTGACGAACAGCATGACATCACCACCCGTCGCAATGGCGCCGATAATGATGCCAAACCCGCCCAATAACCCGATTAGTGTTGCTATATCCACAAATACTTCCTCATCTCGCTCTTCAGACCAAGCAAAAACCTTATTTCAGCACTAACGTTTGTAGCGGATACATCAGGCGAAACTTTAACGCTAAACATCCGTGTATATTCGGTTAATTCACTATACGCTGCAATCAAAAATGGTAACTTCGTATTCGACTTGCTCGAATCGACACAACGCCGTAAGTTGGCGAATGATTCACGGCGGTCACATATCCCTTTATTTGGGACTTTATGTTTTTTAACAGGAACCAGAATGTGCAACAACAGCGTATGAGGAGCGTACTGATTACCGGTTGCTCCAGCGGCATTGGTCTTTGTGTCGCCCGGGGTCTGCATGAACGCGGCTACCAGGTCATTGCCAGTGCCCGAAAAGATCGGGATGTTGAAGCCTTAATCGACGCTGGATTGACCGCGATTAAACTGGACCTGGATGACTCAGAGAGCATCCGGCAGGCCGTCAATCAAACCCTTGCGATTACAGGGGGAAGGCTTTATGGCCTGTTCAATAACGGCGCTTATGGTCAACCTGGCGCTGTAGAGGACCTATCAAGAGCGACCCTGCGGGCTCAATTCGAGACCAATCTGTTTGGCTGGCACGAACTCACATGCCAACTTATCCCTGTGATGCGACAGCAGGGAGAGGGCAGAATCATTCAGAACAGTTCGGTATTGGGCTTTGCTGCACTCGCTTACCGGGGCGCCTACAATGCCAGCAAGTTTGCCCTGGAGGGATTAACCGACACGCTCAGGGCAGAGCTCAGAGGAACAGGGATTCATATCAGCCTGATCGAGCCCGGTCCTATAGAAAGCCAGTTCAGGGCCAATGCCTATGCCATGTGGAAACAGCACATTGACCCATCCAACAGCTTTCACAAAACGGCCTACCAGGCGATGGAGGAGCGACTGACCAAGCAGGGGCCGGCCGTACCCTTCACCCTACCCCCTGAATCGGTATTAAAACGGGTGATACACGCCCTGGAGAGTCCCAGACCCAAGATTCGCTACTATGTCACGTTTCCCACTTACCTGTTTGGTACGCTGAAACGCCTGCTCCCTTTCCGGGCAATGGACTGGATTCTGAGCCGGGTCTAGCCGGACTTGATAGACCCGATCAATGTTGAGCAAAGTAGTCGGCCAGAAAGGCCGCGAACGACGGTTGATCTGCCTGCTCCAGCTGTTGTTGCTGCAAGAGAGAGCTTTCTGCTTCAGCAAGCAGTAACTGATAACGTTCCGTATCAGGTACAAATCCGCTGAAAAAATCACGATGTTGTAGTGATTTGCGTTTTGCAAAGTGAAAAAATCCCTCTCCCTGCTCACGCATCTCCTGCAACATCCTGGCAGATGGGGTCAACTCCGGGTCTTCCACACAGGCCATCTGCTGTTGCAGACTGGCCGAATAAGGTTTTGCTTCATCCCACTTGTCCAACAACTCACAGACCGGCACCATCGCCTGCAACAACTCCCGCGCCCAATCCCGCAGGCGAATATCTCTACCCTGGCGGGAAAGATAGAGTTCAGGATCGCGTCCTCGATGGGCCGCTCCACCAATATTCTGGTCAATCTCCCGACGCTCCTGCACATTGATCGGTGGGCTATCCATCAACAAGGAGAAGACCATGTAAGCACGCAGGAAATAGAGCTGTTCCTGGCTGACACCCAGGGGATGAAAGGCATTGACATCCAGCGAGCGTAACTCGATATAACGAACCCCTCGCCGGCGCAGTGCGACTGTTGGCTTTTCCATGCCCTGCAGCACCTGTTTAGGTCGTACTGTTGTGTAGTACTCATTCTCAATCTGCAGAATATTGGCATTTAACTGCTCATAACGCCCATTCACCTCTACCCCGATCTTCTCCCACATAGGACAGGGGGTCTCAATGGCGTGGGTCAGACTCTCAATATAGCTCTGCAGGTTATTGTAATTGGCCTTGATACCAACGCCCTTCTCTTTGCTATTGGTATAGCCAATGTCCCCCATACGAAGCGAGGTGGCATAAGGTTCATAGTAGGTGTTCTGGTCAAACGGCTCCAGATCTGTCGACTTGTTACCCAGAAAGGATTTACAGACTGCCGGAGATGCCCCAAAAAGATAAGGAATCAACCAGCCAAAACGCTGCAGATTCCTGATCAGTGCGAGATAGGAGTGATCGGTAAAGTCCCGAAGTGTCTGGCCACTCTGTTGCAGGGTCTTATAGAGCGGCCAAAACGCCTCATCAAAGGAGAAGTTGAAATGCACCCCGGCGATCACCTGCATGGTCCGCCCATAACGGTGCCCCAGACCGCGCCGGTATACGTTTTTCATGATACCAGGATTGGAAGTGCCGTAATCAGCAATGGGGATATTGTCACCGCCGTCCAGCACACAAGGCATGCTTGTAGCCCAGAGATACTCGTTCTCAAGATGATCGTAGACAAATTTCTGGGTATCGCTTAAAAAAGCCAAGGCATCATCAATACGCTGGCAGGGCGGTGTTATCAGTTCCGCCAACGCCTCTGAATAATCGGTCGTGATATAACCGTTTGTCAGGGCCGAACCCAGCCCCGAAGGGTGTGGCTGTTGCGATATACTGCCACTTTCCGAGACCCGCAGGCACTCTTTTTCCAGCCCGACCGCCCCACCTGTCGAGAGATACTGTGCAATTTCATCCGGTAAATCCCGAATGCGTTTTTCAATCGTCTGATACAATCGTGTCGTCCCAGCTCTATTATCTGTTCTGGTTATTCGCCCCACGTGCATCGGACAAAGCCCCAATTCAAGCAGGCATTATAGCCATTCAAACCGCCATCTGTCCGATGTATCAGCCGACCATCAGATAACAGCGAGACATACACCCATCAGGGGCACATCTTTGCATTTACCCTCAGGTTGGGCAAAGATAGGCAAAATTCAATAGCCTAGGCCAATAGTTTGAAACAGCTGGTTTTAATCTCCCTTCTTCTTGTAGCCGCTCCGCTGACCGCGGACGTGTCAGAAATTCAGCAGATAGCCGCAATAAAGCCTGTACCGCCTTCAAAAACAGAAAGCGCTGCCTCAGGAAAGAGCCTGGATGGCTGGGAGAGACTGGACGACAGGAAATTGAAACTTCGCTCAGCTTCAGTACTGATTATCGATAATGAAGGGAACGAAATATACAGTAAGCAGCCTTCTCAGCCTCGACCCATTGGTTCCATCACCAAGCTGATGACCGTCATGGTCATACTGGACTCAAAACTCGCCCTGGACGAGAAAATCCGCATCAGCAAACAGGACAGGGATCTGATAAAACTGACCGGCTCACGACTCAAGTATGGCGCAACCCTGACCCGAAACGAGTTGATCAAGCTGGCCTTGATGGCATCCGAAAATCGGGCCGCCAGTGCACTTGCCCGCACCTTCCCCGGTGGCACTGAAGCCTTTGTAAAGGCGATGAATGAGAAGGCTCAATCACTGGGCATGAGGCAGAGCCGGTTTGCTGATCCTGCCGGACTGGAAGCGGATAATATAGCCTCCCCGGAAGATCTCGCCATACTGGTACGCTCGGCCAGCCGCTATCCGGCGATTGAGGCAGCGACCACACGCCTTAAAATGGATGTTCGACCCTACCCAAAACGCGGGCCACTCACCTATGGCAATACCAACAGGCTACTGAAAAACAGCGCCTGGAATATCTCTCTCAGCAAGACCGGTTATATCAATGAGGCCGGCCGTTGCCTGGTGATGCAGGCCGAACTGAAGGGCAAGAAGCTCATCATCGTGCTTCTTAACTCCTTCGGCAAACTGACACCCTTCGGTGATGCCAACCGCATTAGAAAATGGATTGATCGCGGTCTGTCAGGCTAGTGCTATCAAACCCGATTAGTTCACCATCGCGGCCCGGCTTTGCCCCCCGATATAATCCGCCAGAATGTGGGCGGCCTCATTCAACATAATCCGCTGGACCGGATCATCAATATCTGAAGCGGGGCTGGCTCGTTTCCGCTTCTCTTCTTCTTCATCCGATTCCGGGGTCAAACCGATAGCGACGAGGAACTGGTTTTTTTCAGACTTGCGGCGTTTTTCCCGGTTATCCCACTCAATTTCCCTCTCCTTCTCCAGGAGTGATACAGAATCCTGTTCCCGCACCTCTTTCAACAGCTGCTCTACCTGTAGGAGATAGGTAAAACCAGGATCCTCCTTTATCCGCATCAGATGCTTCTGCTGATAGTGTTCCAAAGGCCCAAGCCCTTGAGGCTGATAATCAACCGCACGAATCTGAGCCCATGGCAGTGCGTTATCCAGACTCCGCTCACCCTGGTCATCGGCCTGTACAGCCGAGGGGTAGATGATGTCAGGCACCACGCCTTTGAACTGGGTGCTGCCACCGTTGATCCGAAAGAATTGCGCCATCGTCAATCGGAGGCGACCCAGGTTTTTTTCGCCATAGCGAACAAACCGTCCCAGATCCACCAGCGTCTGCACCGTACCTTTACCAAAGGTAGGCTCACCAATAATGATCCCCCGGTGGTAATCCTGTATAGCCCCGGCAAAAATCTCGGAGGCGGAAGCACTGTGTCGGTCCACTAGCACCGCCAATGGCCCGCCATACACTTGGGCGGGATCAGGGTCACGCTCAACATCCAGATTACCAGAGGCGTTCTTGACTTGTACCACAGGGCCGGAGGGGATAAACAGTCCGGTCAACTCGGTCGCCTCTACCAGAGAGCCACCGCCATTCTGGCGCAGATCAATGACAACACCATCCACCCCATCGGCTTCCAACTCACTCAGCAGCTGACGAACATCCCGCGTGGTACTGGTAAAATCTTTATCGCCCTTGGAGAAGCCACGGAAGTCCCGGTAAAAGGCGGGGATATCGATCACACCAATACGGGTACTCCCCATACCACCCAGCCCCTCAATGATGTATTTCTTGGCTGCCTGATCTTCCAGCTTGATCTCATTGCGTACCAGGGTAACCAGTTTTGAGCGACCGGCAGACCCCTCATCTTCCGGCAACAACTGAAGCCTGACCGTTGTACCCTTGGCGCCCCGGATAAGATCCACTACATCCTGTAGACGCCAACCCACGACATCTTCCATCTCACCATCGGCATCCTGACCCACAGCAGTAATGCGATCCCCAGGATTGACCTGACCACTGAGCCCGGCCGGCCCGCCCACCACGGTGCGCTGGACCACGGTGTACTCATTCTCATTCTTCAGAACAGCCCCGATACCTTCCAGTGAGAGGCGCATGCTGATATCAAAATTTTCAGATACCCTCGGTGACATATAAGAGGTATGCGGCTCAAGGCTCAGGGTATATGAGTTGATGAAGATCTGAAAAACATCATCCGAGTCCATCTGCCGGGTACGGCGCTGAATACCTGAATAGCGTTTCGCCAGGGTTGTACGAATCTCATCCAGTGGCTTATCTTTCAATTTCAGGCTGAGAATGTCGCTCTTAACCTTTTTACGCCAAAGTTCATCAAGTTCCGGTTTACTGGCCGCCCAAGGACTTTTCTCGCGATTGAAGCGATAACTTTCATTGATGGTAAAGTCATAATCCACTTTCAGGAGATTGAGCGCGGTCTCGATACGTTCATCAACGCGCTGCCGGTAGACCCGAAAGATATTAAAGGCTGAATCCAGCCGTGCCTCTTTCAGATCATCATCCAGGCGATCGCTCACCACTGCGAAACGGTCGAAGTCGCTCTGAGTAAAGAAGCTTTTATTCGGATCCAGCACCTCCAGATACCGATCCAGCACCGCCTTCGACATCGCATCATCAAGCTGATGTTTCTTATAGTGATACTCATTAATCACCTTAAGAATAATCAGTGTTGACTGTCGCTGAGACCGAGTCGGCTGTAACTCATCGAGCGGAACTTCCCTGACGCTGGCATAGGCCAGTGAAAGACTCTGGAGCAACAGTAGTAGAGAAAGCAGTAGGTATCTGAATGTCATAGGCTTGAGTCGTATCCCGTAAACAACCGTTGGACCGCAAAAGGATCCCGTAGGTTTCATCTCAATATGAGTTCGAGTTTAGCACGCCCCTATTCAAGCGGGGGCAAAACCGGGTGTAAACCCGTGAGCATCTTCATGTAATCAGGGTCATCCGGACCAATAAATCCATACCGGATAAGAAAATCGATGATCACCAGATTACAGTTCAGTTTGAAATCATCCCCGCTCTTAACCCGCGCCATAACCTCTTCAACGGGCAGGAGATAGAAGTCCTGTACCTCGCCATCTGTGCAGACAGGGTTAAAATCTTCTGGTAATTCAAGGTCATAACAAAAAAGCGTATCGGACTTAAAACCAATCTGAGTATCCATGTGATAACTGACAGCACCCACTGAAACCGCCTGGCTGGCGAGTTCTGCCGGTATGCCCGCCTCTTCCCAGCACTCCTTGGCCAGATTGTCTTGTAGCGAGATCCCGTAGGGCAACCCCCCTGCAGCCAGGTTATCCAGCTGGCCGGGGTAATGCAGACGGTCATCCGCACGACGACTGATCCACATTTTCAACCCCTCAGCGCTGCGAACAATTGCATTCACATGCTGACCAAACGCCCGGATACCAAAACAGGGGGCCATGGCCCGGTCTACCAAGAGCAGGGGTTCTGACAGGCCCTCTGCCTGCACAACATATTGTTCACCGTGAAATGGCAGTAGCACCTGCTGATCCACCAACGCTTTCAGCACCCGCGCTAATGTTTCAGTGCGACTTTCAACATCCGATGCAATGGCCTGAAACGTAACCGCCCGATCAGTGACCTGGAAAACGTCAGGCCAAGCACTCAACTGCCGCGCAAACTGGCGGTTGACGCGTCCCACGGTCTGACCCGCCACCTCAAACCCGATAAAACGCCCTGCATCATGCCTATTGCAAGCGGCAATATGATCCAAAAAACCCATACAACAACAAT
>JAPHUE010000026.1 GCA_026196795.1 Sedimenticola sp.
GGGCATAAGCGTTTTTTAATGTAGAATGCGCGGCCATCATTCCCCGAATTTGCGACCCTGTGGGGTCATCTCGTAGGAGCAAGCAATGGCTGAAGTAACAAAAGAGTTGATTGAAGAGGCGATAAAAGGGTACACCGAGCCTCACTTGGAGACCGATCTGGTTGATGCCAAGTCAATCAAAGGTATTGAGATTGATGGTGGCAGCGTAAAGGTTGCAGTGGAATTGGGTTTTCCCGCCAAGGGCTTTAAAGATGAGCTGGCCAATGCGCTCAAGGCGCAGATCTCTGCTGTTGAAGGTGTCTCGTCAGTGGATGTTGATGTGAGCTGGAAGATATCGGCTCATTCCGTTCAGAAATCACTCAAGCCCATTGATAATGTTAAGAATATTATCGCCGTTGCCTCTGGCAAGGGTGGTGTGGGTAAATCCACTACCTCGGTCAATCTCGCGCTTGCGCTGGCTGAAGAGGGTGCCACGGTAGGATTATTGGATGCGGATATTTATGGTCCTTCACAGCCCCGCATGTTGGGTGTTTCGGGACAGCCGCAGTCTAATGATGGAAAAACCCTCGAGCCGCTGGAGAACTATGGTATTCAAGCGATGTCGATCGGTTTTCTGATTGATGAAGAGACGCCGATGATCTGGCGTGGCCCTATGGTCACCCAGGCTCTGGAACAGCTCTTGAATGACACTAACTGGTCCAATCTCGATTACCTGATCATTGACTTGCCACCGGGTACCGGAGATACGCAACTGACCCTGGCGCAAAAAGTGCCGGTTTCGGGTGCAGTCGTTGTCACAACCCCCCAGGACATAGCGCTGCTGGATGCACGTAAAGGCTTCAAGATGTTCGAGAAGGTGGAAGTGCCGGTTTTGGGTATTGTGGAGAACATGAGTACTCATATCTGTTCTAACTGCAACCATGAAGAGCATATCTTTGGTGAGGGTGGTGGAAGAAGAATGGCTGAGGAGTATGGCGTGAACTTCCTTGGCGCACTGCCTCTGGATATCCGCATCCGTGAAGAGACTGATGGTGGTAAACCGACTGTTGTGGCTGACCCGGAGCATAGAATCTCCCAGATCTACCGTGAGATTGCCCGTAAAACCACGGCAATTCTGGCTAAGCAGGCGAAGAGCTATGCGGCCAAGTTCCCTAATATCGTGATTCAGAATAATTGATCTATAGAGCTTGGGATGCAGTGTTTCTGCATCCCAATGCATTGCTCTTACCCGCACCGTTTCTTTTATGAGGCATATCGATGAGTATCAAGTGGGATACCCGCTTCCTGGGGCTGGCGGCCCATATCTCTGCCTGGAGCAAGGATCCCTCTTCGCAGGTTGGGGCTGTCATTACAGATGGCAATCGTATTGTATCGGTTGGTTATAATGGTTTTGCGGCAGGTGTTGAAGATCGAGAGGAGCGGCTGACAGATCGTAATTGCAAACTCAATCTGACCATACATGCAGAAGAGAATGCGATGATCTTTGCCAAGCGTGATCTTACGTCTTGCACGGTTTATGTGACACATCCGCCTTGTCCCCGTTGTGCATCCAAGTTGATCCAGGAAGAGGTGAAGCGGATTGTCTGTATTGCCCCGAGTGATGACTTTCTATCGCGTTGGGCTGATGATTTGAAGCTGTCCCAAGAGATGTATCAGGAAGCTGGCGTGGATTTTCAGAGTTACGCTATAGAGCAGATCAATGTTGAAGATGCACATATTACTGTAGCGCCGGGTGGCTTTTTTAAAAAGGTGATGAACCGGCTATTGCAGCGTGACTGAATTAGTTACTGTTAGTCTCAACCCAATCGACTGAAACCAGCTCCATTACATAGTCGCCATCCTTCTCATGCTTGGCAATTTTGACTGGCAGATAGTTGAGCTCAGGCGCAAACCAGAGGGTTGTCTTTGAGGGTTTGTTATCCTTGTTTCTGGCCAGTTTAACGGTTTGGTATTCGCCTGATTCAGTACGAATAGTCTCCTCTTCTATCTGGGTGTAGCTATAGGTCTTGAGCAGGCCGCCATCGGCTACCTCAAATTTAGCCACTGATTCACCCCGGCAGAGTGACAGCATTAGTGAGAGTTGCTGGCTGAATTTGTCCTGTGTACCGGATGGTATCTCCATTGACCAGTGAGAATCGGCTGTTTTATTGGCAACTCGCTGGTTCTCCCAGTCAAAATCGAGACTGACCGTGCGCTGTTTTTTAGGTTTTTTGTGCTTGTATAGGTAATGGTCCGGGATGACCCGGCTGTCTACTATATGGCCATTACTTTGTTCGGTAATTTCATCTTTTCGAAAAACGGCTGCTAGGCCGACAGGGGCTGTGAAGGCACGATACTGATAATCTCCCTGTGCTGATAGCTTGAGTGTGATAGTGGCTGAGCCGATGACAAAGGTTCCCTTACTCACGCGGTAATGCGCTTTATAGGGTTTAAGAGTTTGCTCAGCAAATACGGCTGTTGTAGGTGACAGCAATAATGCAGTTGCCAGTAGAAGTAGGTGTCTGCTGAGCCTCATGGTGAGACTACTCATAGGGCAGTTGTCTGATTGAACGTCATCTGTTTAGGTCCATCCATTCTCTCTCCATCCAGTGCTATCGCACCATTTTGTATTGACAAGCGGTTTTCTGCAAACCAGCCGATCACCATCGGGTAGATGATGTGTTCTTGTGTGAGGACTCGTGCTGCAAGGGTGTCCTCATCATCATTCTCTTGCACAGGTACGCTTACCTGTAGCAGTCTCGGTCCACCATCAAGCTCTTCTGTCACAAGATGAACCGTGGCACCATGTTCTCGGTCGCCTGCTTCAAGTACACGCTTGTGGGTATGCAGTCCTCGATATTTCGGCAGCAGGGATGGATGAATGTTCAATAATCTTCCCTGATAATGAGTAACAAATCCTGCCGTTAGGATACGCATGAAGCCTGCCAGTATTACCAAGGCAGGTTGATATTCATCGATTAGTTTAACTAGTGCCTGATCATACGTATCGCGGTCTTCAAATGCGGTATGTTCAAGTACTCGTGTGGGGATGGATGCCTTGCGCCCCCGATCCAGCCCATAGGCACCCGGCTTATTGCTGATGACAGCGCGAATCTCTACGGGCAGCCCAGCTGCTGCTGCATCAATAATGGCCTGCAGATTACTACCGCTGCCTGATACAAGGACAACGATTGGGAGTTTTTCTGCTGGTGTCACCTTTTCAGTTCCACACAGGGTGCGCCATCATGCGCCTCGATCTGTCCCAGTTTCCAGACCTGCTCACCCTGATCTTGGAGAAGCGCCATAGCCTTGTCCGCATCTTCAGGCCCGACGCAAACGACCATGCCGACACCGCAGTTGAAGGTGCGAAGCATCTCGGACTCAATCACCTTGCCCTGCTCTTGCAGCCATTTAAAGACGGGTGGCAGTTCCCATGAGCTATCATCGATAATGGCCCGCGTCCCTTCTGGAAGTACACGAGGTATGTTTTCTAATAATCCGCCGCCGGTAATGTGTGCCATGGCGTGGATGTCGATCTGCTGGTGAAGTGCCAGCAGTGATTTGACATAGATTCGTGTCGGCATCAACAGCGCTTCACCGAGAGTGGTGTCTCCGAGAGGTTCGGCCAGATCGGCACCCGATACCTCGAGAATCTTGCGGATCAGCGAGTAGCCGTTTGAGTGGGGGCCAGATGAAGCCAGGCCCAGCAGAACATCGCCCTGTTTGACTCTCCCGGGTTCAATAATGCGGGACTTTTCTACAATACCAACGCAGAAACCGGCCAGATCATAGTCACCCGTCTCATAAATGCCGGGCATCTCCGCGGTTTCCCCGCCGGTTAATGCCGCGCCTGAGCGTTTACAGCCATCGGCAATACCCTTGACGACGCTGGTAGCCACGTCAACATCCAGTTTGCCGGTTGCATAGTAATCGAGAAAGAAAAGTGGCTCCGCTCCCGTCACGATGATGTCATTGACACACATGGCAACCAGATCGATACCAATGGTGTCGTGCTTTTGCATCGCTAAGGCGAGCCGAAGTTTAGTGCCTACGCCATCGGTTCCCGAAACCAGTACCGGCTCACGATAGCGGTCAAGTGGTAGTTCGAACAGTGCGCCGAATCCTCCGAGTCCCGCCATAACGCCAGGTCTGAAGGTGTTTTTAACGATGGGTTTAATCCGCTCAACCAGGGTGTTACCAGCGTCGATATCGACACCGGCATCCCGGTAACTGAGAGAGTTGGACTCGGTTTTGTTCTGATCCACTGATCGCTCCAGGGTAGATGCTTGTTAAGGCTGCATGCAGCAATGCTGAATTCTACCAAATCCATTGCTCGGGATCAGGCAAAAAAGAGGGCGATTATAGCATTTAGTCCTGGTTATGACTGTTCATGTTCAATTACAGGACTCACTTTGTCGTCTGTTTGGGGTGTGCGAATGGATTTGGATCCAGTGGCAGGCTAAAATCGCAGGATTGTATCCACTGAAACGGAAAAAGAATTTAATGCCCTATTGCCAGCGACAACTGGAGAGCGCCTCCATTAAACGAGCATCCATGTTGTTTTTAATCGTGCTGTTGCTGGGGTTTGTGGCTCCGGCTTCAGCCAGTCAGGTTTCGGGATTGTATAGTGCTGAGGTGGCTGTTGCAGGGCAATCATCTGAGCAGCGCACCGAGGGCATCAAACGGGCATTTGCCCAGATGCTGATTAAAGTAACCGGTAATCGCAAGGTTGCCGAGCGTCCTGAGCTTCAAGGTGATCTGAAATTAGCTCCACGTTACGTACAACAGTACCGCTATCGCCTCCATTCTGATTCGAAATCAGAGGCCGCCGGGACGGGAGTTGATGAGATCGGGCGTCTGTTGATGGTTCAGTTTGATGAGGATGCGGTCCAGCGATTACTGCGAGATCGCAGGCTCCCTGTGTGGGGTGATAATCGTCCTTCTGGCCTGATCTGGCTGGGCTTTGAGGGGCAGGGTCAGCGGCGTTTAATGCGGCCAGAGAGTGATAGTCCGCTCTTGAATTTGATGCTTCAAAAGGCCGATCAGCGGGGCATTCCCATGATGCTTCCCTTGATGGATCTCGAAGACCAGGCGGGTATGCAGGTTGCAGACCTGTGGGGGAATTTTGAGCAGAATATTCGGCGGGTTTCTGAACGCTACTCACCTGATCTCATTGTTACCGGCAAGCTGAACCAGCTATCAGGTGGACTCTGGCGTGCGAATTGGCATCTCTATCACGGTGATCGTTCGTCCAGTTGGCGAGCGGAATCAAACAGTCCTGCCTCATTAGTGAGCGATGGCATAGAGCATGTTTCTGATCTGCTTGCCGAACGTTATGCTCCGGTGGCGGGGGAGGGCGGTCTCTCGCGTGTGCGGCTCCGTGTGAGTGGCGTATTGGCGCTTAAACAATATGCGGGTCTGGAGCGTTTTCTGCACACACAGAGTTCAGTCGAACAGGCTGATATTATCTCGGCAGAGCCCGACTCAATTACCTACGAATTGCGAGTCAGAGGTGGTGTGCAGGTGCTGGCACAGGGTTTGGCGCTCGGTGGTTTGATTGAGCCTGTGCCTGAATCCCCTGACCAATCGGGAGAGTTGGTCGAAGGTATCGACCTCTACTATCGTATGCGTTGACATGTTGAGGAGAAAGATGCCCTCGGCGGGCGATATCCGTTGGATAAGAAACTGATGTGCATGCACTGGAGATCGATCGAATAAAAAATGCTGAAACGTGAAGATATACCCAATTTGATCAGCGTACTGAGAATCTTCATGTCTGTCCCAGTGGTCTGGATGCTATTGGAGCAGCAGTTTGGGGTTGCGTTGGTACTGTTTGCTGTGGCTGGAATTTCAGATGGCTTGGATGGCTATCTGGCAAAACATTACGGTTGGCAGAGTCAGCTTGGTGGGTTGCTTGATCCCCTTGCGGATAAAGTTCTGCTGGTTTCCAGTTATCTTACTCTGGCCTTGATTGGCATCATCCCTGTTTGGCTGGTTCTGCTGGTGATTTTAAGGGATCTGATTATTGTGACAGGTGCGCTGGTTTATCATTTCAGGGTGATGGAGTTGGATGCCCATCCCAGCGTGATCAGTAAGATCAATACTTTTTCCCAGATTGTACTGGTATTGGCAGTGGTTCTGGATAGAGGGCTGGTGTCATTATCCGGCTGGATGATTGACGGACTTATCTGGATTGTTCTGATTACTACGGTGGCAAGTGGAGTGAATTATGTCTGGGTATGGAGTCGGCTTGCTATGGATCATAACAAAGAACAGTAGTTAGTCGCCTGAATTGCTGATTGTTCGTTGTTGCAGGAATGCTTTTACGAAAGGGATGGTAAGTCGCCGTTGTGCTTCAAGCGAGGCCTGGTCTAGGCCCTCGATTAGTTTTCGTAGTGAACCCATATCCCGTTGTGCATGACGCAGAATATAGTGTGCTGTCTCTTCGCTCAGTTCCAGCCCGCGCCGGGCTGCGTCTGATGTTAGTGCAACTACTTTCTCCTGGTCATTGAGCGCTTGTAACTGATAGCATAGCCCCCAGCTCATTCTTGAGGCCAGGTCAGGGAGCTTGATGGGGAGATTCAATGGGCTGCAGCTGGCGGAGACCAGTAGCGAGTGATGCTGTTCTCTGATTCGATTAAACAGATGAAACAGCGCCTGCTCCCAATCAGCCAGATTAGCGATCTGCTCAATGCCATCCAGACAGACAAGATCCATCTGTTCAAGATCATCAAAGATAGTTGGTGAAAACTGTCGAGCCTGATCCAGTGGGATATAGAGTGCGCTTCTGCCTGCTTCGGTTGCCAGTTGTGTGGCGGCCTGAAGTAAATGGGTCTTTCCTGTCTGTTCAGCTCCCCAGAGATAGATGAACGGTTCTCCCGTGCCACGGGCACAGGCCGACATATCGGTTATTGCCTGTATGTTATCGGCGGGTACGTAGCTTTCCAGGGTTGCCTTCTCAGGCATTATGAAACCAAGGGCCAGTTGTTTCGACATACTCATCAGGTGTTGTTTAACTGTTTCGCGATTGTGGCCAGGCGTTTACCCAGTGCCTGGCAGAGGCTCTTCTCTTCATCACTTAATGGTAGTTTGCTGTCCACACCTGCCAAATGGCTGGGACCGTAGGGCGTGCCGCCCGTGGTGGTATGCAGTAATTCAGTCTCGCTATAGGGTAGGCCGGTAATCAACATGCCGTGATGTAAAAGTGGCAGCATCATTGAGGTGAGTGTGGTCTCCTGTCCACCGTGCAGACTGGAGGAGGAAGTGAACACGGCGCCGGGTTTTCCTGCCAATGCACCGGTAAGCCAGAGCGAACTGGTGCTGTCAATAAAGTGCTTCATTGGTGCTGCCATATTTCCAAAACGTGTCGGACTGCCCAGGGCCAGGCCGTGGCACTCCTTCAAGTCAGTGAGCGTTGCATAGGGCGCGCCACTTTCGGGTACGGCGGGTTCTGTAGCTTCGCAAACCGGTGAGACAGGTGGCACAGTACGCAAGCGGGCCTGCATGCCATTCACCTCCTCAACTCCCCGAGCGATCTGTCGGGCCATGTCCGCCGTTGCACCATAGCGGCTGTAGTACAGGATCAGTATTTCAGCCATTAGAGAATATCCAGTACACGTTCAGGTGGACGTCCAATGATCACTTTTCCATCTTTTACCACGATGGGTCGCTCGATCAATCTTGGGTAGTCCAGCATGGCCTGAATCAGTTGATCTCGTGTCAGTTCCGGATTATCCAGATCGGCCTGTTTGTATTCAGCCTCTCCCTGACGCATCAACTGACGTGGCTCCAGGCCTAATCCATCCAGTATGCTGATGAGTTCATCCCGACTGGGAGGTGTCTTCAGATATTCTATAATCTCGGCATCAACACCTTCGCCTTCTATGATCTGAAGGGTCTGGCGCGATTTGCTGCACTGGGGATTGTGATAGATCTTAACCGTCATGGTTACCTCGACTTACCTGATTAAAACGAGCCCTATTGTAACCAAACAGTGGAGCTCTAAACAGCAGGTTAAGGTGTGCTTATTATCAGCATGACACTGGTTGCCAGGACGGATTGATGTATTATCCATTTAGAAGCGCAAGCCTAAACTGTTGGATAATATGGCTGAAATCATAAAGATGAGATGGCAAGCCAGGTATTAAAGGATGACATATCTTAAAATTCGCCGGTTTTCCAGATTACTGGTGTCGCGGTTTGTTGCAGACCAGGGATTACCTTCTGCGGCGGCACTAACATTTACGACACTGCTTTCAATCGTGCCTTTAATGACGGTTGTACTGGCTATTTTTGCTGCCTTTCCAGTGGGTGATCGGGTTGTTATACAGCTGCAAGATTTTATCTTTAACAATTTCATGCCAGCTTCTGGTCAGGTTGTGCAGGAGTACCTGAACCAGTTCAGTAAAAAAGCAGCGGGGATGACCGGGCCCGGGCTGGGTTTTTTGATTGCAGTTGCCCTGTTGATGATGGCCAACATTGAGCGGGCATTTAATACCATATGGCGGGTTGAGAAAAAGCGGCGGCCACTGAATCGATTTATGGTTTATTGGGCCATATTGACATTGGGTCCCTTGTTGATCGGTTTGAGTGTTGCAGTGACCTCCTATCTCGTTTCGATACCGCTGTTTTCTGATGCGGCATCGCGACTGGAGGTGGGGAGTCGACTGTTCCTGTTTATGCCTTTGATCGCCTCGGCAGTTGCCTTCAGTCTGCTCTACCTTGTGGTTCCCAATCAGCGTGTCCCGGTCTGGCATGCCATTACTGGGGGGCTGTTAGCTGCCCTGCTGTTTGAAGTGGCGAAGCGAGGATTCGCTTACTATATTACGAACTTTCCTACTTATGAAACAATCTATGGTGCACTGGCAGTCATCCCGCTGTTTCTGGTCTGGGTGTATCTCTCCTGGGTCATAACCTTGATGGGGGCTGAGTTTAGCTGTTGTCTGGGCCTGATTGATCAGGACGACGAGTATGCGACGACTGGTGAGATGAACCCACTGCTGATTCGGTTTCATATCTTACGTTTATTGTTTCAAGCGCAACAGAATGGTGAGAGTCGATCGTTGCAGTACCTTCATCAACAATTGCCCGGGGAGGGTATAGAGGGATTGTCCCGTCACTTGAAGACGTTGAGGCAGGCCCATTTTCTGACATCAACAGAAGCGGGTGAGTGGCTATTGGCACGGGACCTATCGACTGTGACGTTGCTTAATCTGTATCTGATCGAACCCGGGCCATTACCCGATGCGGAACCACTAAAATTGTCACTTAAACCTGGTGAGCGTGCGCTGGGTGAAATCGTTGAGCAAGTGGAGCGTTTATACCGCGATGCCATGGCCAGACCATTAAATGAAATCTTGTGTTTGAGTGATGTGGTATCACCGGTACCTCAAGGGGAGTCAAATAGATGCAGTTCATAAAGCGGTTAGGCGGTAGTGTACTGCTGCTGATGCTATTTTCTCCACTTCAGGGTGCCGATCTGATTCTTCCGGATCTGGATGGTAAGGATCGCAGTCTGGCGGAGTTCGATGGTAAATGGGTGGTGGTCAATTTCTGGGCAACCTGGTGCCCCCCTTGTATTGATGAGATGCCTGAACTCGAGCTGTTTCATGAAAAGCACAAGGATCGGAATGCCGTGGTGCTCGGTGTCAACATGGAAGATATTACACTCGATCAGCTAAAGACCTTTGTAGAGGAGATGTTCATCAGCTATCCCATTTTACTGGCACCTTCTGATGGCCGAACCACGCTGGGCCGTATTCCTGCTTTACCGACCACGTTGCTGATTTCACCGAAGGGGGAATTGGTTGCGAGGCATATCGGGAGTATCTCGGCCGTTAAGATTGAAAAAATGATAGAGCAGCGCACAAATGCTCAGTAGTCGAGCGAGTTTATTAAATAGTAAAAGGAGCCAGTTTTGACCATCTGCATGCGTTTTCTTATTTCAGGGAAAGTTCAAGGGGTCTTTTTTCGGGCTTCCACCCGCTTCGAGGCGGAGCGTCTGGACATTACGGGCTATGCCAGAAATCTGTCCGATGGGCGGGTAGAGGTATTGGCCTGTGGTGAAAAGGATGCGATTGACCAGTTGCAAGCCTGGTTAACTAAAGGACCGCCGCAGGCAAGCGTCAGCGGGGTATCCTGTGAGCCGGCCCCGCGTCAGGAGTTAAAGGATTTTACCATTAACTGAACGACCCTTTTCGGGATCACGCTGACCCTTAGCTTAGGAATACGCCCACAGGTATCTATCGCTGACTATTGCGCGGTGGCGTCTTGTGTGGACTGTGTGGACTCTATTTCGGGTGGAGTCCAAGGCCTGAATACGGCAGGGGCGCCATTAACCAGTAGTCCGTTACTACCTTGTCTCTGTTGATGATTGGTTGTCGTCTCTTGAGGGGTATTAGGTCGCCATTCCCTGTTGTTGTTTTCTACCGGATACTGAGTCGGTTGTTTGCTGTATTCAGGTACGGGCTGGTTTCCGGGCTGATATCCATATAACGATTCTGACTCTGGCGGATAGGGCGTCTGTTGTGATCCGTATTGTGGGGGTTCTGTCTGGAAACCGGGTCTGTTGCTGTAATCGGGACCATAGCCGGGAGAATAATAACGCTCATAACCAGACTCCTGAGTAGGTTGCTCAGGTGCATAATACTCTTGGGTATAGCCACTGTTGGGGGGATAACTATAGCCTGGAGGGGCGGCATAACTTGGTGAGGCAGGCGCTGTCTCGTAGACATAGGGATAACTGTAAGGTTGGGCTTGGTAATAGCCAGAAGGGTAGCCTGGATTAGTCGGATAAGCACTTTCACCCCAGTAACCTGGCTGGGTTTCGGGGTAGGCATAATAGCCAGGATCATAATGCTCCTGATAACCGTAGGCGTCGTAGGGTGCTGGGTATTGCTGTTGCCCCCTCATCTCTTGCGGATAAGGTTGTTGCGAAGTAGCAGGGGCAGCAGGACGATTTTGACCTGTAGAGGATGATGATTGCTGGCGTGCAGGTGGCTCATTTTGTTGGGTCGTTGCTTGTTCCTGTGGGCGCCACATTGCACTGTTAGCGGGGGCATAGTAGGACGCCTGCGGTGGGGATTCCCCGGCAGTGGCAGCGTTTGAAAAAAGCACCAGAGTGAAGGCACTCAGCAAGAACCTTTGCATGGTTATACTCCAAAAAATGATCGGATCTGCAGTGTCTCCGATTCTTCTCTTTTGGCACATCTTAACCGGATTTAAGATAATTGTCGCCGGTGAAAAAAGGGGGGGTCAGTAGCCTGCTGTTTTCAGATCCAAGCCAGGCGGTAGTGCGGGTACGCGTTCGATTCCAGTTGTAATGCGGCCGTCTGGGAAAAGCTCTAGCCAGCGGAACCCTGGTGGTTTGGTACTTATACCGAAGCTGTCCTGATTTTCGACAAACTGGATGCAGGTAGAGGGTGTGCCAAGCATTTGTATGCCGTTGTAGAGGGTTTCAAAATGCTGATGTATATGTCCCCAGATCACTGCTTTGACCTGTTTGTGCTGGCTCAAAATGGAGAGAAAGGCTTCAGGGTTATCAAGAGACATGTCATCCATCCAGGCACTGTTTATCTTGACTGGATGATGATGCAGAGCGATTAAGATATGTCGATCGGTATATTCAGAGAGCGTCTGCTGCAGAGTCGCAATCTCCTGGTCACTAAGGTGCCCACCTTCAGAGTGGGGGATGGTTGAGTCGAGCATAATCACCAACCATGCGCCCAGATCGACGATTTTGGGAGCCTCCACCAGACCGCCTGTGAGATGCTCGCTCAGGATATCTGGTTGGTCATGATTTCCAGGTAGACAACAGGCCCGGACACCTAATCTTTGTACATGTTGGTTAAGGCGTTTGTAACCTGCGATTGATGCGTCATGAACCAGATCACCTGTGAGTAAAAGCAGGTCAATAGCTTCTTTGCTTTGTCCTGCTAACTCCATCACCCACTCAAAACTGGTCTGGGTATTTATCCCGGCCAGCTTCCACTTTGGATCGGTGTGTAGGTGACAGTCGGTGATCTGTAGAATACGGATGCTCTTTCCCTGTTTGGAGCGATCCTTCCGTTGACTGTTAATGTGGGTGATTTCTTGGGTCATATTAAAGGCAATTATCGACCGATATAGCTGAATATTAAGCCAAGATTGACAACTTTGTATGTGGTTCAGGCATCATTAATCTATCAATTAAGCGTTGATCTCATAGTTTCATGCCTAGGGTCTGTATTTTTGTCGACTGGGTCACGTTTTTTGATCTGATCAGAATTGAATTCACCTCTTTTTATGTGGTTTTTGGTTATTAAATAAAGAGGGTGAGTGGAGTAGACAGAACGACTAAAGGGGCTGGCAGCTAAATCCAGCCCCTTCGAACACGGCTATGTGCCGAGTCTAGAAGTTATCGGTAGAGACAAAAAGGCCCACGCGTAGATCCTTGGCGGTATAGATTTCACGACCGTCAACTTTCATTACGGCATCTGCTACACCCATTACTAATCTTCGGGTAATGACGCGTTTCAACTCGATATGGTAGGTTACTTTTTTTGCGGTAGGGAGTACCTGACCTGTAAATTTTACTTCGCCCACGCCTAGCGCACGTCCATGACCTGGATTACCCAGCCAAGCGAGATAGAAACCAACGGCTTGCCACATGGCATCCAGTCCAAGGCAGCCTGGCATGACGGGATCCCCTGGGAAGTGGCAATCAAAAAACCATAGATCAGGCGTTATATCCAGCTCGGCAAGAATTTCCCCTTTGCCATAAGCGCCGCCCTCATCAGATATGCGAGTAATTCGGTCCATCATCAGCATGTTTGGGGTAGGTAACTGTGCGTTTCCCTCGCCAAACATTTTCCCGTTACCGCAGTCCAGCAACTCTTCTCTTGTAAAACTCTGCTCTTTTGCCATGAATCCAGTTTCTCTTTGTGATTATCGTATAAATAGTGAGACGCAATCCGATGCGAATCCCAGGGCTCAGACATCGTCGCCTGTTTGGTTGACCAGAAAGGGCACTAGCTGCTCAACATCAATTAAACGGTTTTCGGTATCCATCCTGCCTCGATATTCGAACTTACCCTCGTCCAAGCTGCGCTCCCCAATAACAACACGATGAGGTATGCCAATCAATTCCATGTCCGCGAACATGGCACCAGGACGGGCGCCCCGGTCATCCAGCAATACATCAAGTCCGGCAGTGGTCAGTGCCTGATACAGCTCTTCGGTAGCTTCACGTACCCGGTGGGACTTGTCCATTTTCATAGGGCATAAAGCAACCTGGAAGGGGGCTATAGTGGCAGGCCATACGATTCCGTTTTCGTCATGGTTCTGTTCAATCGCTGCTGCGACAACCCGTGAAACACCGATGCCATAACAGCCCATCTGCATAGTCATACTGCGGCCGTTCTCGTCCAGCACAGAGGCCTTCAAGGCTTCGCTGTATTTATCGCCAAGCTGGAAGATATGCCCTACTTCAATACCCCGTGCAATAGTAAGTACACCTTTTCCATCGGGGCTTGGGTCACCTTCCTGTACATTTCTGATATCGGCAACCTGAGCAGATGGCAGGTCACGTTCCCAGTTGATACCAAAATAGTGTTTGCCATCTTCATTTGCGCCCGCACTGAAATCTGCGGTCAGGGCCACGGTTCGGTCTACGATACAGGGGATTGGGAGATTAATGGGTCCGAGCGAGCCGGGGCCTGCCCCAATGGCCTCGCGAATTTGCTCTTCGGTTGCGAAGGTGAGGGGAGAGGCCACTTCGGGTAGTTTTTCTGCTTTGATCTCATTCAGATCGTGATCGCCACGCACCAGTAGGGCGATAAAGGATACCTCCTGCGCTTCATCGGCGACTACAATCAGCGTTTTAACTGTTTTCTCGATGGGTTGCTGAAACTGTTCGACCAGATCCTGGATGGTTTTGGTCTCTGGGGTGTCGACCAGACGCAATGCCTCTTTTGGTGCGGAGAGGCTTGTCCCTAGTGCAACGGCTTCGGCTGTTTCGACATTGGCGGCGTAATCGCTTTCAGTAGAGAAGGCGATGGCATCTTCGCCTGAATCGGCCAGTACGTGGAACTCTTTTGAGGCATTTCCACCAATGCTGCCACTGTCTGCCTGAACGGCTCTGAAATTGAGGCCGCAGCGGGTAAAGATTTGGCAGTATGTCTGGTGCATCAGATCATAGGTCTGCTGCAGGGATTCCGGTCCAATATGAAACGAATAGGCATCCTTCATCAGGAATTCGCGGGCGCGCATCACGCCAAAGCGGGGCCGTATCTCATCCCGAAACTTGGTCTGGATCTGATAGAAATTGATCGGTAGTTGCTTGTAGCTGTGCAGTTCATTGCGGGCAAGATCGGTAATGATCTCTTCATGTGTGGGTCCATAACAGAAGGCGCGTTTATGCCTATCATTCAGGCGTAGCAGTTCTGGGCCATACTGTTCCCAGCGGCCGGACTCCTGCCACAGTTCTGCGGGCTGAATCGAGGGCATCAACAGTTCCAGTGCGCCAGAACGATCCATCTCTTCTCGTACAATGGTTTCTATTTTGCGCAGTACCCTCAGGCCTAAGGGCAGCCAGGTATAGAGACCTGCAGCGAGTTTGCGGATCATACCGGCCCTGATCATCAACTGATGGCTGCTGATCTCGGCGTCGGAAGGCGTCTCCTTAACTGTCTGGAGCGGAAATTGGGATGTGCGCATGTGTATGAAGTCCAGGGTGTGGCGGTGCAAATCGATCTATTCTAACGATATGCCATGGTCGGGACAAATCATGATGCATCACTATTCCTGGCACTGGATATTTATTCCTCAAAATCTACAGCTTTTCAGCAAACTGCCGCCAATTAGATAAGAATATCTGGCCATGAATACCGGTAGCATCTTTGTCAATCACGCCTGCCCATAAATACCCCCTACGTGAGCCTTTAGGCGCTCGCTGTCGACTGCTATGGGGTTCTTTTGTGCTGGTTGTAATGCTGCTTTGCGGTATTGTGGTTGCCGAGAATCTGGTTAATGCCGAGTTGATACAGTGGGTTAAGCAGAAGTATGGTGAACCTGCGGCGGCTCGGATGCAGGAGTGGCAGCACTTGATGGAGGCGCATCGGGATAAAAGTGAGTCCGAGAAACTCATCCTGGTTAATGACTTTTTTAATAAGCTGACTTATCGGTCTGATTTGAATATTTGGGGTAAAAACGATTATTGGGCGACGCCGCTGGAGGCGATCGGCCGAGGACAGGCTGATTGCGAGGATTACTCCATTGCAAAGTACTTCACTCTGAGAGAGATGGGTGTGTCCGATGAAAAGATGCGCATTATGTATGTAAAGGCGTTGGAGCTGAATCAAGCCCACATGGTGTTGACCTACTATCCAGAGCAGTCGGGCGTGCCACTGGTACTGGATAATATCAATAGTCAGATTCTTACCGCCGATAAGCGAGGTGACCTTGCTCCTGTATATAGCTTCAATGCAGAAGGTCTCTGGCTGGCAAAAAATCGGGGACGTGGTCAGAAGGTGGGTTCATCAACACGCATTAGTTTATGGCAGGATTTAAAGGCCAGGATGGCGAAAGAGGCTAAACAATGAATATTATTATTCGCGAGCTGATTCTGGTAGCGGCGGCAGCCAGGCGTTTGTCTGAAGAGAACACCCAGGGGAAAGGATTATGACATTATCGAAACAGCTCATTGCCTTGATAGTCGCGCTCTTGTTGCTGGTCTTTGCGGGTACTTTTCTGATTAGTGTGCATAACACACGCGATTATCTGGAAAAACAGCTTGAATCCCATGCGCAGGATGCAGCCACTTCCCTCGGCTTATCCATATCGCCCTATATGGAGGAGAATGACATTGCCACGGTTACTTCCATGACCGATGCGATTTTTGATCGTGGCTTCTATCGGGTGATTCGCGTTGAAGACATGCAGGGTAAACCGTTGGTGGATCGCGTATTGCCGGTTCAGATTGAGGGGGTTCCTGAATGGTTCATTGAGCGTCTTCCGCTGACAACCCCTGAAGGTGAGGCGACACTGATGAATGGCTGGCTGCAGAGTGGTCGGGTGGTGGTTAAGAGTCATCCGGGCTATGCCTATAGTCAACTGTGGCAGACCATTGCGGGCACACTTCGCTGGTTTCTGATCAGTGCAGCGATTGCATTAGTGCTTGGCGTGCTGTTGTTGAGGCAGGTACTTCGGCCGCTTCGTTCAGTTGAGGAACAAGCTAATGCAATCTGTAACAGGGAGTTTCCCATACTGGATAAATTGCCACGGACCACCGATATGCGACGTATCGTCGAGGCGATGAATCGCATGTCCAGCAAGGTTCGGCAGATGCTTGATGATCTGGAAAGGCTGGCCTCAGGATTGCGGCGGCAGGCATACCAGCATCCCGTTACAGGATTGGCCAACAAACGCTTTTTTATGGACTTGCTGACTAACCAGGTCAATTCTGACGAAGAATTTTCCAGTGGGGCACTTTGTCTTATTCAGTTAAAGAGTTTTAAGCAGTACAACGACGCACATGGTTACAAGGCTGGTGATGATCTATTGCAGGATACGGCAACGCAGCTGGAGCAGGTGACGGCACAATGGCCGAGAAGCCAACTGGCCCATCTGACCGGAGCAGACTTTGCGATTCTGGTGCAGGATTGTTCTGAACAGCAGGTGTTAAATCTCGCTGAACAATTGTCCGCTGCATTAGCAGGACTCTATGGCACTGGAAAGCTAGATAATCCGGATGTTGGGCACGTAGGTATTGGCTTTTATGATGGTAGCCAGAGTGTCCCTCTGCTGTTTTCGGAAGCGGATATGGCGCTTCGAATGGCCCAGGCAAAAGGGGCTAATGGCTGGCACTTTACTACATCGGATGATATTGAACAGGGCCAGGTACGTGGTGCCACCGAATGGCGAGAGTTTATTGGTCAGGCATTGGAGAGCAATCGGGTTCAACTGCAATTTCAGCCGGTTGTAAGCTGTGCAGACAGGAAGCTACTGCATCGCGAAGTGCTGGTGAGGATTCCTGAAAACCTTGATTTACCTGAGCAGGGTGGATTACTTTCAGCTGGTCTGTTTATGCCGCAAGCTGAGAGTTTGGGTATGACTGCCGAGATAGATAAGAGTGTGATATCTCAAGTCTTGCAGCTGTTGGCTGATGCCCCTGATGATGACACCCACTACGCCATTAATCTTTCACCGCCATCCATAAAGCAGGAAAGTTTTATCGAATGGCTGGAGGGGAGGCTTACTCAGTATCAAGCTGTTGCAGGACGGATGATATTTGAGTTGCCGGAGTATGGCGTGGTGGCCAATACCGAGCATGTCTTGGCTCTGCTCTCTCTGGTTACAGGATTTGGAGCAAAGCTTTCGATTGACCATTTTGGTCGCAGTTTTGGTTCTTTGGCCTATCTGCGCTCGATGAAGGTTGATTATCTGAAGATAGATGGCAGTTTTATGCGCTCTATTGACGAGAACAGTGATAACCAGTTTTTTGTCCAGGCATTGGCTGAGATTGCACATGGACTTGAGATTGAAGTCATAGGAGAGTCTATCGAGACAGAGAGCGCCTGGAAATTGTTACCCTCACTTCATGTGGATGGCGCGCAAGGGTACTTTATCGGCAGGCCAGAGTGATTGGTGTAGGTGGGCCTTTTTTGTGCACAATAAAAACCCCGAAGATATCCATACCTTCGGGGTCGCCGTCTGATTCTTTAAGCAGAAATTGGCTTCCATTCGCCCATCCTTGAAGAGTGCTGCCCATCCATGGCCTTCCTTGCTGACGGTGTGGCTATTATGGTTTGCCAGCCTCAGGTAGTCTGTAGGGAAGATTGGCAGGTATTTGTAGGGAAAATCTGAAGCACCTGGCCTTGGCTGTAGTTTAGGTCTTCATATCTGGCTATATAGATCTTTATAAACCCTTCCTTTATTTATCGCAAAACTCTGACATGACGTCCTTACTCTCCTGAATCTTCTGCTGGCGTTCTTCTTCAGTCAGTCGCTTGTAGAGCCCATCGGGGGTTTTTACAAGTTTGTTTCCCAGGTTCTCATAGAGATTCAAATTACTGGATGCCGCCTTGCAGTTTTCAGCCTTAATCCTGTTTGACTCTTCAATTTCTGCCTTGGTTGGTCCAGATTCTTTTTTCTCGGGCTCTGCGGCTTGCTTGGGTTGTGCATCGGCTGCTGCTTTCGCATTGGGAGCGGCAGTCGATGTATTGACCTTGATCTCAGTTGCTTCGCCTGAGGGTGGGGGTGACTGTGAGTAGACCGTCATGCCATTGTCATCAACCCATCGGTACATACGGGCATCAGCCGCGCTGCTGAAAAGCAGTGCTAGGGATAGGAGTGAGGCTGTTCGGATAACCATGTGTATCATCCTTGCGTAGGCTGTTGGTAAACAGATCGTTACTTATAGTGTGACATTGTAGGGTTTGGTTTCCTGGGCAGCAAGGATGGATTTCGCAAAAACATTGTTTTTTGATTACTCAGTAACTTGCTGAATAGGTAAAAGAAATAACTAAAGGAAAAAGAGGCGGGCATTTAAAATCTTCCGGGTTGGTGGCCTGTGGATTCCCTGAAACCCCGTATACACTATTCAGAATGGCCGGATGATGAGACATCCTCTGTGGCTGAATGGCTATTCCGGCTTGACCTGTCTGCAGTATATGAGTAATTTGTACCGTTCGATTTTTCCCCTGTTTACTATGCAGGCTGGTACGGGAATGGCCCGTAACCCGGTTTGTTGGGAGGTTTTTTGTGGAATTGAGTGGTGCCGAGATCGTCATTCAGTGTTTGAAAGACGAAGGCGTTGA
>JAPHUE010000177.1 GCA_026196795.1 Sedimenticola sp.
AAGACAAGAGGTGATGACGGCAAGTTGCTGTATTGCTCGTTCTGCGGAAAGAGTCAGCATGAAGTTCGTAAACTCATCGCGGGTCCTTCCGTATTTATTTGCGATGAATGTGTAGAGCTTTGCAATGACATTATTCGCGAGGAGATGCAGGAAGGTAGTGTAGAGACTTCTGGAAAACTCCCTAACCCCCATGAATTGAGTGCTTTGCTCGATCAATATGTGATTGGCCAGGCTCGAGCAAAAAAGGTTCTTTCTGTTGCGGTATACAATCACTACAAGCGATTGGATACCAGCAAGAACAAAGATGAAGTAGAAATTGCCAAGAGCAATATCCTGCTGATTGGCCCGACCGGTTCAGGTAAGACCCTTCTGGCTGAAACGTTGGCGCGTACGTTGAATGTGCCCTTCACCATTGCTGATGCCACAACGCTGACAGAAGCGGGTTATGTAGGTGAAGATGTAGAGAATATCATTCAGAAGCTGCTACAAAAGTGTGATTACGATGTAGAAAAGGCCCAGACAGGTATTGTCTATATCGATGAGATTGACAAAATTTCCCGTAAGTCTGACAACCCTTCAATTACCCGTGACGTCTCAGGTGAAGGTGTTCAGCAGGCGCTATTGAAACTCATAGAAGGAACGGTAGCTTCGGTTCCCCCACAAGGTGGTCGCAAGCACCCTCAGCAAGAGTTTCTACAGGTCGATACCTCTAACATCCTGTTTGTTGTGGGCGGTGCTTTTGCCGGTCTGGACAAGGTCATTAGAAATCGATCAGAGAAGGGTGGTATCGGTTTCTCTGCCGAAGTGCATAGTAAAGACGAATCGCGCCGCGTAGGTGAAGTACTGACGGGTGTCGAGCCTGAAGATTTGATTCACTATGGACTGATTCCGGAATTCGTTGGTCGTTTGCCTGTAGTCGCGACGCTCGAAGAGTTGGATGAAGAGGCGTTGGTACGGATTCTGACTGAGCCGAAAAATGCGCTGGTAAAGCAGTATCACCGGTTGTTTGAGATGGAAGATTGTGAGCTTGAGTTCAGGCCAGATGCCTTGGCTGCCATTGCGCGTAAGGCGATGGAGAGAAAGACAGGGGCGCGTGGACTGCGAACCATAATGGAGCAGGTTCTTCTGGATACCATGTATGACCTGCCTTCCCAGGAGGATGTATCCAAAGTGGTCGTGGATGAATCGGTTATCATCGGTGAGAATGATCCCTACATCATCTATGAGGGTGGAGAGAAGAAAAGAGTAGCCGCTGACTAATCGGGCGAAATTATAGCCCGTAGCCGTTCTTGCTTGAGAAATCCACAAAAAAACCGCCGACCTGATTGGGTCAGCGGTTTTTTTGTCCCTTACTTGTTTGGTTTCAATTGTTTGCAATTTCTCTTGGTTTGGCTGTCTGGCTATAAGTGCATGAATGTAGAGTTTATTTTTTCGTCGAGCCACTAAAACCCTGTAATCCTCCCTGCTTTTTGCCTTGAAATATCTCTGACAAACCCCCACCATCAACTGAACGGTGCCACTAGTAGAGTGCGGCTACCAAATTTGAATGGCCGGCAATGAGTATGTTGAGCTGGTTATCTGCCCGTAGTGCGCGATAAAAGGAGAACCCTTGATGGGTCAAGAAGTTAAGAGTGATTTGCAGATCGAAAATTCGGCTGCACAGATTCCAGTCCTTCCATTGCGGGATGTCGTGGTCTATCCACACATGGTGATACCGCTCTTTGTTGGTCGCGAAAAATCGATCAAAGCACTCGATGCCGCAATGAAAGAGGATAAGCAGATCCTCCTGGTAGCGCAAAAGAGTGCAGAGACGGATGATCCCGGTGTTGGTGATATGCACAATGTCGGGACGCTGGCGAATATCCTGCAGCTACTGAAATTGCCAGATGGAACGGTTAAAGTTCTGGTCGAGGGCGGGTCTCGCTCCCAGTTGTCTGAATTCAAAGAAACGGAAGGCTTTTTTACGGCGGATTATTCACTGATTCAGGATGTAACGCCTGAGGATGACAGGGAGATGGAGGTGCTCATGCGCTCTGCCATCGCTCTGTTTGATCAATATGTGAAGCTTAACAAGAAGATTCCGCCCGAGGTGTTGACCTCGCTTTCCAGTATTGATGCACCCAGTCGTCTGGCCGATACCATGGCCGCGCACATGTCGCTGAAACTGGATGAGAAACAGAGTGTGCTGGAGATGGCCAATATTGGCGATCGGCTGGAACATCTTATGAGCCTCATGGAAGCCGAAAACGACTTGCTGCAGATGGAGAAACGCATCCGGGGTCGGGTCAAACGTCAGATGGAGAAAAACCAGCGCGAGTACTATCTGAATGAGCAGATGAAGGCCATCCAGAAAGAGCTGGGAGAGATGGATGATGCGCCGAATGAGATAGAGGACCTGGAGAATCGTATTGAATCTGCTGGCATGCCGAAGGAAGCCAAGGGCAAGGCACAGGCAGAGCTGAATAAGTTGAAACTGATGTCACCCATGTCCGCAGAAGCGGCCGTGGTGAGAAATTACATTGACACACTGGTCAATGTGCCCTGGAAGAAACGCAGCAAGATACGTAATGACCTTAAAGTGGCTGAGGATGTGCTGGAAAAGGATCACTACGGGCTGGAGAAGGTAAAAGAACGGATTATCGAGTATCTGGCAGTACAGCAGCGTGTCCGCAAGCTGAAAGGGCCGATTCTCTGTTTGGTGGGTCCACCGGGTGTCGGTAAGACTTCAGTGGGCCAGTCTATTGCTCGGGCTACCAATCGTAAATTTATCCGCATGGCTCTGGGTGGTGTGCGTGATGAGGCGGAGATCCGTGGTCATCGCAGAACCTATATTGGCGCTTTACCTGGAAAGATCATCCAGAACCTTTCCAAGATAGGCACCCGTAATCCACTGTTTCTGTTAGACGAAATCGATAAAATGGCGATGGATTTCCGGGGAGACCCGGCCTCAGCGCTGTTAGAGGTGCTGGATCCTGAGCAGAACCACACCTTTGGTGATCACTATCTGGAAGTGGATTTTGATCTTTCAGAGGTGATGTTTGTGGCAACAGCCAATACTCTGAATGTTCCGGCAGCACTGCTGGATCGAATGGAGGTTATTCGTCTTTCTGGGTATACCGAAGATGAAAAAGTCAATATTGCCATGCGCTACCTGGTGCCAAAGCAGATTGAGAATAATGGCCTGAAAGCTTCAGAAATTCTGATTAAGGATGATGTTATACGTGACATCATTCGTTACTACAGTCGAGAGGCCGGCGTACGAAACCTGGAACGTGAAATATCCAAGATCTGTCGTAAGGTAGTGCGGGATATCGTGCTCACAAAAGCAGGCAAAAAGATCACTATTACACCGGCTTCTCTGGACAAGTACCTGGGTGTTAAACGCTTCCGCTATGGTGAAGTTGAAGATTATGATCAGGTCGGCCAAGTGACAGGTTTGGCTTGGACTGAAGTTGGTGGAGAGTTGCTGAAGATAGAAACGGCGTTGGTTCCTGGTAAAGGTCGTTTGACCCATACGGGACAACTTGGTGATGTCATGCAGGAGTCCATTCAGGCCGCCATGACCGTTGTCAGGAGTCGCTCACAAGCACTCGGGATCGAGAGCGATTTTTATCAGAAGCTGGATGTGCATGTACATGTCCCAGAAGGTGCCACGCCAAAAGACGGGCCGAGTGCGGGTGTGGGCATGTGTACCTGTCTTGTCTCGGCGTTGACTGAGATACCTGTGAGAGCCGATGTGGCGATGACGGGCGAGATAACGCTGCGTGGTGAGGTCCTCCCTATTGGTGGCCTTAAAGAGAAGCTGCTGGCGGCGCATCGTGGTGGTATCAAGACAGTAATTATTCCAGAAGAGAATGAGCGGGATCTGGTAGATATACCCAAGAATATCAAGCAGAATCTGGATATTCGGCCAGTGCGATGGGTTGAGCAGGCGTTGGAGATTGCACTGGTGCATATGCCAACACCTAGGCAGAGCTCGGATACTACTGAGGCCGAGAAGCCAAAGCCTAGGGCTACAAAGAAGAGTGCCAAAAAGGGCGGCGGGCTGACAAGACACTGAGCCTAAGTGCACTATTTAATCGTCGATTGCACCAGCGGGTCTGAAAAAGACGTGTGGCAATCGGTGATTAATTCCGGTGTCCTGTATGATGTTGAGAGGAAACAAAGGGTTGACATCTATATCGGAGTAGTTGCGTTAACTGTGATTGTCGAATAGTGCAGTCTGTGTCATGAAATGGCTTGGAAACCGCCTGAAATTAGGCTTTTGCGGGTTTGTTAGCTTGACACTTCTTCTACGCCACTGGTATAAATTGACCCCGTTTCGCAGACCAATAGCGATAGCAGATTAACTACTTTTACCCAACGCTAATATTGGCGTTTTTTTAAAACCATTAGGGGAGACGATTAATGAACAAGACGGAACTGATCGATGCGATGGCAGACTCTGCAGATATTTCTAAAGCAGCCGCTGGACGCGCACTCGATGGAATGATTGCGGCCATTACTGAAGCGCTGAAGAGTGGAGATCAAGTATCAGTCATCGGGTTCGGTTCTTTCTCCGTACGTGAGCGTGCAGCTCGTACAGGTCGGAACCCACAGACCGGTGCAACCATTGAAATTAATGCTTCAAAAAATCCTGCATTCAAGGCTGGTAAAGCTTTAAAGGATGCCGTAAACTAGCGCGCCTTCATCGGGTGCTTAGCTCAGCTGGGAGAGCATCGCCCTTACAAGGCGAGGGTCGGGGGTTCGATCCCCTCA
>JAPHUE010000105.1 GCA_026196795.1 Sedimenticola sp.
AAACGATCCCAATAGGGGGAAGGTCTCACATGTCTGGAAGAAGGGTTGTAGTAACTGGGCTCGGAATGGTTGCGCCAGTTGGGCATACAGTGAAGGAGGCCTGGGAGAATATACTCGCGGGTAAGAGCGGTATTCAGCCGATAACTCATTTTGATATCGAGCCTTTCAGCGTACATTTTGGCGGTCCAATCTACGATTTTGACGTCACACAATACGTACCCAAGAAAGATGTGCGGAAAATGGATAAGTTTATCCATTACGGTATTGCGGCCGGTTCGCAGGCCATTGAAGATTCCGGACTGGAAATAACCGATGAAAATGCCCCCCGTATCGGTGTGGCGGTCGGCGCCGGTATTGGCGGTATTACTGGCATTGAAAACAGCTACCATGCCTACCTGAATGGTGGCCCAAGAAAGATATCTCCGTTCTTTGTTCCTGCCAATATCGTCAACATGGTGGCCGGTAATCTCTCAATCAAATATGGATTGAGGGGGCCTAACTACTCCATCGTCTCAGCCTGCAGCACCGGTACCCATAATATTGGTGAAGCAACACGCCTGATTCGGCATGGCTATGTTGATGCCATGGTTGCAGGTGGTGCTGAAATGGCAACCTCGCCTGTAGGACTGGGTGGGTTTGCTGCAGCACGTGCTCTCTCAACTCGTAACGATGATCCCCAAGCGGCCAGTCGTCCATGGGACAGAGATCGTGATGGCTTTGTGTTAAGTGATGGTGCCGGTGTACTGGTACTTGAGGAGTATGAGGCCGCAAAAGCGCGTGGCGCGAAAATCTATGCTGAAATAGTCGGTGTAGGAATGAATTCCGATGCCTATCATATGACTGCGCCATCGGTAGGTGGAGAAGGTGCCGGTGAGTGTATGCACCTTGCTTTACAGGACGGCGGCATCAACCTGGATGAGGTTGATTATATCAATGCCCATGGCACTTCAACGCCTGCAGGTGATGTGGCGGAAACGCATGGCATCAAGCGGGCATTTGGCGACCATGCTTACAAATTGTGCGTCAGTTCAACAAAGTCCATGACGGGCCACATGCTCGGTGCGGCAGGTAGCGCGGAAGCGGTATTTACCGCATTGGCTATCCGTGACCAGGTGGCACCACCAACCATCAATCTGGAAAACCAGGACCCTGACTGTGATCTTGATTATGTTCCAAATACAGCGCGTGCCATGAAAATAGATGTAGCCATCTCCAACTCATTTGGCTTTGGTGGTACAAATGGTACGTTGGCATTTCGCCGTATGACCGACTGATAAACACGCGGAGTTGTTCCGTGTCCCGCTTTGATAAAAAACGCCTCTTTGTCAGGCGTTTTTTATTTTCAGATAGGTAATTGTGTACGTTACAATCAGAGCTACTTGCGACTGAACAGATAACCCAGGGGATTTCACTTGCTTATCAATGGAAAGCCTGAAAACAGTGTCTCAGCTACCGATCGTGGCTTTCAATACGGTGATGGTCTGTTTGAAACTCTCGCTGTACATGATGGACACCCCTGTTTATGGCACTACCATTTGGAACGACTCCATAATGGTTGTCAGCGATTAGGTTTTCCAGTACCTGATGATGCGCTGCTCTATGATGAAGTGCTTAGAACGATCAATAACAGAATAGAGGGTGTCATTAAAATCATTGTGACGCGGGGTCCCGGTGGCAGAGGATACAGACCGCCTCAGGATGCCACACCAACACGAATGATCAGTTGGAGTGAATCACCTCTCTATCCAGAAGACAATTATCAGCGAGGCATCATAACCCGGCTCTGTTCAACCCGCCTGGGGTGGAATCCTGCACTGGCAGGGATTAAGCACTTAAATCGACTTGAACAGGTCCTTGCTCGCTCAGAATGGAATGATCCATCAATTCATGAAGGCCTGATGATGGATTCAGCGGGCTATGTGGTTGAAGGCACCATGAGTAATCTGTTTGTAATCCAGAATGGACGTCTGATTACGCCTGATCTCAGTCGCTGTGGTGTAGTGGGCGTCATGCAGGGAGTCGTCCTTCGCGCTGCTGAAGCGCTACATATCCCGGTGATTGTAGATAATGTAACACTGTCTGATCTATGGAATGCTGACGCACTGTTCGTTACCAATTCACTGATTGGACTCTGGCCGGTTCGTGAACTTTCCGGACAGGATTTTGATGTGACAGTGATACCGCAAGAGTTGCAGTCGCGTGTCATGAAACAGGCCTATGAAAATGACTAACAACGCGCACTCCGTATTCACTTCCACTAACTACCGGTAATCAGGACACTATGTTACATCGCCTGTTTGGAATAACACTTATCGCCGGTAGTTTTGCTATTGCCTGGCTCTTGATGAGTATCAATGATTTCAGTTCAAAGCCACTGTCACTGCCTGATACTGTTATCGCCTATGAATTACCGCCGGGCTCTTCACTTGCCGCTGTTGCAAAGGATCTAGAGGCTAAAGGGTATCTGGACAGTGCCCTGTTTTTTAAATTAATGGTGAGATGGGAAGGGCAGGCCAGTAAAATCAAGGCCGGTGAATATGACCTTCATGCTGGCATAACACCCAAACAGCTGATAAACCTGTTTGTCTCCGGCAAAGTGAAAAGCCACTCCTTTACCATTGTTGAAGGCTGGACATTCAAAGAGCTGTTAGCTGCCATAAACCGCCACACATCACTCAAACAGACCCTTGAAGGTCTTAATAGGAAGGATGTCATGGCAAGGCTTGGCTATCCAGATATGGACCCAGAAGGACGATTTTTGCCAGATACCTATCATTTCCCAAAAGGGACCACAGATGTGGACTTTTTAAAGCGAGCCTATAAAGCAATGGAAACTTTATTGACCAAGGAGTGGGCAGAGAGGGAAGCGGGCTTGCCACTGAAAACACCCTATGAAGCCTTAATATTGGCTTCGATTGTGGAGAAAGAGACGGGACAGGCTGAAGAGCGGCCTGAAATAGCGGGTGTATTTGTTCGTCGTCTTCGTAAAGGAATGCTATTACAAACAGATCCAACTGTTATTTACGGCATGGGCGATCGTTATAAGGGCAATATTCGCCGCCGTGATCTTCGTGAGGACACGCCCTATAATACCTATGTACACAAAGGCCTGACACCCACGCCTATCAGCATGCCGGGCGCACATGCCATTAAATCTGTGCTCCATCCAGCAAAAGGTAAAACACTCTATTTTGTTGCCAAGGGAAATGGCTATCATGCCTTTTCTAAAACCTTGACAGAGCACAACAGCGCAGTTCGCAAATATCAATTAAAAAGATAAAAAAGATGACCATAAAAAAAGGTAAATTCATCACGGTTGAAGGCGGCGAGGGGGCTGGTAAAAGTTCCAATCTCGCTTTTATCCGCGATTTACTGGAACAGTCTGGATGCGAGGTTGTCTTTACCCGAGAGCCCGGGGGAACAGCTCTTGGGGAAGATATTCGAGATCTTTTACTCGGACATAAACACACCGGAATGGCCAGTGATACGGAGCTGATGCTGATGTTTGCTGCACGCGCTGAACACCTGAATCGACTGATTCTACCGGCATTAAACCAGGGGAAGTGGGTGCTTTGCGACCGGTTTACTGATGCCTCTTACGCCTATCAAGGTGGGGGAAGAGGGATTGATATGAGTCGTATAAAACTTTTGGAGACTTGGGTTCAGAAGGGAGTTAACCCTGATCTCACACTCCTGCTCGATCTGCCTGTTCAAACAGGATTAGATCGAGCCGGGCAGCGTTCAGAGCCTGATCGCTTTGAAGTCGAACAGACGGCCTTTTTTGAGCGTGTACGCACAACCTACCTGGAGAGAGCACAACAAGAACCGGATCGATTTCAAATTATCGATGCCGCCGTAACGCTACCCCAGGTACAGGAACAGATAGGGCACGTAGTAAGCGCCTTCTTGCAGAAACGGGATATTGCTGATGAGTGACACCCCAGTCATCAATAAGTGCACCCCGCTGCCTTGGCAGATGAATCAATGGCAACGCCTGTTTGAAGCCAAGAAAGATAATCGCTTACCCCATGCATTACTGCTTACGGGCAGTGCTGGATTGGGAAAATCTCACTTTGCTCACCTATTGGCCGCATCACTACTCTGCAATTCCCTCCAGGAAACAGATACCCCCTGCGGTGTTTGTAAAGGCTGCAGGCTGGTTGATGCAGACACTCACCCAGACTACACACTCATTACCCCTGAGGAGCCGGGAAAAGCAATTAAGATTGATACAATTCGGCAATTCACCCAACGTGGATCGCTCACCAGTCAATCCGGTGGCTTTAAGGTGATTATTATTGAGCCAGCAGATGCATTGAACACAGCAGCCGCTAACAGCCTGCTAAAAACACTGGAGGAGCCGGTAGATCGAACGGTAATGATTCTGGTTTCAGCCAGTGCGGGTAAACTGCCTGCTACGATCCGCAGTCGCTGTCAGCAGTATCACTTCACGCCACCGACAGCTACCACAGCGGTTGCCTGGTTAAATGAGCACGTCAATGATTCAGATCCCTCTCTGTTGCTATCACTCGCTTCAGGAGCCCCGCTGCTGGCCCTGAAATACGCCACTGAAGGGGCTTTGGCTGAACGAACCAAGATGATTGAAGAGCTGACGGGCATATTCAAAAAAACCGATAACCCTATTTCAATCGCATTGCGTTGGAGCCAACTTGATCAGGGAAGCGTGGTAAAATGGTTTAGTGGTTGGGTGATTGATTTAATCCGGGTTAAGATTGGCTCAGAATCGGCCGCCATAATTAACATTGACCAAAGGGAACGCTTGCATGCGCTGTCCCGAAAGGTAAACTCTAAGAAATTGTATGCGCTGATGGATCGGCTGTTTGAAGCTAACAGAACCCTCGGTGCTCAGTTAAACACACAGATGCAACTTGAAAGCCTGTTATTGGACTGGGCTGATATTGGAGTTGAATGAGATAGGTATGTCCGTGACTAATGCACCACCGGCAAGACAGGGTATTCTCTCTTTGACTATCAAGGATAAGAACGCCCTCTATGCGGCTTATATGCAGTATGTGAAAAACGGTGGCCTGTTTATCCCCACCAACAAAAAATACAATCTGGGAGACGAAGTCTTTATGCTTCTAACCCTGATGGAAGAGACAGAACGCATACCTGTCGCTGGAAAAATCATCTGGATTACCCCGGTTGGCGCTGAAGGGAATAGGGCGGCTGGTATCGGTGTGCAGTTCAGTGACCAGGACGGCGGCATGGCACGAAACAAAATTGAGGGTTATTTGGCTGGCGCCCTTAAATCGGAACGCCCGACGCACACCATGTAAAAAATGTTATCCCCGTAGTCACGTGAGTTTCTGATGCTTGTAGATTCCCATTGTCATCTGGACAGGCTTGACCTGGCGGCTTTTGGCAACCAGTTTGAAAACCTGATCGAAGCAACCCGACAATCAGGGGTCGGGCATATTCTGTGTGTCAGCATCGACCTGGAAAGTTATCCCAGCATGCTCAAACTAGTGGAAGACTATCCAGACATATCCGTTTCTGTTGGCGTACACCCCAATGACCGTGATCGCCAGGAACCCTCACCAGAACAGCTGGTCGAGCTTGCCCAGCATCGAAAAAATGTTGCCATAGGTGAGACAGGATTGGATTACTTTCGCAGCGAGGGTGATCTGGATTGGCAGCGGGAGCGTTTCAGGCAACACATTAGAGCCGCAAAACTGGCCCACAAGCCACTTATTATCCATACCCGTGCCGCCAAGGCAGATACGATTCAAATAATGCAGGAGGAGGGCGCTGAGCAGGCTGGAGGTGTCATGCACTGCTTCACAGAAGACTGGGCAATGGCAAAGCAGGCTTTGGATCTTGGTTTTTATATCTCTCTTTCAGGCATTATCACTTTCAACAGCGCTGCAGATTTGCGAGAAGTTGCGAAGAAAATACCTGCAGATCGGCTCCTGATTGAGACAGATGCACCCTATTTAGCCCCAATACCGCATCGAGGAAAACCCAATTTACCTATCTATGTAAACCATGTGGCTGACAGGATTGCCGAATTAAGGGACATTTCAAGAGATTCACTTGAAGCGCAAACTGCTGAGAACTTCTTCAGGCTATTCTCATGCGCCAATCAAACTGCATCATAATTGCCCTATGTTGAGGGCAATTGTTTAGGCTTGGAGTTTTCGTCCAGTCCAACATAGGTGAGTGAAGCAACCGCCACTCGACCCACCGTATGCGGGTCTCTATCGCGCTCAGCATAGACCTCAACTTTTATACGTATCGATGTATTACCTTTACGCTCAATCTCTGCATAACAACTCACCAAGTCGCCGACATGAACCGGCTTCTCAAACTGAAAATCATGTACCGCTACCGTTGCAACCCGGGCATCCGCAATCTGCATGGCAATAATACTGCCTGCAATATCCACTTGAGACATCAGCCAGCCACCGAAAATATGGCCTGACGGATTGGTATCTGAGGGCATTGCCAGCACCCTGACTGTCAGCTGACGCTCTCCTGGATGGCGTTCTTCAATGGGATAATTGCTCATATAGTTATTTACCTTATATTTATAATTAACAATATATTACTAGTTATTATTAATGTTAATTATTACTTAATATTTCATCCAATATTTGAATCGCATTTTCCAGTTTTTCTGGACTTGTATAAAAGTGTGGCGAAAATCTAATGCCACCTCCACGGGGTGCACAAATCACACCACGCTGCATCAGCTCAGAATAGAGCGCCGCATGATCAGCTTTTTTCACACGAAATGTAACAATACCTGAAAGACGCTTTTCATCAGCACTACTGATCAATTCCAACCGACGATGGTCATTAATCAAATTAATTAAACACGCCGTGTTGCGTAAAATGCTTGTTGAAATGGCCTCCAGACCAACTTCACGTATCAATGAAAGACTACTGTTCAGGGCATGTGTACCCAGCATATTTGGACTACCACACTCAAAACGTCGGGCCGAGTTCGCGGGCGTTGTATCCAGGCTATCATAATCCCCTGCTGATTCGATCATATGCCAGCCATACTGTTGGACTTTAAGTGAACTACGCAATTCTGGGTTGACGTAGAGTAGGGCAATGCCTTCTGGACCTAACATCCATTTATGACCATCAGCCACAACAAAGTCCGCATGCACTTGTTGCAGATCGAACGGCAAAGCCCCCAAGCTTTGGATAGCGTCGACACAAAATAAAATGGTGTTATCTACACAAAATTTACTCAACCTTTTCAGGTCCATCCTTAACCCGGATGCATACTGCACAGAACTCACACTGATCAAGCGCGTATTCTCGTCACAGTGAGCCAGCAGTGTCGTCTCAGGCTCATCTTCGGTAGTTAGATCAACAAGACGGCACTCTACACCGACTTCTTGCAACATCTGCCAGACAATGCGGTTGGAGGGAAATTCCTGACGGAAAATAACAACGTTATCACCCACGTTCCAATCCAGTCCGTTGGCAATTGTTGAAAGGGCTTCTGAAGTGCTTTTTTGTAGCGCAATGTTATCAACAGAATCTGCATTGATTAACCAGCGCAGATGCTCACGTAAATCCGCTTCTGTTTGCAACCATTTAAGGTAGCCTCGTGCACCCTGAGTACTATTCTCTTGTGCAAACTCTATTACAGACTGAGCCGTTCGTGCAGGCCAGGGGGCCACGGCCGCATGGTTTAGATAGATTATATTTTCATCAATGGGAAATTCCGTGTTATACATAAAGATACCTGTTCTCCTTAATCTCCAAGATTAACTAGTCTACACTCTCTAAAAATCTATCCTGAATAATAAAAGGTATAAATGAATAAAGTGGGCTCTACTGATGAAACAATATTTAATACTATCAAGGAATTAGAAAGTAAACTTAAAGCTTCTGAACAACGCTTGGAAGATCTCACCCAAATAAGTACGGATTGGTTTTGGGAAACAGATGAGCAGATGCGTTTCACCCAGGTGAGTCATCGCTACTTTGAGATCACTGGTGTGCCATCAAGCAACGTTATAGGTAAAACCCGGTTCGAATTAGTTCCCCTTGAAGAACAGCAGAGACTTCCAGGTTCCTGGAAAAAACATAAACAAGACATTGATGCACGTCGTCCATTTAGAAATTTCGAATACGGTATCACTGGCGTCAATGGCCTCACCCGGTACGTACGAATCAACGGCAGACCCGTCTTTACATCCGATGGTACCTATAAGGGTTACGTTGGTACTGGGACGGATGAGACTGATCGTATTGAAGCACAAATTGCATTGGAACAGACACAAATTGAGCTGCTTCAATCCGAAAAATTTGCATCCATTGGCCAGCTTGCCGCAGGTGCGGCTCATGAAATTAACACACCGATCGGATTTCTTACCCTGAATCTACAAACACTCCAAGAATATGCTGCAGATTTACTGCGCTTAATAGACAAACAGCATGACATATTGGAGTTGAATCAATTAACAGACAATTCAGAACTAAGCATCCTCAGAGATGAGATTGATATTAACTTCCTTAAAAAGGATCTGCCTGAGTTGATTCAACAATCAAGTGACGGAATAAGTAAAATAAGCCATATTATCAAAGGCCTGCAAGAATATGCATCCCCAATAACAGGTCATAATTTACACCGAACAACGGTAGACGTTAATAAACTTCTAGCAAAGGCCAGTGAATCCATCCTATTGCTCTGTAATGTTAAAAACATAACCCTTAAAACTAATTTCAATCAGTTACCTCTGATTCAAGGACAAGAGAATCAACTCAGGCAGCTATTTACCAGTTTGCTACAGAATGCAGAACAGTCAATCAATGAGCATGGTGATATCGTCGTTTCAACCAGCATTTCCGACGACAAAACGAAGGTGAAAATAAATATAAAAGATTCTGGCTGTGGGATTGATTCACAAACAATCAACAAAATATTTGACCCGTTCTTTACAACAAGAGAGGTTGGTAGTGGCACAGGGCTTGGACTATCAATGGCATACGGCATTGTTCAATCCCATAAAGGAACGATTACTGTAGAAAGCGAACCGAGTGTAGGCACCGTATTTTTCTTGGAATTGCCGATAGAGGGTTAAAATAGAACCATCTATTAGTACGCATAATATATATTATGTTAAATAATGAACAGAGAACTTAAAGTGAATTCTCTGTTCTTTAAAGCACCACCCCTTTCACTACCCTCTATAAAAAGAAACGCCACCACACGCTATTGTTAGCGCGTGGTGGCGTAGATACAAAGTCTACCTTACTGCTGGTGGTACAGGCTGTGGATAAGGATACCGGACTGCGGGACCATAAACCGGTGGGCGCACACTGTAAGGGCCGTAATATGGCCGCATTGGCCATTGGTTATACTGTTGTGGATAGCGTTGGGGGCCATATCCCTGATAACTCGGTGCAATCGGCGTAGGCCTTTGTCTTGGCGCTGTTTGGACCTGACTTGGATTGCGCTTCACATTCGGTTGTGCCGCCGTTGGGTAACCATACCGATTATTCCGAGGTATCGGTACCGGACGTGCTGTTGGCCTATTGTTTGGCGTGTAGGACCTGGACGGATTAGCTGTCGCGCCTCGATTCGGCTGAAAACTCGGCAACATTCTCGACATTACGCCAGGCATGACCGATAACGGTGCTTTTGGTGATTTTTCTGTGCCCTTTTCCTCTGCCACTGCCGGAGTCGATTTTAATTCACTGGCAATTGCAGAAGCGTCAGCCGATGTGGCCTCAGAACTGGTAACGGACGCTGTCGTGTTTACAACCGGCTGGTTACTATCTGTACCGGCCTGGCCATTTTTGCTTGTCTCTGAATTCCCCTTAACTTCTGCAGAGTCAGTTGATCCCGTTGCTGCTGTAGCCGCCTTGGCCACTTCATTAAGTAGAGCCCCAGCTTCGCCTTGAGCGCTGTCGATGCCATCAGTGGCCGTATCGTGAGCGATGATTGCCTGGGTAGCAGAAGCGGCCCCTTGCTCCATAACCTTGTCAGCAATCTCTTCTGTGGTGTCCGAACCCTTTAACATGGCCGTAAACTTTTCAACCAGGCTTGTTGGTTTCTCGTCAGTCACTGATTCAGAAACCAAGGCATTCTCTTTATCTATGGCAGGAGAATCACTGGGTGTTTCTGTTATTGATAAAGCCACTGGCTCTTCTGAAGTGGCTTTATCCAGCGTTTGCTGCTGTTGCTCATCTACAGGTGCTTCACCGCTAGCGGCAGAGTCACTTTTTTTCGCCTGATCGGCCACCAGTGGCTGTTCTGGCGTTAGATCATTGGATGTAGCTGCAACTTCAGCGGTGTCTGATTCGGCTTGTTTCGCCCCTTCTTCCGAGCCTGGGGTGAGAGAGTTATCTGAAGCTGCGGGCGTCATACCCAGACTCTTTTCCTCACCTGCGGCAGTTGGCGATACGGCTTGCGGTGCCGTGGTGGCAATCTCAGGTGAATCCACCTCACCATTATTGGTGACATTACGAAAATAGAGTAATCCCGCCACTATAACGATGGTCCAGATAAAGGACTTCTGCCAGAAACCAAGGCCAGTGCTGGCAGCCGTGGCAGGTGGTGGCGTTTGATTATCAGGTGAATCAGAAGGCATGAGTCCCATCTCCTCTAATCGTTTCTGAACGTTTTCATTTCGTTTGGGCGCAACAGGTTCCCCCGGACCGTCAGAAGACATCTCCGATACGCGCTCAACGTCTGGCTGAACAGTTTCAGCAGTGGCCGTAATAGCAGATTGCTCTGCATCACTAGCTGAGTTTTCTAAATCTGGTGTAGATTCTGCGTTGAGCTGGGTGTCAGGATCACTTACTGATGTCGTAGCAACAGCAACCGCACTCTCCCCTTTTGACCCTTCAGTTGCAGGTTCAGATGGGTTAATCGTTGTCGTGTCTGTTGCCACAATCGTTTCAGTCGCTGCAATTTTCTGTTTTGGAGTAATAGAGCGCTTTCTAGCAGCCTTTTTCTTAGGTGCCGCTTTTTTCTTTGCAACAACCTTTTTCTTAGCAGCCGTTTTTTTTGCCGGTACCTTTTTTCTTACGGCTTTCTTCTTGGCTGGCGCTGGACTGGCCGCCTTTTCCGCATCGCTAGGTACCTGATTCTGATCATCCTCAGCCATCATGCTACTCCTGAATATTTTCTATATGGCAATTATCTTAGCAGGCTACCGCCCGAATTGTGGAGCGTCTATGCGCTGGATCAATCCCACCAGCAAGAGATGGGTGTTAATCTATTTGATCTATTTATGGGAGCATAGATTCATACGGAGGCGATCCCGACAAATGTAGCGATAAGAGAGACAACCTGAGCCATGCCCTGACCGATATGCTTCTCTATTTCATCCATTGTGATGGGACCATCCCCTCGCCCGGCTGCCCAATTAGCTACAACAGCACAGCAGGCGTAGTCCAGCTCCAACTCTCTGGCCAAGGCGGCCTCTGGCATTCCTGTCATACCGACCAGACTACAGCCATCTTTCTCTAATCGATTGATCTCCATCGCACTCTCAAGCCTGGGACCTTGGGTTGCACCATAAACCCCATGCGGAACAATTTTAACTTTTGCGGTGTGCGCAGCCTTAATCAGAGTCTGTCGAAGTGTTTCGGTATAGGGCTGGGTGAAGTCAATATGGGTCACATGACTCAGGTCATTCTCGAAATAGGTGTGATCGCGGCCATAGGTGTAGTCAATTATTTGATCGGGGACGGCGATAACCCCAGGAGCCATATCCTCCCCAATACCACCAACTGCGGCCACACCTATTATGCTGTCAACTCCAATATGCTTCAGCGCCCAGATATTTGCGCGATAGTTCACCTTGTGTGGGGGAATCGTGTGCGCCGTTCCATGACGAGGAAGAAAGACCACGTCATGCCCATTAAATATACCGTGTGTAAGTGGAGCTGAAGGTTCACCATAGGGCGTATGAACCACTTCTCTACGAACAATTTCTAGTGTTTCTAGTTTGGTAAATCCGGAACCGCCAATTATCGCCAGTGCAGACACGTCGTTGCCTCGTACATAAAATTGAGTGATTACAAATCAAGATTTAAAGACGGTGTAGCTTCGTACTGAGCAATCCATTCAATGGACTCTTTCCAGCGCTGATCCAGGTGCAGGGCATCGCGAGATATGGCTTTTCGACCATGCATACGAATAAGTCGCATCTGTGCTGCAGGGTTGCTGTAATCTTTTAGTGCATCCAGTACTTCAATCGCACCTGCAGGATTATTACAGACCAGCACCATGTCACAGCCCGCTTCAATTGCCGCCTTGGCCCGTTGAGCATAGCCACCCGCCTCCTCTGCTGCCGCCATGGTCAGGTCATCACTAAAGATTACCCCTTTAAAACCCAGTTGCCCTCTCAGTACATCCTGTAACCAGTATTTTGAAAACCCGGCTAATTTAGAGTCGGACTGATCGTAGATAACATGCGCTGGCATTATGGCTTCCATGCCGTAGTCAATCATGCGTTGAAACGGCAGCAGATCTTCCATCAAAATATCTGCAAAACGGCGATGATCCACGGGTAATTCATTATGTGAATCCTCAGTTACCCAGCCATGTCCGGGGAAATGCTTACCCACCGCGGCCATCCCGGCATCATGGACGCCCGCCATCCAGGCATGAGCCAATTCAGATACAACCAGTGGTTTGCGATCAAAGGCCCGATCACCGATCACACTACTTGCACCAAATCCAAGATCCAACACCGGAGCAAAACTGAAATCCACACCCACAGCACGTAATTCAGCCGCCATTAACCAGCCGACCTTTTGTGTGATTGATTTAGCTTTTTTACTATTCTGCTTGCTCAGTTCACCGAACCAGGCTGCAGGTGGCAGTCTTGAGAAGCCCTCTTTAAAACGCTGAACCCGTCCGCCCTCCTGGTCAACAGCAACAAGAAGCGGTGGCTCACGCAAGCGATGGATGTCATCAATTAATGCGCTGATTTGTTGAGGTGACTGGTAATTTCGACTAAATAGAATGACACCACCCGCTGCCGGATGACAAAGCATTTCTCGTTCCTGGCTGGTCAGTTGGTGGCCTTCTAGGTCCAGCATCAGTGGGCCGTGGGTCATGGCTGTATATCCTTGGTCATTCTCAGTATCAATCGGTTATAATGTTAGATTACGTTTAGTACGGCATTACAGATTAAACCCATACGGAAGTAAAGATGCGCCTTAGCTACCTGTTGTTTCTCTCGCTCCTGATACTACCCATCACTCTTCTCGCAGAAGAAAAAGAGAACGAGGAGGCCACTGAAGAGGAAGAGCCAAAGGTTGCAGCCTATCATGAACTCTCTCCCTCATTTGTCATCAACGTGCAGGGGAAAGCCCGCTACATGCGTTGCGATGTGCAGCTAATGACCCGTAATGAGGAGCAGTTGGCAAATATTGCCCTGCATGCTGCGGCATTACGCCACGAACTGCTGCTGCTTTTAAGCGATCAGAAAGGGCAGGATATCAAAGATACAAAAGGTAAAGAGAAATTGCGAAAGGTCGCGCTTAAAGCAGTGCAGGATGTAATGAAGAAAATGACCGGAAACGAGTCAATTGAAGATCTCTATTTCACCTCTTATTTTGTCGAATAGCCGGATCACGGCGTTAAAAAGTTTCACGTATTTCTACCAAATCTCCCACTGATACCCGATCAAACAGATCAATCATATCTGAGGTGTTCATACGTATACACCCATGAGAGGCCACCTGTCCCATGGGTTCACTAGCAGGGGTGCCGTGGATATAGATGAATCGACTCAAACTATCTACATTTCCACCGCGGTTTTTACCGGACTCTTTACCGGTTAGCCAGAGAATTCTCGCCAGAATCCAGTCGCGCTGCTTATTTGCGCGTGCCAGAGCGGGTGAATAGAGCTCGCCTGTATGACGACGTCCCACAAAAACCGCCTGTTCCGGTAAACCATGGCCAATTTTAAGCCTGATACGGTGGAGCCCGCGCGGTGTACAGCCACTCCCCTCTTCTTCACCCGGTCCATTCATTGCGGTAGAAACTGAATAGGTGGCCAACGTCTCTGTCGCAGACAGCAGTGTCAGCTGTTGACGCGCAAGATCAACCTGTAGCAATTTTGTATTTGACGTTACCACGTTGAGAACGGTTTTTTTACCAGGCAGGAGTTGTAGTAACGGGCATCACCAGAGACCTCTTCACCCGCCCATTCAGGTAGCTCAAATGGTTCGTTTTCATGTGTTAACTCAATTTCAGCCATGACCAGCCCACTGTTTTCACCGGCAAACTGATCTAGATCCCAGGTATGGTCTCCACAGCGCACCTTGTAGCGAGTCTTGTCAATAAACGGCTGCTCTGCAATCTCTGCCAGGATTTTTTCCGCATCAGCTAGCGGGATTTCATACTCATATTCAGCGCGTGTAATACCTGTTGTGGCACTTTTTATATTGAGATGCGCATGTCCTTTAGCAATCCTGACGCGTACGGTGGCATTGGGTTGATTAGCCACATAACCCTGTTTTAACACCGATTCCGAGATAACGTTATCTTTCCATTTATCGTTAATTACCAGATATTTACGCTCTATTTCTATTGCCATTTCTATTTTCTCTTTTCAAACAGGGCAATGGATTCCACATGGGCCGTATGCGGGAACATATCCATCACACCGGCAGAAATCAATTCATAACCGTGCTTATGTACGAGTTCTCCCGCATCACGTGCCAATGTTCCAGGATAGCAGGAGACATAGACAATACGTTTTGCCCCAAGTTTAGGCAGATGCTCAAGAACTTCCATTGCCCCTGACCGGGGAGGGTCTAACAAGACTTTTTCAAACTTCTCCCTCATCCAGGGCTCTTTTTCCAAGGAGTCGTAAAGATTGGCTGTGAAGTAGCGTGTATTGCCAATGCCGTTTCGCTCGGCATTTTCCCGGGCCCGGGCAACAAGGCCTGATTCACCCTCAACGCCAACGACGCCCGCTGCAGATCTGGCCATCGGCAGGGTAAAATTACCCAATCCACAGAATAGATCCAAAACATGATCGTCCGATTCAATAGCGAGAAGTTCCAGCGCATGAGCAATCATCAAACGATTCAGATCACTGTTGACCTGGGTGAAATCATTTGGGAGAAAATGCATGGCTAAATCATAGGCAGGCAATTCATAAGTCAGATCTGCGGCCTCCCCACTCAATGGTGACACCGTATCAGGTCCGCCCGATTGGGTATAAATTGCTATAGCATGTGCTTCCCCAAACTTGAGAAGCAGTTGTTCATCATTTTTATCGGGCAGCGATAGCACTCGAAAAATCAGAACACACTGGGTATCACCCATCGCCATCTCAATTTGAGGAACCTGCTCTTTGATGCTAAGTGATTCAATCAATGCGGCCAGTGGCTCAATTAAATGCCCCACCTTAGGATGGAGAACCTCGCAACGAGTCAAGTCAGCCACATAGGGTGACCCCCTCTCTCGAAAACCAACCAGCACTTTACCCTTTTTGATTACAAACTTTGCGCCAAGTCGTGCCTTTCTACGATAGCCAAATGTATTGCTATTGATAAGAGGTGGCAGAACTGACCCCGGAGTCACTTTACCAATGCGCTGAAAAGCATCCAGCAGGGCCTGCTGTTTTGATTCAACCTGTGCTTCCGCCGACATATGTTGCAACGAACAGCCACCACAAAGCCCAAAGTGTTCACAGTGCGGATCAACCCGCACAGACGATCGTTCATGAACCTCCAGCACCTCACCTTCATCAAACTTCTTCTGAACACGGGTGTATTTAAAGCTGACTGTTTCACCTGGCAATGCGCCGTGAATAAAGACTGCTTTACCATCGATATGAGCAACACCTCGCCCATCATGGCTCAGTGCATCAATCGTTATAGTGACTGGATCTTGTGGCAGCTTCCGCCGTCTTGAACGTCCCATTAAACTTGTCTAACCCTCTCAACTTTTGTGCTGTAAAAAATCAACGGCAGCCATTCGGCTGCCGCTGTCAATTTCCGCTGTTTAAGATAAGCAGCTTATTTCTGTACCCAGGCACCCTTGGCATTTTGATACCACCAACCTCTGGCGGCTTTCTCAACCCAGGTTCTGGCAAAGGTGGATCGTATTTCTGGCTCCCACTCGGGGTGGCCATTAGCTTCGGCTATCGCTCGATAGAGATCACTGCGATCCTGGTTTTCATCACTGATCAGGCCCTGTACTTTATTCCGCTCTTTCAGTGAAATTGCTCCGGCATCATGAATGGCAATCATAGCATCCCGGGTGAAGCCAACAGCACCACTATTATAGTGTGGAGTCAGTGCGCTGTTTCTCTTTTTCATACTGGCCTGAAGTTTTCTTACTGCGGGCGAACTGGCATTAAAGTCAGGCTGGGCCGCCTGTGCGGCAGGTATTAAAAAATCGAGCGTTTTACTGGCCAACTGCTGATAGAACGGCTGTTGAAGTGCGGCCCCTTTCTTTTCTGATTTCTTTTCATCATCGGATTGTGGCTTACCCAGTATGTCATCCACTATCCGCTCTGCTGCCTCTTCCGCCTGAGCCGCAGGAAAATAGATATTAATAGTGACGCAGGCTGCCAATAGGAACAGCAAACCAAACAAACTGCTTATTTTCATTACTTTCATAAGGTTAACTCCTAATACCTTGAATTCCAACTACTCTATTACGGGTGCCCCACCCTGTGATATCTGCTTCAATTTACTCACTAGTACGTGCCAGTCTGTCCTTCTATTGAAGCCCATAATATCGATTCTGGGTATACCGCCGCCTTTAACCAGATAATAACCTTTTTCTGCAGATTCGATACCTCCCATATGGCAGACACCGCTCTCCAATCGACAACTTATCCCTATCCGGTCATAACCAAACTCTTCAAAAAATCTTAAAAAGCTACGTGATATAGCCCCAGAAACACCGGCTCCACCCAGATTAGAGATATTGTCCACTGCCTTTTGATTGATTCGGTGTCGACTTTCATCATCCGGTGGTGTGGCAAAACGCGCATCAAATGATATTGGAGCCCAGTTTTCCAACCTAAGTCCATCCACACGACCAGCCAGCTTCCCAGTGATTTTACCAAACGAGAAGGCACGAGTGAGTGTTTCAAGGTCAATATTTTTCAACTCAAGGTTTGCTGTTAGTGCAGGTAATGAGCCAAACAGATCATCCAGCTTGAGTTGTTTAATCAATATATCACCATCAAAAATCTTGACGAGCGCAAGCCCCTCGACAGCAATCTCACCATTTTCATAAGCAATACCCGGAATCATTCCCGAAAGTTGGCCCGAGAGAAGTGGCCAGCCAATGGCGTTACTGATCGCTTCCATTGAAATAGGGGTAAGATAGCCTTGAAACCTGACTTTTGGACCCAAATCACCCTTGGTGAGTTCAAATTTTTCGGCTTGGAGATTTCCATCCAGTATGGGTATTGAGGTGGACTCTAATAGTGAAATGCGATCACCTGACATATTCACTTGCAAAGACGTAGGGCCTAACGTGATCCCGCCAAAAAGATGCCCACCCTGCCAGCGAATCTGACTATTATCGGTCTCTTGATCAGACCAGTTCAACTTCCCGTTCAGATCATAGAGTGCAAATTGGCCTCTACCTTTGTCTGAACCCTGTAACCCCTGCTCCAAATGAATATGATCAAAGGTTAGAGCTAAATCAGACCTGGCTGTACTCTTCTTGAATTCGATGGCAACTTTCCCGGCCAACTCAATATCCTCAAAAAGCGGGTTGACCAGCACGGGTTGAAAATACGCTTTAAACAGCGCTGACAGATCCGCCGGAGAAGACCTGATCCCAACTGACTGAACATGTAGTGTATTCGCAAGCGATAACAGTGCCTCACCAGTAAACTTAAACAGTGGGTCCTGTCTGAAATCAATGGCTTTTAGGGCCAGTGCTTTAATTTTGGGTTGGTATGCCAGATTGAACTGTAAGAAAACCGGGTGCTTTTTAGCCGACAGATAAAACTGGGGGGTAAGGAGCTCACCCGAGTTGAGTTTCAGCTTATGGGACCCCACCCAGCTACCTTTTCTGTTTTCCACTTCACCACGCCATCCACCACTCAAACCTTCCCCAATATACTCGAAGGACTGGTCAGAAAAGCTAAGGTTATTGGCCTTAAGGTGCCATTCTGCACGGGTTACCCCGTTAAGGGTTCCATTGGCTTTGGTTGAGAAGTCGAGCTCGGCTTTAGTTGGAAAAGCCTCTAATGATGCGCTTAAGGCCGGGATAACGCCTGTTAAGCTGGCTAATTGTATTTGTTTCCCTTCTGCTATTAGATTCCAGTAATGCTTATTAATGTTGATTTTAAGCCCAAGAAAACCATTGGAAAATTTTAAATTATTTGCATGTATTACATATAGTTGTGATTTTATTTTAATGTTTATATTTAAGTTTACTTTTTTTTGTCTTACTCCCATAAAAACAAAATCGGCCACGCCTTTTTCGCAACTAACAGCTTCATCACTGAATCGGCCTCTTGTACAAACAAACCGAAATGCCTTAACGGACTGATCAAGTGCTGGGTGATAAAACTCTGAAGCGGTGATTGTGTACTGATCAGCGGGTGAGGCTAACTGAAGTTGGAGTGAGGCATCCTTGGCATACCAGCCATCACGACTGACATCGCCCAACAGGATGGTTATATTTTCCGTTGCGAGCAGTCCAGAAGCCGTTACCAGTAATAGACCGAGAACGATTGCCCGAAATGCCATGATGCTGTTACTCGGCAGGAAATACACCTGTGGAAAGATACCGGTCACCACGATCACAAATAATCGCGACAATGGTAGCGCTTGATACGGTCTTTGACAGTTGAAGCGCCGCAGCAACAGCACCGCCCGAAGAGATACCAGCAAAGATACCCTCCTGAGCAGCCAGATCGCGGGTGACCTGCTCAGCCGCTTCTTGTGTCACATCGAGTGTTAAATCCACCCGTTGCTGCTCAAAAATCTTTGGAATATAGGCTTCAGGCCAGCGTCTGATACCAGGGATACTCGCCCCTTCAGCAGGTTGTACCCCGACAATCTGGACGGCGGGGTTTTGTTGTTTAAGGTACTGTGAAACACCCATTATAGTACCCGTAGTCCCCATGGCGCTGACAAAATGGGTAATTTCACCGCCTGTGTCCTGCCAGATCTCGGGGCCAGTCGATTCAATATGTGCCAACGGATTATCACTATTAGAGAATTGATCCAGGACCCTTCCCTCTCCCCTGCTTGCCATTGACTCTGCAAGATCCCTGGCGCCCTCCATCCCCTCTTTCTCTGAAACAAGAATCAGCTTTGCCCCATAGGCTCGCATGGACGCACGGCGTTCAACACTCAGATTATCCGGCATGATAAGTATCATGCGATAGCCCTTGATGGCAGCCGCCATAGCCAGTGCGATACCGGTATTGCCGCTGGTTGCTTCGATCAATGTATCACCGGGTTTAATTGCACCACGCTGTTCGGCATGATCAATCATACTTAACGCTGGCCTGTCTTTAACCGAACCCGCTGGATTATTACCCTCCAGCTTGACCAGAATGGTGTTTGTGGTATTCCCTGGAAGTCGCTGTAGACGAACCAGTGGTGTATGACCAACAAATTGCTCAATTGTAGGGTATATCATGGGGCCTGCTTGCAGTAAGATCCTATTAAAAAAGGACATTCTATAGTATAGAACGGGTATAGTCTGATACAGACGTTTAATGACTTTATGAATCAGACAAGTCTATCAATAACCTAAAGAGAACTAAACCGAAGCATCATGAAGTATTCACGAACCCTTCCAATTCACTCCAAATGGTTTTGGGGTATTGGATTAGGTGCCTTCAGCGCCTTCTCCGTTAATGCAATGGATGCACTTTCAACCCCCCTTGATGAAGCGCTATTTTTCAGCGATATTCCGGTGGTTCTCTCGGCAACACGATTGAAACAGCCCCTAAACGACTCGCCAGCGTCAGTGACTGTTATTGATCGTGCCATGATTGATGCATCCGGCGCCATAGAGCTGGTTGATTTACTCCGGCTGGTACCTGGTTTTCAGGTGGGTTTCTATACCGGTTCAAAATTTACAGCCTCCTCACATGGCAATGCTGACCGATTTGCCCGAGACATGCAGGTGCTGATAGATGGTCGCTCAATATACGACCCCGTTTTTGGTGGCGTAACCTGGAGTGACCAACAACTGGATATGGATGACATCCAGCGTATTGAAGTAATCCGAGGCCCAAATGCCAGTACACACGGGTCAAACTCTTTTTCGGGTGTGATCAATATCATAACCCAACACCCCTCTGAACAGAGTGGTATTCGGGTTAAAACAGTAGTGGGTGATGGGGGACGGCGTCAGATCTACAACCGGTTTGCGGGAAGTGAGGGCAATCTCGCCTATCGGGTCGCACTTAAATATGATGAAAATGATGGTTATGAGACCCGGCATGACAGTTCAGATACTCGCTGGCTAGGTATACGCGGTGACTATCAGATCAACAGCCGGGATGCCTTGTTGTTTGAATTAGGCAAGAGCAGCGGAACGCGTGAAGATGGATTTCCAAATGATGCCCAACAACCCTTCAGACCTATCGAAGATACACACTCCTTCAAACAATTACGCTGGACCCGCAGCCTTTCTCCCGGCAATGATTTTTATCTTCAGTTCTATCACAACTATCAAAAAGTTGATGACAGTTTTTCTGATGCCACCACTTTTTTTCCACTTGATGTCTCACTCGGCTATGGTTTCGACTCCCAGCGATATGACCTGGAGTTTCAACACACCATAGACCTCAATCCGACCCAACGGATGGTTTGGGGACTGGGCGCTAGAAGAGATGAAGGAAAAGGCATCTGGACATTTAAACGAAGTGACTGGATAACACGAGATCAATATAGGGCATTTGCTAATTTTGAATGGCGACTAAGAGAAAATCTGCTACTCAATCTGGGTGGAATGTATGAAAAATATGAAGAAAAAAGCGGCGTCTTTTCACCGAAGGTTGCGGTTAATCTAAAGCTGGATAAGATGAATACCCTTCGACTTAGTGCTACGCGTGCCTATCGCATGCCCACTTTTTGGGAAGACTTTTCAGACCAGTCGGTCGTGTTAACAGGCTCTATGACACCGCTGCTTCAGACTTATAAAACCACAACCAATCTACGACCCGAATATATAGAATCATTTGAGTTAGGCTATCTTGGTAGTTTTCAAGATATAGGACTTACACTCGACATGAAGCTTTTTCATGAAGAGATCAAAGATATGATTGCCGAGGCAAAAGCACTCAATGCACCTCAACAACCTTTCAGCTATATCAATAGTGGCAGCCTCAACATCAACGGCTTTGAAATAGGTCTTCGCTGGGATCCGTCCCCACGTAGTATGCTCCATATCGGATACAGCCTCACAAATGCTTATGGGGATCAAATCAAGAAAACACCACCCACACAATCCGATCATTATAGGATCCTCGATAGACGCGTTCCCCCATTAACCGTCAGCCTCCTTGCAAGCCATCAATTTGATTCTGGCATCAAGCTAAGCTCAGCTTATTACTATATGGATGAAATAAGCTGGGCCGGTGACGGTGACGATGTTCCGATTAACAGACGCTGGGATATTAAACTGACAAAACCCTTCGAATTTGAAAAGGCAGATGGAGAACTCTCCTTGATCTTACAAAATATTGGTCCTGACAATGATTTTCAGGATTTTCATGAAGAGAATGTCTGGGATGGCCGGGTTTTCCTGGAAGCACGACTGAACTGGCACTGAGCAGGGTTAAACAGATTACAGGAATATCCCATTTACACGGAGGTTTTAGTAATGTTTTACACACACTATCTAATGACAGGTATTTTCAGGTGCCCTCCCAAAGGGTAATTATTGACTATATCCTTTCGTGCCTGTCCTTAAGGACAGGCATAGGCCTGTTTGGACAAGTTTTTTTTCTGCTTACGCTACTGATACCCACCACTGGCTTTGCTGCACAGACTACAATTCTTGTTCTCAGCAGTGGAGAGGCCCCCGTTTATAAAGTTATTGCTGAACAGCTAAAAACACAAATGAACAGCTCATGTGCGAGCCAGGCAGGGCCATGCAGAGACCGCAAGGTCTATGAACTGACATATGATGCGAACAATGACAGCTTGGTGATACCTGCAAATACCAAGCTGGTTATTACTCTTGGGTTAAAAGCTGCTGAAGTAGTTCAGAGATTGAATACTGGACTGCCTACTGTTCATGCGCTCTTGCCTAAAAGCTCCGCCGATCTCTTACTAAGGTCAAGCAATCAAACGGCCATCTACCTTGATCAACCCTCTGACAGGCAGCTAAAACTTGCCCGTCTCATCACAAAAACACCCCATATTGGATTACTGCTTGGAAAGAATAGCGCAACGATAGAAGTAGAATTTATTCGTAAAGCCAACGAGCAGTCGATCCCCGTCTCTTATCGAAATGTTATAGCTGAAGAAAGTGTAGGCCCCTTGCTTAAAGAGCTGCTCGAAGAGAGTAACATTTTATTAGCACTACCGGATCCAACAGTTTTTAATCGTCGTACAATATTCAATATTTTACTCTCCAGTTACCACAATAAAGTACCTGTTATTGGCTTTTCATCTGCCTATGTTAAAGCTGGGGCACTGATCTCGGTCTTCTCTAAACCAGAAGAGATTGCCCTGCATCTGACAGAATTCAGCATAAAGTACCTAAACAGTGACACTACAGTTTTACCTAATCCGGAATACCCCAAGTATTTCAGTGTTGAAATTAATCACAGCGTGGCAAGGTCCCTAGGAATATCTCTGCCAGATGAGCAAGAACTCATTCAATTTATGACTGATAAGCCAGACAAATGATACGAAGACATCGTCAATCGAGAATAAAGACCCGAGCTCTCCTTCTCGGAATCGTGCCAGCTGCAATTATGGCACTCACGCTCACGCTTTACTTGGTAACAGCCCAGCTTGACAACCTCGACCTAGCATTTAAGGAGCGTGGCAATGCCATTGCACAAGAGGTTGCCGCGGCCAGTGTATATGGCATCTTCAGTGGTGACAGGGAGTCACTCGCTGCCAACCTAAAACTAATTGCTAAAAGAAAAGACATCATCTCGATTATTGTTAATGATCCAAAAGGAAAATTGCTAACCAGCGTTGAAAAACAGAGCTTGGACAGTCAGTCTAATGATCATCAATCATCATTTTTTACCTCTTCAGTACTCAGTGGTTACCAGAGTGTCAACATCGCAGATTACCCCGATCAACTAGAGGCTAATGGTGATGCCTTAACACCCGTTATCATTGGCTCAGTCATTGTAGAGTTAGACCGTACACGATTATTGTTACAACAGCACAGTTCCATTCGTAATAGTCTTATCATTAGCGTTATCGGTCTAATAGTCACAGGCTTTATTGCCCTTTTATTAAGCCATAAAATAACTCGCCCACTCTCGAAACTGACTCAAGCTGTAATCCGAATGAAGCATGGAGATTTCTCTGTAACAGTTCCGGAATATTCAAAAGGAGAATTACGAAGTCTGGAGGAAGGTTTCAATGCTATGGCGAAGGAACTGAAGCACTCCCAAGAAATCTTGCAACATCAGGTTGATAGAGCCACAGCTGATCTGACACAGACAATGGAGGCTTTGGAAATTCAAAATGTAGAGCTGGACCTTGCTCGAAAACGTGCATTAAAGGCAAGCCAAGCAAAATCAGAGTTTCTTGCCAGCATGAGTCATGAAATACGGACACCTATGAATGGCGTCATTGGTTTTTCCAACTTATTAATGAAGACTAAGCTAACAGCGGAGCAACATGAACTTGCCGAAACCATCGGGAAGTCAGCCACTGGATTGCTGAGTATCATCAATACTATTCTCGATTTTTCTAAACTTGAATATGGAAAACTTGAACCAGAATATGCACCATTAGAAATACGCACTTGCTTCGAAGAGCCCATTGCACTTTTAGCGCCAACAGCTCATGACAAACAGGTAGAGTTGGTATTATTGATCTATTCTGATGTGCCTGATCATTTGATTGGAGATGAAACACGCATCAGGCAGATACTGGTAAACCTGGTGGGTAATGCAATTAAGTTCACACATAAGGGCGAAATTATTGTGCGCGTCATGCTGGAGGATGAAACAGATGATACTTGTTTCATCCAGTTCTCAGTCACTGATACCGGCATTGGTATCAATGACCATATCCAGAAGGACCTGTTCACATCATTTCAACAAGGCAATAAAAATACCAGTAAAACCTATGGTGGAACCGGCTTAGGTCTAAGCATTAGCAAGAAACTTGCTGAATCCATGAAAGGGAGAATATCATTAGAGAGTATAGAGGGTAAGGGATCTTGTTTTCGTGTAAGTCTGGCACTGCCCAAGTACAATATTAATAAACAAGATGCACATCCTTCCTTACTAGTCTCAAAAAAGTGCATGATTATAGATCAGCATGTCATTGCACAGCTATCTATTATCCATCGACTCGAAAGTCTCGGCATGATCGTTACTGAAGGAAACTGGCAACATCTTGAGGCCAATATTATCCAGGAGCAAGATGTAGTTATAGCGGGTTTTTCTTCGGCTGAAATTAATTCAGGCATTGTGCCAGATAAAATACAATTACTTAGACGATTTCACCCAAATAACCTGCTACTTCTGTTGAGTAGTTCAGATTTAACATCAATTCATTCAATCCATGAACTAGCTAATGCACCCTGTATTTCCAAGCCAACAAGTCAATCTGTTTTAGTACGAACGCTAGAGCATATTTTTCAATACGCCGATTTCCCAGATTCTGAATTTACACCCCTTATTCCTGATAGCGCACCTTCATTCAAAGGGAAACGTTTTATAATTGCTGATGATAACCCGATTAATCTACAGCTGATTTCGACCATATTGACGTCTTCCGGTGCCACTATTGTTGAAGCAGAAAATGGCATTGAAGTCCTTCGGGAATATAATAAAGCAAGGCCTGACCTTATAATAATAGACGTTCACATGCCTATTATGGACGGTAAAGAGGCAACAAGACGCATTCGTGAAATTGAGTCGGGTACGGATCAAACTCCAATCATTGCACTTTCAGCAGATATTATTCCTGAGCACCGCGATGAGCTATTATCTTCAGGTGCAGATATCTACCTTACCAAGCCTATTGATGATAATAAATTGTGGGGGGTTATCAGCTCGCTTATCGGCACAGAACCATTAAGCAACACATCCATTCAGACAATCACTAAAAATAATGAGACAGACCCGGTAACAGATAGAACATTACCTGTACGCGATATGGCTGAAGTTATGAGAATAACGGGTAATCGAGAAGAACTAGCCGTTGATATGTTTAATAATTTTATGGTTGATCTTCCAAAGCAGTTGGACTTACTCAATCACCATTTTTCAAACAATGACTGGAACATGCTTGGTGAGGTCGCCCATCGATTACATGGTGCATGTGCTGTTTGTGGTGTTCCCGCACTCAAATTCGCCATAGAAAAATTAGAACAGCTTGCAGGGCAGCAGTCGGAAACAGATATTTTAGCGGCATTACAGGACGTCACGGTTTGCTGCAATGATCTCTTTGCGATTGATAATTATACGAGCATTGAATCATAGCCCTATGCAACCTTTTGAATGCTTTAACATGAACACAAAGAGTGAGTAAATTGAGTGTAGATCAAGAAAAACTTGAACACCTGGTTGAACAGATGCCGACATTTCCCCAGAGCGCCCAGCGGGTAATGGAGATTTGTGCAGACATAAATTATTCTACACAGGAGCTCGTATCAATAATTGAGCGTGATCCCATAATAACACTCAAAGTATTGAAGCTGGTTAATTCTGCGTACTTTGGACTTTCGAAGAAAATCACTTCCATAAAACACTCCGTTGTTTATGTTGGCAGCAACACCATTAAGAATATTGCAATTGCCATTACCACAATAGGCATTCTGCCAAAAGTGGCACAAGCTGGCGTCAGCCGAACTCATTTTCTTACCCATAGCCTGACTACGGCTGTTCTTTCCAGACTTATAGGTCGTTCAAAAGGTATACCAGAAAACGAACTGACGAATTTCTATATCGCTGGGTTGCTACATGACATAGGCGTGATACTAACTGCTCAATTAGTTAAATCTGAGTATAAACAGGCTATTGATCTCGCTCGGACAGAGACACTCCCTCTACATATGGCAGAACAACAAGTACTTGATTTCAATCATGCAGAGGCTAGTGCATTACTGGTTGAAAAGTGGCAATTTCCGGAAACTCTGGTAAGTTGCATCAGAAACCATCACAAAATTGACCTACTTGATAATCCCTCTGCAATGGAAAATGCGGTGTTTATTGCAAATCAGTTAAGTAAAATGATGGAAGATGATGAGAATCGTATTTCTGCTGTCGAGGCCATTCCAGAGGCTACACAACTATGGCTGGGCAGCCCAATCGAAACGGTTATTGAATCACTTCCTGATTTCTCTGGTGAGATGGAACGTATTAAAGCTTTCATGTCTTTATAAAAAGAGGACGTTCAATGCAAATTACATTTTATGGTGTACGTGGATCAATACCTTCTCCTGGTCCTGACACTGTACGTTATGGTGGTAACACGACTTGCATTGATGTCGTAACAGACAACGGTGACCGAATTATTTTGGATGGTGGTACAGGTATACGACAGTTAGGTCTCGATATGATGGACCAACTCCCCCTTTCATGCTCTATATTTATTACCCATACTCATTGGGATCACATTCAAGGACTGCCTTTCTTTACGCCGCTCTTTGTACCCGGTAATAAAGTTGATTTTTATGGGGCATTCGATCCCGTCTACATGAAAGATCTTCGAACTATTCTTGCGCAGCAGATGGAATACTGTTATTTCCCAATTCGTGAAAACGAGTTGAAGGCAACACTGAGTTATAATTCACTCCAGGAAGGCGACAAAATAACAGTAGGCTCTGCCACTGTTACCTGTATCTTGCTCAATCACCCCGTATTGAATTTTGGTTATCTCATAGAAGCCGATGGTAAGCGGTTTTTCTTTACGGGTGATAACGAATCACCCATCAATATTTATAACCCTGAGGATGACGATTACGCAGAATTCCAGGGATTAATAGAAGAAAGAGAGTCTCATATTATCGATTTCATTCGGGGTGTTGACTGTATTGTCATAGATGCACAGTACACAAAAGAGGAGTACTTCAAAAATAAAGTGGGCTGGGGACATGGCTACTTTGAAAGCAGCATACGGCTAGCGGAGAAAGCAGAAATCTCCCAAGTTCACATCACTCATCATGATCCAACCAGAACTGACTCTCAGTTAGACTCTATCTTTAGTCAACTCGCGCAACAAGGTGCCATACCACAAGGCATGCATGTATCGCCAGCTAAAGAGAAATACACCATCTATCTATAACAATAAATAAATCAAGATCAGTTACGGTGATTACGTTAAGGCGGTTGTTCTCAATTTCTGAAGATCATGCGCTTTTTAATGAACAGTTCCGCACAGACCACTGCCAGGAGAGTAGCAAGATAGACCACATAAACACCGATCATTGTTTGTGGCATGGTATAGCCAAAGAATTGCCATTGAATCTCATCACAGAAACCCGTCGGTTGAAACAGCCAGGGTATCAACTCATCTAATTTAGCCCAGGATGGATAACTGGCAGCAAAATCACAGGTATTAGAAGCTGAAGGAAATAATTGAATCCCGGTATGCTTTAATGCTAAAAAAAGCCCCCACCCCGCACTACCTCCCCAGATAAGCATAGCAGTCCATCGAACTAACACCAGGGATGGATAGATCGCAGCAAATAACCCCGCTAGTAAAATACCAGCGACAGCCGTTCTTTCATAAACACAGAGAACGCAGGGGTCCAGTTTCATCTGATACTGGAAATAGAGTGCAGCCAATTCAAGAGATAAAGCCGTCATTGCGAGCAGAAGCCAAGGGGAGCGATGTACTGCAATACGTTTTAAATAAGGTAGCATTGATAAAAGTCTGAATTAATCTAATTAAAGTAACTATTTGGGCGTAGCTCAAATAGTGTCGTATGGCCACACAGAGAGATGAGTCTACCATATACGTATCTTATTCGACCTCTAAAATCAGCCAAAAGTGATCCCTTGTGCCAAAGGGATATCATTGCCGAAGTTAATGGTATTTGTTGTTCTGCGCATATAGTTTTTCCAGGCATCACTACCTGATTCACGTCCACCACCGGTCTCCTTTTCACCTCCAAATGCGCCGCCTATTTCAGCGCCTGAGGTGCCAATATTGACATTCGCCAGCCCACAATCAGACCCAGTCACAGAAAGGAATAGCTCTGCCTCTCTCAAATCAGTGGTAAAGATAGCCGACGAGAGGCCTTGTGGCACAGCATTATGAATTGCAATTGCATCACTGAATACATGATAACGGATGAGATAGAGGATTGGTGCAAAAGTTTCTTGCTTTGCTACATCAGCCAAGCTGTCGATCTCGATTATGGCAGGTCTGACATAAAACCCATTCTCTTTATCCGCAAAGATCACACGCTCACCACCACAGATTAATCTACCACCTGCCTGCTTGGCCTCAGTAATGGCACTCTGCATCAAATTAAAGGCTTGTCTATCAATCAAGGGACCAACGAGTGTGGCCGGGTTGTTCGGATCACCAATAGGAAGCCCCTCATAAGTCACCTTTAGACGAGCAGCAAGATCATCTGCAATGCGTTCATGCACAATCAGGCGCCTAAGCGTGGTGCAGCGCTGACCGCATGTCCCTACGGCGGAAAATACAATCGCTCTAAGGGCTAGCTCTATTTCGGCTGAAGCAGATACGATCATGGCATTATTTCCACCCAACTCCAGCAACGACCGCCCCAGTCGCGCTGATACCGCCTTTGCCACTTTTATACCCATGGGCACAGACCCCGTTGCGGACACCAATGGAATACGAGAATCTCTTGATAACTGTTCACCAACCGAATAATCGCCGACTACAACCTGTGAAAGCGCGCACGGGAACTCAGGAAAATGGTTAAGGGACTCATCAATCAGCCGCTGACAAGCCAAGGCACAGAGCGGTGTCTTTTCAGATGGCTTCCATATCACGGTATCACCACAGACAATAGCCAACATTGTATTCCAGGCCCAGACAGCCATGGGAAAATTGAATGCACTAATCACGACCACTGGCCCTAATGGGTGCCACTGCTCCATCATTCTATGATTAGGGCGCTCACTGACAATGGTTAAGCCGTGTAATTGCCTGGAGAGGCCGACGGCGAAATCACATATATCAATTACCTCCTGAACCTCACCCAATGACTCCTGAAGTATTTTTCCACACTCAAGTGTAATCAGCTCCGCCAGCTGCAGTTTTCGTTCCCGAAATAGATTTCCCAACACACGGACAAAATCACCTCGCTTGGGTGCCGGTATTGTACGAATCTTTATGAAAGCCTCAGAAGCCCGTTGAATAGCTTGATCAACTTGAGCTTTTGAGGCCATATTAATAGTGGCCACAGGAGAGCCGTCAATGGGACTGTACACCTGAAGCTTTTCACCTTCACCCTTGAGACGAGTGTTGCCTCCCATTACAGCGGCAATTTCACTCTGATTGGCGTGGGTGTAGATATCCAGTTGGTTTAATAACTGATTAATCATCGTATCTATTCCAATAGTAAGTCAGGATTACTTTGTGCTTTGGTGAAAACAGGCTGCAAATCGATTGTTTATAAAATCGTCAAAACAGACTTGTTCTTGTTTTACATAGCCGTGATCCGGCAATTTTTTTTCAAAATATAGATCAAGCAGCGTACAAAGCCCGGAAGCAGTCGTGATCTGAATTGCTCCCCAATGTTCATCATTTATATCAGAATGATAGATTTTTCTGCTATCTGTGATCTGCATGAATTTTCCATCAATAATACCCGTTGCAGTAACCAGAATAAGTACAACATCCTGTCGTGTCACTGCCAGAGCTTTTTCGAATATCTGTTTAAGGAGTTCCCGCTGTTCACCTAGTTTCAGGTCATTAATAAGGAAATTCATCAAGTACTGATGTCCATTATACCGTATCGTCTTATAGGTAAGGTCAGATACCTTTCCCTGTAGTGTCTCACACAGCGTACCCAGCCCACCCGAGGTGTTGAATGCCTCATAGGAAGTGCCGTCCAGCGAAAAGGTTTCGAGTCCCTCTAACGGTGTAAGTTCAACATACTCTCCTGCACGAATTGCATGACAGGGATTACAGTATTCGTTTATCAGACCTTGTGTCGACCAGGTCAGGTTATACATCAAATTATTTGTAGGGAATTCAGGAAGTGCACCCACCCTCAATTTAAGATGATCCAACTGATCAAACTGTTGCGCCATATGAAAACCGATTATTCCGATAAAACCCGGAGCCAACCCGCACTGGGGAACAAAAACCTGACCGGCTACGGCTTGTTTCGCAATCTGTTTAATAGTATTGGTGGTTTCGATATCCTCTGTTAAATCAAAATAGCCAACCCCCGCCTTTGCCGCCGCTTCTGCGATAATCGGATTGATATCATATCCACAGGCCGAGACTACTGCCTCACACTCTCCTATATAGGAATCGAGTGCAGCTCCACTCGTTATCTCCAGGACTTTTGTAGCTATATTTCTGGGTAGATTAGCCGCTTCGAGTACATGCCGATTCTGATCAGCAATGAGAATTGTGTAGTCACCGCTGTTATATAAGAGTTTGGCAATTGATGAGCCAATTCTACCCGCGCCGATAATAGCGATTTCATGCATCTCACCCTCTCCCGGTTTCAAGATATTTAGAGCAAGCGGGTTGTGATAGTATTTAGTTACTTAATACGAAGCTTAGCACTCCTTCAGCATTTCGCCGTGCATTATTCACAAGCTATCAACAGACAAACCGAACGCAACCGTACGATTAAATAACCACCCATGAACAGATCTAAAACCATGATGCTGCAAGGCACTACTTCCGATGCTGGGAAGAGCACTCTTGTAGCTGCACTCTGCCGTGTCCTGAATAGACAGGGCCTGGCCGTAGCCCCTTTCAAACCACAAAATATGGCGCTCAATAGTGCAGTCACCCCCGAGGGAGGAGAGATTGGTCGCGCCCAGGCCGTACAAGCCCAGGCCGCCTGCCTGGAGCCGCATACTGACATGAACCCAGTACTACTCAAGCCTAATACAGATACCGGCTGTCAGGTCATCGTTCAGGGCCTTCCCGCACAGAACAATATGGAAGCCTGGGGCTATCATGAATATAAACCAAGGGTGATGCCGGCAATCCTTGAGTCATATCAACGTCTTTGCGATCAGTACGAAGTTATACTCGTGGAAGGCGCCGGTAGTCCCGCCGAAATCAATCTTCGGGATAATGATGTGGCAAATATGGGTTTTGCTGAAACTGTAGACTGCCCTGTTATCCTGATTGCTGATATTGATAAAGGCGGCGTCTTTGCCCATCTCGTTGGTACCCTTGCTCTACTCTCATCTACAGAGCAAAACCGCATCAAGGGTTTCATCATCAACAAGTTTCGGGGAGATTTGAGTATCCTCCAACCAGGGCTGGATTGGCTTGGAGCGTATACAAAAAAACCGGTATTAGGCGTACTGCCCTATTTGCCCGGTTTGCATCTTGAAGCAGAAGACAGTCTGACCAACTCCGGAATAGAACCCGTAATTGAGAAACCTCTGCGTGTTGTCATACCCTGGTTACAAAGAACCAGTAACCACACAGACCTCGATCCACTTGCATTACATCCACAGGTAGATGTGACATGGGTCGGGCCTGGAAAACCAATCCCTCCTGCTGATTTAATTATCATGCCAGGCTCAAAAAGTGTACGTGCCGATCTTGATTACATTCGACAAAGTAAATGGCAAGAAGCAATCACAAAACACCTGCGTTATGGGGGGAAAGTGCTAGGCATCTGCGGTGGCTTTCAGATGTTAGGTGAGTTCATACACGATCCACTTGGTATCGAGGGAACCCCTGGTAGTAGTCCTGGGCTTGGACTTCTGTCGATGGAGACTACGCTTGAAAAAGAGAAACAACTGCGTTTGATAAGCGGCCACTTGTCACTTAATTCAGCCGCCGTTACTGGCTATGAAATCCATATGGGGATTAGTCAGGGCGATGCCCTTGAATGTCCGCTGGTACTCACAGACCAGGGGACCGATGGTGCCGTGAGTGTCGATAATCAAATAGCAGGCACCTACCTGCATGGCCTGTTTGAATCGCAGGAGGCATGTAACGCCATACTCGACTGGTCCGGGCTTGAGGCACCTGACACACCAGATTATGAGGCATTACGTGAAGCAGATATTGATAGACTCGCCGATGCCGCTGAGAAGCATCTTGATATTAAGAATATCATGGCACTAATAGATAACAGCTGATCAAGCTGATTTTTTAAGATAGGGATTATGTGCATGAAGGCTATCAAAGCTGCGATGTGCGCCAGCATTAAATAGCACCTGAATATCGGCAGCTGATTGTGGAGGACAGAGGTAATATCCCTGGGCATAATGACAGCCCAATTTTGATAAGACGTCCAGTTGTTTCTGAGTCTCCACGCCTTCTGCAATAACAGACAGATCGAAGTCTCTTGCCAATTTAACGAGTGAACTGACCAGACGCTTTCCTTTTCCTTCAGGCTCCATCGAATGAACAAACTCTTTATCAATTTTCATGATATCAAAGCAGTAATTTTGCAGATATGTTAATGAGCTATAGCCTTTCCCAAAATCATCCGCACTTAAATTTACACCAAGCGCCTTAAGACCAGCCATATTTTTCTGGGTTGTCTCCTGATCTGTAATAAGAAGTGTCTCTGTGACTTCACAATGCAATTTTTCAGGAGCAAACCCGATGCTTTCAAGAATATCTCGAACGACATGAATGATTTTTGAGTGACTTACTTGACGCGCAGACAGATTAACTGAAACAAAAAAATCACCCTGAGGATCCAACGAAGAATTCCAACTAGCTACTTGTTTACAAGCAGTCAGTAAAACCCAGCCTCCAATTTGGTGAATGACGTCTGAACTCTCAGCAATCTGAATGAATTCATCCGGTGGTATGTTACCAAACTCAGGATGATTCCATCGGAGCAATGCTTCAAAACCTTTGATGGTCATTGATTCGATATCAATAATTGGTTGGTAATGAATTGATAATTCATTACGACTTAATACGGAATGCAAGTCATGTTCAATGCGAGTAGTTTTTTCTACTTTGGCATGCATTTCAGGTTCAAAAATATCTACACGCCCTTTTCCAAGTGCCTTCGCCCTGTACATTGCAATATCAGCATCACGTAGAATATCTTCAGATTGCTTATACTTTGAGTGACCAAAACAGATACCAATACTGGCATCAATCTGTATCTGATAACCAGCTAAGACAAAAGGCTCCTTTACGGAGTCCAATATTCTATTTGTAATCAACAAAACCTCTTCCGGATTAGATACATTATCAATTAGAAAGGTAAATTCATCCCCGCCCATTCTTGCAACAGTATCTGATGGCCTTAGAATTGCCTTGAACCGTAAGGCCATCTCTTTAAGTAATTGATCACCGATAGAGTGTCCATAGCTGTCATTGAGGTTTTTAAATCGATCAAGATCGACAAAACAGACAGCATATTGACGTTTCTTATCTCTGCTTTGCTTTGCCATTACAACGCTTAGCCGATCATCAAAAAGAAAGCGATTGGGCAGTGTTGTTAGCGAATCATAAAGCGCACTATGCTCAAGCTTTTCCAGAAGGCTTACCTGCTCTGTTTGTCTGAGGGAGGCATACACACCAAAACCGAATAAACCCAATATGCCAATCACCCACACGGCACTATGGGTAATGACCATTGTATTAATAGTTTCTTTCGCCGCTTCAAGATAGTGTGTCATGGGTATCGACACACTCACCCCACCCCTCAAGTCACCCTCTTTAAAACCGAGAAACCCATGACACTTTTCACAGCCTTTGGTCATATACATCGGCTTCATGTAACGCATGAAGGGCTGACCATCAATCGTTGCAAGCTCGACTATTTCGGTCAGCATGGAGGACTCAAACTGATCAAGCGCATAATGTTCCCATTCATCGGCTTTGTTTATGGGATTAAGCGTTATTTTTCCCGTTATTTTGCCCTTAACCCCATAGCTATCCTCAAATTCAGAGGTTATTTGCCGAAGCATATAGGCGGGATTCATCAAGGTCAGTTTTTCACCACTACCCGTGATGATATCTCTGTCCTTTAGGTGACTAAGGTAAGGATTTGGGGGGGTTCTTTCATTCGGCTTAACATAAACACCACCGTGTTTACTGGCCCAGTGACGAAAGGCTTGATCTTTGTTCCAGTTAGCTCTGGCTTCACTGATGGCTAATTGATTTTTTTCTTTCTGGAGATTGGTAATATTCCAATCTAACGAATAACCAACCAATGCAGTCCAAAAGAGTAGTCCAAGAAGGAGTAATCGTCCTATGGGCTGTTTTACAAATGATGTTATCTGTTGATCAAGTGATTTCACTGTAGAATCTGATCTGGAGTTACCAAATGACCAGGAAACTGGGCTTCCTGTATCCATGTACTATTTATCAGCATCGATTCTCATTCTAGAGTCCGATGGGTTAAATGTTATATCGACCAGATTCTCTTTAGCTTAAACTGTTATCGTGATTAGTTGTCCTACTAATTTACAAACTCTATATAATTGCGCTTACTTATTGTTTTATATAGCCATTTCTATTAGTCGCTTCATCTCTCTAACTGCGGAATCAAGCCCTGTAATAACCGCTCTAGAAATAATAGAATGCCCAATGTTAAGTTCTTGAATCATTGGGATTGCTGCAATGGGTAGGACATTGTGATAATCGAGACCATGACCTGCATTCATTTGCAGACCAAGATTAGCCCCAAATTCAACCGCATTTTGTATCTGATGTAAGGCTTTATCACGTGCCAGACTGTTCGCCGAATCAGCATAATGGCCAGTATGAATCTCAACCGAGGGGACACCAATAGCTTTACTGGCCTCCAACTGTTTCTCATCGGCATCAATAAAAAGAGAGACCTTAATACCAGCCTCATTCAGCTCTAAACAATAATCCCGCAAATAATCTTTATTTCCGGCCACATCGAGCCCACCTTCAGTGGTCAGCTCTTCACGACGCTCTGGGACTATGCAGCAATCTGTCGGGCCAATTCTTTTTGCAATGGCTAGCATCTCCTGAGTTGCGGCCATTTCCAGATTCATCCGGGTCTGAAGTGTATCGATCAAGAGATTGACATCCCGGTCTTGTATGTGTCGGCGATCTTCGCGTAAATGGACTGTGATCAGATCAGCTCCAGCTTGTTCTGCAATTAAGGCCGCTTGAAGTGGCTCTGGATAGCGCGTTCCTCTTTGCTGCCGCAAAGTAGCGATATGATCAATATTTACACCCAGTAATTTTTTCATGTTCGTCTTCATGCTATTAATATTCTAATATTTTCGCAGCGTTTCACTGCTTCTGATAGGCATAACGGAAAAGCTCTCGGCTTTTCAATGGCTTCTCCCCTAGGTAGAAGCCAAGAATGGTTCTGAGCAGTAGACGTGCTTCCCGCAACTGCACAGGTAGGGATAAATTGCGTTCGCTCAATGATAGCAGTGTCTTGCCACTGATGGCATATTCATTATCGGCAGTAGTCGGGAGCAGTCCCCGCTCAGGTATAAACTGATAGCAACGCTGATCATCAATTGGGTATTGGTCGTCAGCATCCATATTGAGATCAATGCCGTAGCCTAGCTCATCTAATAAATCCAGTTCAAAATACCGTAACGCGGCTTCATCTATACCCTGTTCGGATAAGAGTCTAAGTTGGCTGGCATAAAGATGGAAAAGTTGTTCGTGCGGATCATTACGCTGGAGAAGTCGCATCAGTAGCTCATTTAAATAGAAGCCACAATAAAGCGATTTCCCAGTAAGTAGCTTGTTATGTCCGGCCTGTTCAAACAAAACCAGGTTTTTTACCTCGCCCCTGCCACTCCAGCTAATCTGCAACGGCACAAAGGGTTGCAGTAGTGATGATGCAGTCTTACCCCTTCCTTTTACACCTTTTACAATGGCAGGAAACCGTCCCTGTGATTCAGTTAGGCATTCAACCAGCAGGCTACTGTTGGAATAGTCCCTGCGATGTAGCAGGTAAGCCAGTGATAGGTGATTTGATCCCGTCTTGTTCAATCACTATAACCCAACCGTGACAGTGCACTTTCATCACTCGACCAGCTTTTTTTAACCTTCACCCATAACTGTAAGAATACCTTTTTATCGAAGAACTTTTCCATTTCGATTCTTGCCTGGGTCCCAACGGCTTTCAAAGCTTCGCCTTTTGAGCCAATAATAATATTCTTCTGCCCTTCACGCTCAACCCAGATCAGGGCATGAATCCGATAGAGATTACCCTCTTGTTCAAACTTCTCTATTTCAACAGTTAATGCGTAAGGTATCTCTTTTGCGTACCGCTGCGTCAGTTGTTCCCGAACCAATTCAGCTGCAAAAAAACGCTCAGATCGATCCGTAAGCTGATCTTCCGGAAAGTAAGCCGTACCCTCAGGCATGGCCGTTATGACCTGCTTCTCCAAAGATAAAATATTGTCACCTTTTCTGGCAGAGAGCGGAATCACAGACTGGAAATTAAAGCGATTTGCGGTGACTTCAAGAAATGGGAGGAGTTCTTCTTTATTTTTGACGGTGTCAACTTTATTGACCAGTAACAATACAGGAATATCAAGACGAGAAATCGTATTCAGGACAGCTTGGTCTTCATCTGTCCAGCGCAGCGCCTCCACAACAAACAGAATCATATCAACATCAGCAAGTGCTGAACGTGCCGTCCGATTCAGATAGCGATTCATGGCATGGTCGCCCCGTTTATGCAGGCCCGGCGTGTCTACATAAATGATTTGCCCCTCATCTGTGGTTTTTACACCGAGAATGCTATGTCGAGTTGTTTGTGGCTTGTGTGAGGTAATGGCCAGTTTCTGTCCAATCAAACGATTGAGCAAGGTGGATTTCCCTACATTAGGCCGCCCAACAATGGCGCAATAGCCACAGTGGCTGGTTTGTACATCAGACATTTTCGAGTAGCCTCAGAAATTGATTAGCCGCATCTTGCTCAGCTTTACGCCTACTGGTTCCGTGTCCTTCACTCGTTAAATCAAGTGCCTCTACCTGACAGCTCACCGTAAAGCATTGGTCATGCTGCTCACCGGTAATACTGTCTATAGTATAGACAGGAAGCGGAAGTTTCTTTGACTGCAGCGTTTCCTGAAGTCGTGTTTTAGGGTCTTTCTGTTGTGATTTTTTTGAGAGCCCTGAAAGTTTTTTATCAAACAGGTTGAGTATGATCTGACGGGCACTTTCATATCCCCCGTCAAGATAGATTGCAGCAAACAGTGCCTCGACCGCATCAGCCAATATTGAACTTCGTGAATGACCACCACTCCTGAGTTCACCCGGTCCCAGGTTGAGGTACTGACCCAACTCCAATTCTCTGGCGATTTGTGCTAACGAGTCACCTTTAACAAGTCCCGCCCTGAGCCGACTCAATTCACCTTCTGCCGCATCAGGAAAGTGTGCAAAGAGGTAATCTGCAATAACAAACCCAAGAATGGCATCTCCCAAAAATTCGAGACGCTCATTATTAATACTACCAGCACTACGGTGAGTCAGTGCCGTATCGGCCAATCCCTGATTATTAAATTCATAGCCGATAGAACGGCACAAACGTTCTAGCGGTTCTCTCAATTTGAAACCAGCTCCTTATGTTCGGCAAAAGTAATTAGTAGCTCCATGTTTCCAACCAGCTTTTTCTGTACCGTATAGTTGATGTCGACGGTCATTACACCCGGACTCTTCTTTACCGTAACATGTTCACTTTGAAGATCATAAACGCCATTGATATCCAATCTTTTCATAATCATCTTTTTAACATCACGCGTTGAGCGCTTGGTAATCAAAGGTTCCTCTTCCAATGCCTCTACAACATCCTTAACAGTGAGATTTTCCAGATAGATCGGAATAATACGCAGGCCCAGCAACGCAAAAAAGATCACCAGAGCAATCACTGTCATCCAACCGGTGAGTGTCATACCTTTTTGTTTTGAATGTAATCCGTACATCTCTCCCCCTGTTTATTATTTCGGTTCGTAACTATTGATCAATCAATCCCATTACCCAGACGATCCCAGGTAATTGGGAAATCCGGGCGATTAGAGTCCCAGCTCATCCAGATGGCAAACGCCTTGCCTACCAGCAGGTTTTCAGGCACCAAACCCCAGCAACGACTGTCATTACTGTTATCTCGATTATCACCCATGGCGAAATAGTGTCCTTCAGGCACGGTGAGCGGCCCTCGCATCAAGACCTGACAACCATAACCAAAATCGGGGGCCATGGGGTTGATCAGGATCTCATGTTCTACATCGCCAAGTTGTTCCAGGTTGTTCAGTGCGCCAGTCTCTCTGACGCCACTGCCTATCCCCGTATAGACACTGATATGTTGCTGAGACTGTGCCTCGCCATTCACATAAAGCGTCTTGTTACCATAACTGATGACATCACCGGGTATACCTACCACTCTTTTAATATAGTCCACCCGGGGGTTTTGAGGATATTTGAATACAAAAACATCGCCTCGTTCAGGCAGATCAATTTCGATCACCTTTTTATTCAGTACGGGAAGTCTTATACCGTATGAAAACTTATTCACCAGAATAAAATCACCGACCAGCAGAGTTGGCATCATTGAGCCGGATGGAATTCGAAAGGGCTCGACAACAAAAGAACGAAGCACCAAAACCGCCAGAATTACGGGAAAAAAAGAACGCGAGTACTCTACTAATAACGGTTCTTTGGCTTTTTCACCATCTATTTTTTTGTGCTGCCGCTTGGGAGCAAAAAAAAGTGCATCTATTAGCCACACAAACCCGGTAATAAAGGTAGCGATGACAAGAAAAAGTGGGAAATCAAAATTCATAGGCTATTCCGACCAAATGCAGAGCTACTTTCGGGCAAGCCGTAAGCATTCTTCGCATATTATTAATTATCCTTGCCAACCCGTAAAACGGCGAGGAAAGCATCTTGAGGGATTTCGACCCGCCCAACTTGCTTCATTCGCTTTTTGCCGGCCTTCTGTTTCTCGAGCAATTTTCGTTTACGGGAAATATCTCCCCCGTAACACTTTGCAATAACATTTTTTCGAAGTGCCTTTACCGTGGTGCGGGCAATAATTTTACTCCCGATTGCAGCCTGAATCGCCACCTCAAACATCTGCCGGGGTATCAGTTCTTTCATCTTGGCCGTGATATCGCGCCCACGCCCTTCACAGTTATCCCTGTGAACAATCAGAGACAATGCATCAACATGCTCACCGTTAATCAAGATATCCAGTTTAACCAAATTCGCCACTTGAAAACGCTTGAATTCATATTCAAACGAAGCGTAGCCTCGACTAACTGATTTGAGACGATCAAAGAAGTCTAAAACGACCTCATTCATCGGTAACTCATAGGTTACCTGAACCTGCCCAGCCAGATACTGTAGATTTTTCTGGACTCCGCGTTTTTCTATACAAAGCGTAATCACATTACCCAGATGGGCTTGTGGCACTAATATGTGCGCCTCAATAATCGGCTCTCGAATTTCGTCTATCAGATTGGGGGCCGGAAGATTAGCGGGATTATCCACCATCTCTATCGAACCATCCGTTTTTGCCACTTCATATATAACGGTTGGGGCAGTCGTGATCAGATCGAGATCATACTCACGCTCAAGACGCTCCTGCACAATCTCCATATGCAGCATACCGAGAAAGCCGCAACGGAAGCCAAATCCAAGTGCTTGTGAAGTTTCTGGCTCATAATGCAATGCAGCATCATTCAGTTTTAACTTCTGTAACGCATCACGGAAATTCTCATAATCATCGGAGCTAACCGGATAGAGTCCAGAAAAGACACGTGGACGCATTTCAGCAAAGCCCGGTAAAGGTTTATCGGCTTTATTATCCGCTAAGGTCAATGTGTCACCTACAGGCGCACCATTGATCTCCTTGATGCCGGCAATAACAAAACCGACTTCACCTGGGCCCAAGCTGGTTCTGTTTTCACGCTTGGGGGTAAACACACCCACTTTCTCGACCTGAAATGTCCGGCCTGAAGACATAATCAGCATTTTATCTTTAGGCTTGATTCGGCCATTCATCACTCGTATCAGCGAAATGACACCCACATAGGAATCAAACCAGGAATCAATTATAAGTGCCTGCAGTGGCTTGTTTTCGTCTCCTACAGGTGGAGGAACAAAATCAACCAATTGAGCAAGCAATTCAGGGATACCAACACCTGTCTTGGCACTCACGCGAATAGAATTATGTGCATCGAGGCCAATAATCTCTTCAATTTCTGTAATTACCCTGTCCGGCTCAGCGGCAGGCAGGTCGATCTTGTTCAGCACGGGAAGCACTTCAAGTCCCTGCTCAATTGCGGTGTAGCAGTTTGCTACACTTTGGGCTTCGACCCCCTGCGCAGCATCGACCACGAGTAGCGCACCCTCACAGGCAGCCAATGACCTGGAGACTTCATAGGAAAAATCTACGTGACCAGGTGTATCAATAAAATTGAGCTGGTAGGTCTCACCATTCGGGGCTGTATAGTTGAGTGTGACACTCTGAGCCTTAATGGTTATCCCTCGCTCACGTTCAATATCCATTGAATCGAGCACCTGCTCAGCCATTTCACGATCCGTGAGCCCGCCACAGAGATGGATAAAGCGATCCGCTATCGTGGATTTGCCATGGTCAATATGGGCAATAATGGAGAAATTACGGATATGCTGAAGATCTGTCATGAATTGATTACTGCGCAATGAGCCTTGAAAAGAGTTACTAAAGAATAAACTTTAAATTTACCTTGTAAGTAACTAAAAAAACGGAACTTTTATTACAAAAAGTTCCGTTATATATGCAACGGGTGCTTCTATTATAACCAAGCCTACATGATACCCCAGTTTAGACGTTACTCAAATAGCCTCATACACTATGCATCTATCTGATCCAGGTGTTTTTCCAGTGCGACAGGGTCCAGGTAATAGTTGCAGATCACCTTCTCCCCAGCCGCAAGCACCGGGATGAGCAGGCCATACCGCTCCTTCAAGTCAGGATCCATGTCAATATTTTCAAACTGAATCCCAAATGACCGCTGCTCCTGAATCTCCCGTAACTGATGCCACATATCTTCACAGAGGTGGCACCCGTCACGGTAATAGAAAGTCAACGCATTAACCAATTCACTTACTCTTTAGGTACTTGCAGCGCAATAAAACGGCTACCCGTTGCACGGTGAATCAGCACCGCAATGTTTCCACCCTTGGGTAGATCTTTTACCGCTTTCATGAAATCGCTCAGATTTGCTACACGAACCCGATTGATCATCTGAATAACATCACCCGGTTCAATACCTGCACTCTTAGCCGCACCAGGAGCAACAGACTCAACGAAGACGCCTTTGACTCCCTCAAGCTTATGCTGATCTCTTATATCATCACTCAGTTCAACAACATTAATTCCAAGCAAGGCCACATTCTGCTTTAGCCGTGAGCGGTTATCCTCACTGGCCAAATCACCCTTCAGTTCCCCAATGTTTACGAATACCGTTTTCCGATCACCGTTGCGTAAAATTTCCAACTCAGCGGGTTTATCAATACGACTAGCACCCACCAAATGTTGCAGCATGGAAGAGCTTTCCAACTTGGTTCCATTGTATTTAAGAATCACATCCCCTGCTTCAATGCCGGCTTTTTCTGAAGGGCTGTCCGGCATCACCCGAGCGACCAAAGCACCATAAGGGTGTTTCATACCAAAGGATTCTGCTAACTCACGTGTTACATCCTGAATCATTACGCCCAGCCAGCCGCGCCGCACATGACCACTATCTCTTAGCTGATCGACAACATTCATCGCCAAATCTATGGGTATGGCAAAAGAGAGCCCCATAAAGCCGCCCGTTCGACTGTATATTTGTGAGTTGATTCCTACTACCTCACCATCCAGATTAAACAACGGCCCACCCGAATTTCCTGGATTGATCGCCACGTCAGTCTGAATGAAGGGCACATAGTTTTCATTTGGCAAACTGCGTCCCTTTGCACTAACAATACCAGCCGTTACAGAGTGATCGAAACCGAAAGGTGAACCGATGGCCAATACCCATTCGCCCACTTTCAGATCACTGGTCTTACCGATTTTTACTTTAGGCAAATCCTTGGCATCTATCTTGAGCAATGCCACATCACTTGTTTTATCACTGCCAATCAGCTTGGCGATATATTCACGTCGATCACTCAGTCGGACCAGGATCTCGTCCGCTTCATTCACCACGTGAAAATTGGTCATGATGTAGCCATCTTCTGAGATAATAAAACCCGACCCCAGTGAACGAGCATCAAACTCACGCGGCTCCTGCTGTGGCCCTCCGCCTTCGCCAAAGAAATGGCGAAAAAACTCATTGAGCGGACTTCCTTCAGGAAGATCCGGCATCTGAAACTCTCTGTTGAACTTATTACGCGTTGTCGTCTTGTGCTGCTTGGTACTGATATTGACAACAGAAGGGCTATGGGCTTCTACCAGTTCTGTAAAATCAGGCAGTGATCGCGCCTGAGTTACGGACGAAATAAAGAGCAGCGATAGAATAACTGAATAGTGAATAATGCTGCTTTTTGACAACAAAGCTTTCATGAAATGCTCCTGTAATCTGTTACAGATGTTTCTAGTGAATTCCATCAACAAACTGGATACTACTAGCCCGTCTGAGTATGACCGCCTGAAATGAACTGTTATGCTGATTCCGGCCGACAAACCGTTTCAACCCGTAAAGTCCACTTGCCAGACCCAGTAGACCGCAAATAATTGAGAGTGGTTCCGTAGATTGATATTTTAATAGTTCAGCTAACCACTGCCCAAAGAGCGCACCCATGAATAGCGCAACAAGCGGAAAGATATAAAAAAGAAATGAGACGCGAGTAAGTACTGATTCATCCAGCCCAACAACGACCCGATCTCCAGGGACAGCCCCTATGGGATTAAGCACCTCAACAATATTACGCCGATTACCAAACACCTTTGCTAATGCGGAAGTACCACAACTGCTTTTTGCCTCACAACTACCGCAGCTCGTCTGTCGCTGTGTCTCTACTTGTGCAAACTTCCCATGGGTAGCTTTGACAATGGCACTCTCTTCTATCATTGTTATTGTTCGTTTATCCGTATGGAGCGAGCAATTCGCTCAACCGTAACGGCAGGAACCTCACCTACCGCAGTGACACTAAAGCCGCCAGTCTCACTACCAAAAGCATTTATGGTTCCCATCGCCGAACTACCGCGCAGGCCTTCATCAAGGGCCTCCTCAATATATACAGACAACGAAGCCAGACCATCAGATAGGACGAAATGATCAATACTGCCATCACTCTGATCAGCGTTTCTTTTTGAATGCAGCGTGATAGCGAAACCTTTTGGCAGGTCGCTAAAAGACCAGGGAGTAGCACTGGAAGAAGTAACAGCTTGACGGGGTTTTTGCTGAACCCAATCGTAGTGCTCTTTTCCATCAAGTGAAATATCAGATATATCCCTGCTACTGGAGTGAACCTGTAACTGCGTAAACATTAACTGAGAGACAGCTTTGCCTGATACATCAAGCATATCTGTTTTAAGCGGTAAAGCGTTCTCAATATCGAGATAGACACGATACCCATAGCGATAATTATCACGCGGCATGATGGCAACAACTCGAGCCGGGCGCCCAGCCACCCGCTCCTGGCCTAGCAGATGAAAATCATACAGATTTTCAAGTTGACTTATATCGACTGAAAAAATTGCCCGGAAACCTTCACCTGTTACACGCTTACCAATAGATATGGATTTCACATCTGGTGCAATACAGGTTACAGAGGCATTATCTCGAAATACCTCCCGTGCCACCCCATTAAGTGAGATAAGACGCTCTTTTTCACCAGCCTGATCAGCCGTATGTACTATCCGCATGCTCTCAAGCTGGTCATTATGTAAGAAAACAAACGTGCCTTCGTAGCTAAGTGAATGAACCGCATTCACCATTCTCTGTAGCCAGACTCGAACATCTTCACCTTGGTTATCGGCAAGACCAGTTGTGGCACTGACCACCAATAATAGAAAGACGCTAATACGATATACGCTCATAGGCACTATCTATCAGTATCGTAGCTAACAAAACTGGTATAGGGAATGACACCTATACCACCCGGAGCCACGTACTCATTGTGATCAATCAAGTAACGATTAAGTTTTGATTCAACTTTCGGTTCTGACAAATTTTTCCAGCGGGAGCTGGATTGGATCAGATAAGGAGCCTGGGTTTGGGGAGGTGTGTTTTCTACGACTAGTTGTGGCCCTGAATCAGATGGGGTTCCCGTTAATTGCGGAAACGCCATTACAGTGATTGCGGCGACGGATGCCGCTAACATGGCCCCACCCGCAGTCCTGAACCAACGAGAGCGAAAATTCACGCCGCTTTTTATCGGAATGGGTTGATCATGGGGTATTGTCAGATGATCCCTGTCTATCTGATTCCGGACCCTGTCGGCAATTGATTCCGCTGATAATCTGACGGCTTCACCGCGCATGGCATCGCCAATCAGATGATAACGATCCCACTTTTTCCGAAGCTCATCGTCAGCCTGAAGGCTATCCAGGGTGGGTTGGGCGAGCTTTGAGTCAAGCTCATTATCCAGCAGTGCGGAAATCCGCTCATTGATATCATC
>JAPHUE010000208.1 GCA_026196795.1 Sedimenticola sp.
CCATCAGCGGCCTCCAGGTCATGCTGAACCCGAGACAACTGCTCCATTAGCTTCTCGCTACTGTCGGTCTCTAGCAGGTGAACAATATGATGGAAACGACGCACCAGATCACCCAGTTCACCCAGCCCGGTAGCTACTACATCAAACACGGTCCCACTGATGCCATCGGGAACTTCCTGGGTTAAACGCGTAATAACCGCTCCCTGTTGTATAGAAAACTCACCATCATCCGCCTGCAGCTCTCCCGCCAGCAGTTTCATCAGCGTGGATTTACCCGCGCCATTTCGCCCCACCAGGCAGATCCGCTCTCCCCGGTCTATCGCGAGATCCAGACCATCCAGCAGAGCCGGACCACCAAAGCCGAGCTGTATTTTGCGCAGATTGATCAGCGCCATGAGTCACCCATTACACAATTAACTTAAGGGCGCCGATTGTACCTCAGGTTACGCTGAAGCATCAGGATCAGTTTCAGGCAAACCTCTCCTTTATTCCCGCTCAAGCCGGTACATTATTTACAAAAGAAACCAATCACACCCACAATCGAGGCAATCCGGGGCTAAATAGGTGGCATAAGACAGGTCTTATATGTGAAGATTGTGGGAGTGGCCGCTTGAGGCCAACCTACATAAATACAGAGCAATACAACTAAAGCACACGGGAGAAGCCTTGAGATGAAGACTAAGATTCTACTTAAAGAATCCGAGATGCCTACTCACTGGTATAACGTCATTGCCGACATGCCAAATCCACCTACCCCACCTCTGGGTCCTGATGGTAATCCGGTTGGCCCTGATGCATTGGCCGCCATATTTCCTGAGGAATTGATCAAACAGGAGATGAGCGGTGAACGCTGGATCAAAATTCCGGATGAAGTACGTGAGGTGCTACGTCTCTGGCGCCCCTCCCCCCTCTACCGGGCCCATCGCCTGGAGAAGATGCTGAACACCCCGGCGAAGATTTTCTATAAGAATGAGTCTGTCAGTCCTGCAGGTTCACACAAGCCGAATACAGCTGTCGCTCAAGCGTACTACAACAAGCAGGCAGGCATTAAGAAACTGACTACCGAGACAGGAGCCGGTCAATGGGGTTGTTCCATTGCGCTGGCCGGCCAGATGTTTGGCCTGGAAGTTGAGGTGTTCATGGTCAAGGTCAGTTATGGCCAAAAACCGTATCGTCGCACCATGATGCGCACCTGGGGCGCTGATGTACATGCCAGTCCAACCAACCTGACCGAATCTGGCCGCTCAATTCTGGCCAAAGACCCCAACAGTGAGGGCTCATTGGGTATTGCAATTTCGGAGGCGGTGGAAATTGCCGCTAATAATCCCGATACAAATTATGCTCTGGGTTCAGTCCTTAATCACGTTCTTTTGCACCAAACCATCATCGGTGAAGAGGCGAAAAAACAGCTGGCCATGGTCGGTGAATATCCGGATATGATTTTCGCCCCTTGTGGAGGCGGCTCCAACTTTGGCGGAATTGCCTTCCCGTTCTTCGCCGATAAGGCGGCAGGGAAAAAGATCGACCTGGTTGCCGTAGAGCCCACCTCTTGCCCAACCCTCACCAAAGGCACCTACGCCTACGATTTCGGTGATGCGATCGGCCTGACCCCGCTGATGAAAATGTATACCCTGGGTCATGACTTCATGCCCCCAGGCATCCATGCCGGCGGTCTCCGCTATCATGGTGACTCAGCCCTGATCAGCCAACTCTATAATGAGGGTTTGCTCAGCGCTATGGCGGTACCACAGACAGAAACATTCGAGGCGGGTGTTCTATTTGCCAAGAGTGAAGGTATTGTCCCTGCGCCTGAGTCCACACACGCCATCGCCGCCACGATCCGTGAAGCAAGACACTGTGCCGAGACGGGTGAGGCAAAGACACTGCTGTTCAATCTGTCAGGCCATGGTCACTTTGATATGACCTCGTATGACCGCTTCTTCGCTGGTGAACTGGAAGACTATGACTACCCTGAAGAGGCGATCAAGGAGTCTCTGGCCCACCTGCCAAAGGTTGGCTAAGCCAAATACCCTCCCACAGAATTGTGGGAGGGTATTAAATCTGGTCCCTATGTTGCTGTCGGATCCATTGCACGAGAGTATTCTGCAGAAAATTGAGAATTATTGATGAAAAACCTCTCTGATAAAGAAGCCTGGGAAGGCATTGCCGACTGCATCAGCTGTACACTGAGAAATTCAGTGCTGTTTGCCGGGCTGGAAGAGGATGACTTTGATAAAATACATCAACCCATCGATCTGTACACCCTGCCTGCCGGCTCGACACTCTACCGCTCAGGAGACAAAGGAGACCGCCTCTATACCATCAGAAGTGGCGTACTAAAACTAATACAATATCTGCCTGATGGCACACAGCGGATTGTTAGATTGATACGCTCTACCGATGTAACCGGACTGGAAGCCCTTCTGGGACAACCGTACAAACATGACGCGGTTGTGCTTCACCCCACCCAGGCCTGTAGTCTGCCTGTCAGTGTGGTTCAGGCACTCTCAAAAACCAATCCAAAGTTACACCAGGAGCTGCTAAATCGCTGGCAACGCGCACTGGAAGAGGCCGATGCCTGGCTAACCGAGCTATCAACGGGCTCAGCTAAACAGCGTGTCGCGCGCCTCCTATTGCGTCTTGTGCGAAACCAGGAGTCCAGCGAATGCGAACTGTTTCCGCGTGAGGATATGGGCGCCATGCTGGGCATCACCACCGAGACAACCAGTCGCACCATTGCAGAATTCAAGCGCAAGAGTCTGCTGGTAGAAACGGAACCCAACAAATACCTGCTGGATATACCCAATCTGGAATTTATTGCTGATAACTGACCGATATCGTTTACTGGATTGATATTTTTCAATGCAGCACTGTTATTGAATTCGTAAGCTCAATAAAGATCGATTTAACAGTGTTGGGGATAATGGAAGGTCCCTCAGGAGTCAACCATGCAGCAGTCCCTCACGCGGGAAGAGTTCTCTCTGTTCTCGCTGGAGATTGAAAAGCCAGAAACCGACCTCACAAGTGTGGACGAAATCGTCGAGCATTTCAAAAACCTGATAGAGGCCGATCCTGCAGCAAAGTACATCGCCACCTTCGACCACTATAGTCACACATCGCAACTGCCCAATGGTCAGATTAGCGAAGAGATCAAGGCGGCTTGTAATATCCTATTCTGCTTTGGCTTCGCGCTCCCCACACCCGAAGTAATGGCCGTCAGACCCCGCTCAATCGGGATTGCTGAACTGCAAAATAGTTTTTTCATAACCTTTATGGAAGCACCCATGCCTGTCGCAAATACTGCGATGGAGAACTGGGCCAAATCAATCTGTCGTGAAAAGCATGAGGCCGAATTGATATAAAAGTCAGAAACTGGATATTGATGTAAACTGGATGTTACCTTTTCCCAATCCTGTTTCTCAGATGCACCGTAGCCTGAAAATATCCAGTATCATCCTCACTTTATTGCTGCTCAGCGGTTGTGCCAGTACGGCCCGATTTCCTGACAACCCACCATTAGTAACCGCACGACCTGTTACACAACCACAACCGCCGGAATCAACCCTGCTGATATTGACTATTTCTGGTGGTGGCAGCCGGGCCTCGGCCTTTGCCTATGGTGTCCTGGAGGCCCTCTGGACCACACCGGTTTCCGACAACCCTGGCTCACCCTCTTTACTGGACAAGGTGAACATGATTTCGGCCGTTTCAGGTGGCAGCATTATTGCGGCTTACTATGGGCTGCATGGTGACCGCCTGTTCTGGGATTTCCAATCTAATTTTCTTGAGCGAGACGTTAGAAATGAGATGCGCCAACGTATGCTCTCTCTGGAAAATCTTTCAAGACTCTCCTCAACCACCTTCGGTTCTGGTGATGTACTGGATGAGTATTTCAGAGAGAAACTCTATGGCGATCGTCCACTCAGTGAACTATTCGACGAACAGGGTCCTATCGTCATAATCAATGCGACCGATCTTTTCAAGGGAAGCCGCTTTGGCTTCACCCCGGAAATCTTCTCCTTCATATGCTCAGACAGCGAACAATTTCCCGTTGCCCGGGCGGTAGCCGCCTCCAGTGCTGTACCGTTAATTTTCACTCCCATCACGATGAAGAATCGGTCAGGAAACTGTAACCACACTACCCCAAAGTGGGTTCAGCAGGGCTTGACAGAAAAAGTCGTTAATCCACGCCGTCACCGATTAGCCAGAACATGGAAGCGCTATCTGAATCAGGTCGATCACCCCTATATCCATCTGCTTGATGGTGGTCTATCTGATAACCTTGGACTCAGAGCCATTATTGATCAGATCATTATTAACGACGGCATTGAAAATGCCTTAAAACACCACGAACTGGACGGTGTTCAGCGGATTGTCCTGATCGAAATCGATGCCGCCGCCGGCCTCCCCTCAGAATGGGAAAAAAAACCTGACCATCCACCTCAAGCAGTAATCATTAATGCGGCCAGCACGACCCCATTACGTAATTATAATTTTGAAACAAAAGATTTTCTGCACAACCAAATGACCGACTGGTCGCAGAACAGTAACCGTGCGGGTGATTGCCAGAAAGGCCTCGACTGCAAGATCGAACTCTACTTTATTGACATCAATCTTGAAGATAGTTTCGAAACACTGGAAGGGAAACCACTCTCCAGTATACCGACTGATTTTAACCTTCCCGAGAATGGCGCGAAAAAGCTTATCAGTGCCGGGCGGCAACTCTTTCTGCAGCACCCGGAATTCATACGTTTAATGGAAGACTCAAACAAACAGTAACCTGATTATCCGCGATAATTCTGCCAGGGCATCACAGAAATAGACTGCTGTGCTGGACTATTGCGGTACAACACCTGCTGCGACTTCCTTACCACCGAGCAACGGAAGAAACGGGATCTGAGTCGCAACTGTTTGAGCATGAGTAAGCTTTGCGGCTCCCCTGATTTATGAGTAGCGCAGGGTGGTATGACAGAGCCATCAAGCTGATAAGCTGTAAAGAGTCACGCTTTATGCTTGACCATAATGCCGCTCAACATACCGCTCAACCAGTGCCTGAAATTCCTGAGCAATATGATCACCCTTCAGCGTGACGGTCTTTTCTCCATCTTCATAGACGGGGGCCACGGGGCTCTCACCACTACCAGGAAGACTAATGCCAATATTGGCATGCTTACTCTCACCCGGCCCGTTCACCACACACCCCATCACGGCGACATTCATCGCTTCAACACCAGGATAACTATCCCGCCATAGCGGCATCTGGTTGCGCAGGTATTGTTGAATCTCTTGCGCCAATTGCTGGAAAAACACACTGCTGGTTCGACCACAACCGGGGCAGGCAATCACCATCGGGGTAAATGAGCGTAATCCCATGGATTGCAGAATCTCTTGCGCGACTTGCACCTCCTGGGTCCGGGCGCCACCCGGCTCAGGCGTCAGGGAGATACGGATGGTATCGCCAATCCCTTCCTGTAACAGGATAGCCAGGGCGGCAGTCGATGCAACTATGCCCTTTGAACCCATTCCGGCTTCGGTCAAACCCAGATGCAAGGCATAATCGCAACGACTGGCAAGCTCACGATAGACACCGATCAGATCCTGCACACCACTCATCTTACAGGAGAGAATAATACGATCACGACCAAGACCCAGCTCCTCAGCTCGCCTGGCATTATCCAGGGCAGAAACAACCATGATCTCCTGCGTCACCTGGTTATTGTCCCGTGGCTGTGGGGATCTGGCATTCTCATCCATCATCCGCACCACCAGCTCCTGATCCATACTGCCCCAGTTAACGCCAATACGAACCGCCTTATCATAACGACACGCCAGCTCAATCATGGAGGCAAACTTTTCATCCCGATTGGCACCGCGACCCACATTACCGGGATTGATCCGATATTTGGCTAATGCCTCGGCACACTCTGGATATTTGTGTAAGAGTTTATGTCCATTGAAATGAAAATCACCTACCAGTGGAACGTCTATTCCCTGTTTATCAAGACCTTCACGTATCGAGATAACGGCTTTGGCGGCCTCTTCTGTATTTACCGTTATTCGCACCATCTCAGAACCGGCCCTATGCAGCTGCGCCACTTGCGTGATAGTGGCAGCGATATCCGCCGTATCCGTATTGGTCATTGACTGAACAACAACGGGCGCAGTACCTCCAACAGTTACACCACCGACACGAACGGCCACCGTTGAAGCGCGTTTTGCAGAAGAGAGCGACATGATTGTTTACTCAGAGAAACTTTATGGCAACACCCGTGCCCGGCTCGACTCGAACCACGACGGCACGTTGCGGAAGTGGATCTTCAATATCCAGCGCCTGTACTTCGACCTCATCATCTTTTTCAGGAAGCGGCTCATCCATAACCAACAGATAGAGACCACCGTGTGAAAGATCTCGCGTATAGACTTGCCGCACCCGCCCCTCTGCATCCGTCAACTGGACATGAGAGCGAAGGGCAAAGCGCGGATGTTCCCGATTATCTGCAGAGGGCACCATGGATCAAGCCTTTAGTTATGAGTTATTTTTTGAGTCTTGCCGCGACGCGCAGACGCAGGGCATTGAGCTTGATGAAGCCACTGGCATCTTTCTGATCGTAGGCCCCTTCGTCATCCTCAAACGTAGCAATAGTGGTATCAAACAGACTATTGGTAGCAGACTTGCGACCTGCCACAATCACGTTGCCTTTGTAGAGCTTCATGCGAACAACGCCGTTTACGACCTGTTGTGTATGATCGATAAGCGCTTGCAGCGCCTCACGCTCAGGACTCCACCAGTAGCCATTGTAGACAATACTGGCATACTTGGGCATCAGCTCATCTTTTAGATGGGCGGCTTCCCGATCCAAAGTCAGCGATTCAATAGCGCGATGCGCCTTGAGCATAATGGTTCCGGCTGGTGTTTCATAACAGCCGCGGGATTTCATACCGACATAACGATTTTCAACAATATCATCACGACCGATGCCGTTATCGCCACCGACCTTATTCAAGTAGACCATCACCTCGGAGGCACTCATCGGCTTTCCATCAATCGCCACTATATCGCCTTTCTCGTAGGTCAGCTCAATGTAGGTTGGGTCATCCGGTGCCTGTTCAGGCGAAACACTCCAACGCCACATATCCTCTTCAGGCTCGGCCCAGGGATCTTCCAGAATGTCACCCTCGTATGAGATATGCAACAGATTGGCGTCCATAGAGTAGGGTGACTTTTTACCCTGTTTGACGTAGTCGATCTGGATACCATGGTCTTCTGCATATTTCATCAGCTTCTCGCGTGAAAGCAGATCCCATTCACGCCAGGGTGCAATTACATGAACATCCGGCTTGAGGGCATAGGCACCCAGCTCAAAACGAACCTGGTCATTACCCTTGCCTGTCGCACCGTGAGAAATAGCATCGGCGCCTGTCTCATTGGCAATCTCAATCAGACGCTTGGAGATCAGCGGGCGAGCAATAGAAGTACCGAGCAGGTATTCACCTTCATAAATCGCATTGGCGCGGAACATGGGGAAGACAAAATCACGGGCAAACTCTTCTTTTAGATCATCAATGTAAATCTCTTTCACACCGGCCGCTTCCGCTTTGGCGCGGGCGGGTTCAAGCTCTTCACCCTGCCCAATATCAGCCGTGAATGTAACAACCTCACAGTCATACTCTTCCTTAAGCCATTTGAGAATGATGGAAGTATCCAGACCACCTGAATATGCGAGTACGACCTTTTTTACGCCAGACGCTGACATGGGAAAACTCCGTAAAATGCTGCCGACCATACGGCAATCGAGCCAAGATAAACGCTGCATTATAGCGCAGTTGATGGGCTTTTTTACCATCTGTTCAGATGGGTTTTGGCTCTATCTATTCAATACACGCTTCTGCATGCCTTTTTTCGCCTAAAATTAACGACCCTGACTCCGCCAGCGCTTCACAATGGCCTCGACATCAATAGTGTCTGGGCCATTCCGCCACATATTAAAGAAGTCGATGTCGTTACTGTTGGGCTCGGGATTGGGTCGATGGAACTGAAAACGCGTAGGAAGTGGAACCGCCTCACCCAGCGCCAGCGCCTCACCCCGGCCAAGTGCAGCCAGGATATTCACCAGATTGGACTCGGCATCCGGAACCAGGTCCCGAATATACTGTTGATCATCCGGATTAGTGACCCGCAGGCATATAAAGCTACTACACTGGGCCAACACCGTCTCGGAGAGTTCGTGGGGGCGCTGACTGACAACCGCCAGCCCAACACCGTACTTACGCCCCTCCTTGGCAATCCGTTCCATTGATCGGCGCGTCCCTTCGAACTGGGTACCTGCTTCACGGGGTATATAGTTGTGGGCCTCTTCGCAGACCAGCAGGATGGGGAATTCACGGGATTGTGGATTCCAGTAGTTAAATTCAAAGGCCAGGCGGCCTATCTGGGCAGAGACGGTGGGACGCACATCAAAGGGGACGGAACTGAAATCGATAACGGTAATCTGACGACGCGGTTCTACCAAGCCAACAAATTCACGTAACAGATCCGCTAAAGAATCTGATGTTTTTCGGCGTTTGGGTTTAAACAGAAAATCATAACGGACATCATTGAACCGACTCTGTAACTTGATCAGGAATTCATCGAACTGGCCATACAAGGGGCCTTTCACCTTGCCGAAATCGGTAACCTGCTCATTGGCCCGTTTGAATTGATGAAACAACTCGGCCAGCGAGAAGTAGACCGGCGAATCAATCGATATATGAGCCTCATCCATGTCAGTATTGGCTTTTCGTCTGAGCATCAACAGCACTTCACGCAGAAAAGCCATCTGGGTTGAAGATTTACTATCTTCCCGATCGATCAACAGATCGACCAGCTCACCGTATGTCAGCAACCAGTAGGGAATTTCAAGACTTCGCGCATCAATATAGCGATAAGTCCCCCCTACAAAGGCCGAATGCTCATACTCTCCCTCTTTCCAGACATACTCACCATGCAGATCCAGCAGAATCACATGGGCCTTTGGCATTACCTCAACAGTTCGCTGCAGAATACTGGCCACAGCCCAAGACTTACCCGCACCGGATTGCCCCAGAATGGCCATATGCCTGCCAAATAGCGCGCTTGGATCAAGGCACACACCTAAAGAGGTAAAAGAGGGCAAAACACCCAACTCAAACCCGGTTGACTGGAATTTCTTAAACAAAATGGAGATTTCATCTGGCTGCACTACATGCACTTCTGCGCCGGGCGTTGGGTAGTGGATAACGCCCCGATTAAAGCTTCGGTCGTCATCCAGCTCACCCAGTGGCACCAGCGTCATACTCCCCCTGATACCACCGGCATTAACGGCGTACTCCTGGCCCGCGCTAATGACCATAGTTACGACCTCAACACCCCGCTGCTTTACCATGACATAGGTGCCGAGTTGCCCTACGGCCATCTCATGACCAGCCACTGTCACCACGGGGAAATCATCGCCATCCATCAAGGAAAGTTCAGCGATCATGACATTTTCGCGTACTTCGGTAATCCTACCGATCAGGGTATCTGTATTTGCCGTCATTATTAGACCCATTCCTTATTATTCAACGCTGTTTCTTATTTTTAAGATTATGCCTGTAACTGAAGAATATCCCACATTAACACGGTTTATTGTGAATTATTATCCAGGACAGTGCGCTGGATAGGATGCAGGAATCGATAAATTGAGGGGAGAAAGGAGAACCAGCGGGTGTGGCAATCATTTAGAGCTTTAAAAGTCGTCGAGAAAATCCATCAGCCGTTCGGCAAATGCCTTTGGTTGCTCGGCATAGACCCAATGGCCTGCCGCAGGTATCACTTCCATCCGCGCCGAAGGAAAAAGGCGTTGAATAGTCGGCCGAGCATCCGGCTTAACATAATCAGATTGGCCACCATAGATAAACAGGGTGGGTCCCTTATAAACCGGCGCGTTTAAGAGAGGAAACCCAACAATCTCTGACATCCCTGCGGTCAAACCAGCCAGATTCATCCTCCACTTCCAAACACCTTCGACAGTATGTAGGTTTTGCAAAAGAAACTGACGTAAACCGATCTCATCCAGGTATTGAGCAATCACCGCATCCGCTTCCGCCCGACTCCCAACGCGCGCCTGCTCTACTGCATGGAGTGCCGTATAGATCTGATCAAAACGATTAGGGTAAGCCACAGGCGCGATGTCCACGACGACCAGCCCTGTAACACTATCCGGCTGCGTCAATGCTAACCACATGGCAGCCTTTCCACCCATGCTATGACCAATCAGCAGGGCAGAATCCAGACCCTGTTCATCGATCAGCTGCTCAACATCACGGGCAAGCGCCGGATAACTGACATCTGCATCATGGGGAGAACGACCATGATTTCTCAGATCAGGCACAATGACATGAAAATGCGTTGCCAACCCCTTGGCAAGGGTCATCCAGTTGGAAGAAGAACCCAGCAGGCCATGAAGCAGGATCAATGTCGGATGTTGATCACTATAACTGCCAAATTCCCGGTAGTTGAGTCGCATACGGTTTCCCGGCTGGAAAATAATAACGGCGCAGGATGGCTAGGAAGAGACACCCGCCATCCTGCGCCGACTGTTTAACCCACCTTAGCGTTTTTTAGGTGGCATCAGATCGGTTATAGATCCTTCAGCCATCTCCGCTGCAAAACAGATCGTTTCATTCAGCGTTGGGTGAGGATGGACAGTAAGACCAATATCCTCTGCATCAGCGCCCATTTCCAGAGCCAATACGGTCTCACCAATCAACTCGCCTGCATTCACACCGACAATACCAGCACCGAGAATACGCTTGGTTTCAGGATCAAACAGGAGTTTGGTCATTCCCTCTTCCCGGCCTATACCAAGCGCCCGACCTGACGCTGCCCAAGGGAAGGCCGCCTTTTCATAGGCGACACCCTTCTCTTTTGCCTCGGTCTCAGTAAGCCCCATCCAGGCCACTTCAGGATTGGTATAAGCAACAGATGGAATGGTCAGTGGATCAAACAGGGCGTGGTGTCCTGAAATCACTTCGGCGGCGACTTTTGCTTCGTGAGTTGCCTTGTGTGCCAGCATCGGATTACCGACGACATCACCAATAGCAAAGATGTTTGGTACGTTGGTCCGCATGTGCTGATCAACCTGAATGAAACCACGCTCATCCACATTAACGCCGGCAAGATCAGCGCCGACCAGTTTGCCATTGGGCACACGACCTACCGCCACCAGAACCTTATCGTATACGACAGATTTTTCAGGGGCGTTTTTACCTTCGAAAGAGACCTTCAACCCACCCTTTTGAGCCTTAATGTCGGTCACTTTAGTATTCAACATAATCGAGCTGAACTGATCCTTGAGGCGCTTCTGCAGCGGGCGCACCAAATCAGGGTCACAACCCGGTATTAAGCTGGGCTGCAATTCAACCACATCAATCTGGCTACCTAGAGTGGCGTATACCGTACCCATCTCCAGACCAATAATGCCACCACCCACAACCAGCATTTTTTTCGGTATATCCTCCAGCGCTAGTGCACCAGTGGAATTGATCAGGCGTGGGTCATCATTGGGAAAACCAGGAATGGCAACCGGGCGTGAGCCACAAGCGATAATGGCATTTTCAAAACCGATGGTGACTTTACCGTCAGCCGTATCGACAGTGATACGATCAGGCGTCTCAAATTGCCCCCAACCGTTGACGACTTCCACCTTGCGCTGCTTCGCCAATGCCGCTAAACCCTGTGTCAGCTTGCCAACCACCTTGTCTTTACCCGCACGCAGCTTGTCGAGATCAACCTTCGGTTTACCGAAGCTGATACCCATATGTTCAATTTCTGCCGCTTCGTTGATAACGGCTGCTGAGTGAAGCAGTGCCTTGGATGGGATACAGCCGACATTCAGGCAAACGCCTCCCAGGCTACTGTGCTTCTCAATCAGCACAACCTTTTTCCCCAGATCAGCGGCACGGAAAGCGGCAGTATAACCACCCGGTCCCGCACCCAGTACAACCACTTCAGCCTGGATATCTACTGCGCCCTGAGCGCCGGAATCATTTTTCATCTCTTCTGCTTCACCCTATGTAAATTCCACTATTCAGGATAGGCCATCGTTCCCCTGCCCTATCCAGATCACACCGGACGAGCAGTACAACTGATTGGCGCTCAGGCTATCCGCGTCTTCACCCGCAGGCGTTTTTCTAAAAAACCAGCCAAAAAACAAAAAACCAGAAAAAATATTGTTAAAATATTAGGACAATCATACTAATTAATATTTTTTCATCTAAAACATGCAAAGAGTAGCCTATTCACCAATAAAATGAAATTATAAATTCACGAAAAACATTAATTTACATAGAAATACCCATCCGCTCTATAGCAACAACTGGCGTATGTCGCCCAAGAGCGTCGACAGCAGTGATGTAAAGCGTGCCGCCTGCGCGCCATCGATTACTCTGTGATCATAAGAGAGCGAAAGCGGCAACATTAACCTCGGTTTGAACTTTTTCCCGTTCCAAACGGGTTTTATAGAAGATCGGGAGACGCCCAGAATAGCGACCTCGGGTGCATTCACTATGGGTGTAAAGGCGGTCCCCCCTATTCCACCCAGGCTCGAAATTGAAAAACACCCACCCCTCAGATCAGCCGGTGTCAGCTTGCCGGCCCGCGCCCTGGAACTCACCTCCGCCAACTCCCGCGCCAATAAAAAGATGGATTTACTCTCCACTCCCCTTATAACCGGGACCATCAGACCGCTGGGCGTATCTACCGCCACACCGATATTGAAGTAATGCTTATAAATCAGTTTTTCCCGATCAGGGCTTAGTGAGCTATTGAATTCAGGCATTGCCTGTAGCGCTCCGACGCAGGCTTTCATGAGAAACGGCATGAAGGTGAGTTTTATCTCCTGCTTTAAAGCCGCATCTTTCTGCTCCTGACGAAACGCTTCAAGCGATGTGATATCCGCCTCATCAAACTGGGTGACATGGGGCACATTCAGCCAGCAGGCACGGAGGTGATTTCCACTGATCCGCTGGATACGGGAGAGCGGCTTCTCCTCCACTGAGCCAAATTGACTGAAATCCACAGACGGTATCAACGGGATAGCCGATTCCCCGCTAACCTCAGGCCTACCCCCACCACGCTGCATAACCTGCTTGATGTAATGCTGCACATCCGCTTTGGTGATACGTCCCTTCCGTCCCGTGCCCTCAAGCAACAGCAAATCCACACCCAACTCACGAGCCAGACTGCGAATAGATGGACTGGCATGCGCCACCCCGCGCGGCACATCACTGGGTCGCACCAGCACCGGGGGCTGCTGTTGCATTTTATCTCCAGGCAATCGCTCCACCGCAACTGGGGCAGGTGCCTGGACAGACTCTACCTCTTCCGCTGCAGGTTCAGGTGGTTGCAGGTCAGCTTCAACTTCAGGAGCAGCACCCGACTCAGATTCCAGTACGAGCAGAAGATCGCCTTCTGAAATCGTATCCCCGACTTTAACCTTTACTGACTTAACCTTACCTGCATGGGTAGAGGGGATCTCCATTGTCGCCTTATCACTTTCAAGTGTAACCAGCGAGCTCTCCACATCAACCTGGTCGCCCACTGAAACCAGGACCTCGATGACTTCTACACCAGCAAATTCACCAATATCCGGAACTACTACCTCTGTTTCTATAGCCACTGTCGGGCCTCCCTCTCTACTATCCTGTAATGCATTCGTAGCCGCTGACTTTGTCCATTTACTTACACAGTCATTGGGTTAGGCTTGTCAGGATCGATCCGATACCGCTTTATTGCCTTGCTCACCTCTGACGCTTTAATAGTGCCCTCATCTGCCAGTGCCTTGAGAGCAGCCAGAACGATGTAATAGCGGTTTACCTCGAAAAATTTCCGCAGTTGACTGCGCTGATCACTCCGGCCATAGCCATCCGTGCCCAATACAGAGTAATGACCTGGGACATAGGGCCTGATCTGTTCCGCATAGCTACGGATATAATCAGTGGCTGCAACAGTCGGGCCCTCTCTATCTTGCAGTTGCGTGGCAACAAAGCTTGATTTGGGCGACACCTCCGGATGTAACATATTCCAGCGCTGCACATCCGCTCCTTCCCGACGTAACTCATTAAAACTGGTGACACTCCAGATATCCGCAACGATGCCAAAATCCGCCTCAAGCAGGGCAGCCGCCTCAATCACTTCACGCAGAATTGTCCCGCTCCCCAGCAACTGGACACGCGTCTTCTTCTCGCCTGCGGACTGATAGAGATACATTCCCTTAACAATGCCATCCTCAACACCTTCTGGCATCGACGGTTGTTGATAATTTTCATTCATTACCGTGATGTAATAGAAGATGTTCTCCTGCTCCTGATACATACGACGCAGGCCATCCTGCACAATGACTGCAAGCTCATAGGCAAAGGTCGGGTCATACGAGACACAATTCGGAATGGTCGCTGCCTGAAGATGACTATGCCCATCCTGATGCTGCAGGCCTTCACCTGCTAGCGTAGTACGGCCCGCCGTACCCCCAATCAAAAAGCCCCTTGCCTGCATATCGCCCGCGGCCCAAGCCAGGTCACCGACACGCTGAAAACCAAACATGGAATAATAGACATAGAATGGAATCATGCTAATCCCATGATTAGCGTAGGCCGTTGCCGCAGCAATCCAGGACGACATGGCACCTGCCTCGTTTATCCCCTCCTGAAGAATCTGACCTTTTTTATCCTCGCGGTAGTACATCACCTGATCCGAATCAACAGGCGTATAGAGTTGCCCCACGGAGGAGTAGATACCCAGTTGACGGAACATGCCTTCCATACCAAAGGTTCGCGCCTCATCTGGAATAATAGGAACCACCTGACTGCCAATCTGCTTATCGCGAATCAGAATGGAAAGAATGCGTACAAATGCCATGGTGGTGGACATTTCCCGATCACCGCTGCCCTCCAGCATGGCACTAAAAAACGCTAGTGGAGGCACCTCAAGCTTAGGTGTTTCTGCATAACGGGCCGGCAAATAACCACCCAACGCCTCACGCCGTTCTTGCATGTATTTCAATTCAGGGCTATCGGCCGCGGGTTTATAGAAAGGCATTTCATTGATCTTTTCATCCGGGATTGGAATATTGAATCGATCTCTGAACCCCCTAAGAGCCACCTCCCCCATCTTCTTTTGCGAATGGGTAATATTCTGCC
>JAPHUE010000195.1 GCA_026196795.1 Sedimenticola sp.
AAAAATCAGCAAATTCAAACCTGGGCCGATCAACTGGAAGATAAAGTAAAGGAGCGGACGGCAGAGCTGCAGAGTAAAAATCAGGATCTGCAGCGTACCATCAGGGCCTTACGTGAAACCCGCCAACAACTGGTTGTTGCAGAGAAGCTGGCGGCCCTGGGCGAACTGACGGCCGGGGTGGCTCATGAGATCAATAATCCCACCGCTGTCATGCTGGGTAATCTGGACGTAATTCGAGATGAGCTGGGAATCGCACTGCAGTCTGTTGACAGTGAATTCAAGCTAGTTGTTGAACAGATTTATCGGATCAGAGATATCGTGAACAACCTGCTTCAGTACTCCCGACCGGATGAATACGCAGGCTATCTCTCCCATGTGGATGTGAATGGTGTTGTTCAACACACCCTGGCGTTGGTACGCCATCTACGCAAAAAGGCCGCATTTGAAATCAGTCTCTCGTTAGAAACCGATCGGTTGGTGGAGATCAATGAACAAGAGCTTCAGCAGGTGCTGGTGAATCTGGTAGTGAATGCGATCCACTCACTGAATGGAAAGGTAGGGGATATTCAGATACGGAGTCAAAACTGGAGTGATAAAGGCGTTCAACTGCAAGTGCAGGACAACGGTGCCGGGATGGATGATGATGAGATGGGGCGTATATTCAATCCCTTCTTTAGCACCAAGCAACAAGGTGAGGGCACTGGCCTGGGGCTGTCTGTCAGTTATGGTTTGATAAGACGCTACGGTGGGAATATTACTGTAGAATCAGAAAAGGGTAAGGGTTCCTGTTTCACTGTCTGGTTACTCATGGAGCCGGTAATGGCGAGCGATGAAGAGACCATTGAAGAACAGCTACATGCCATGCAAGAACAAACTGAACCGTTGCCAGAACAAGTTTCAGAGTGAGAGTAGAGAGCTGTATCGTCTATAATCTAGACGGGTAGGCGTGGCTGGTAAAATTACGCTATGATCGGCAAGGATTGGTATTGATTTAGGGCAGAGGTACGGCTATGACCGATGAGCACGGTTTATTTGTTGAGAAAGAGCTTGAAAAGCTGGATGAAAAGCGTAAGGAAATATTAGAGCAACACACCAAGTTGCTCGAAAAAAATGCCTATCTTATTCAGTGGGGGCAAGTTGTGGCTGCCATGATTGCAGATGGTAGTATGACGGTAGACGAGTGGAGTACCCGATGCTTTCAGTATCTTGAAGGAACAAAGCTGGAAAGTGCCCTAAAAGGTTTGAATACTCCGGATTAGTCCCTTGTGCCGGGACTAGTCGTCGCCCCACACCAGATCACCCGCACCTTCCAGATTGTAGCCTGTCAATCGTTCAGCCATGGCTTGGCAGGGCTGGGATTTAAGTCTTGTAACCAGATCCTGAAACAGGCGTCTGAACCAGATATTTCTTGGCAGTGCTATATCAAACGACTCCCAACCAAAGGATATAAACGCCAGGCCATACTCTTTGGCCGTGGCGCGTGCGCCTGGTGCCACATCACTCTGCTTCATTGCGATAGCCGCGGCAGCTTCGCGCTCTGAAAGGGCGTTCACCTGATTGTTCAAATCATCTTTGCTGACATTATAGTGACTCAATAATTCAAGCAGAAAACGTTGGCTGCCGGAACCGTTCTGCCGTGTGGCCCAGCGGTAGCGGTCATCAAACAGCGCATCAGTTGTGCTGGTTTTTTCAGCCACTTCACGACTGATCATCAACCCCTGCTCACGGCGAAAGGCCCGGATAAGTACCCAGTGATGATGTTGTGAATATTGATTTAACAGAGCCGGGTGTCGTAGATGACTTTCTGTATCCGGACCCCAGTGAATACCGCAGGCATCAATCCGGTTGGACTGGAGGAGATCCAGTCCGAGCCGTGTCCCGGTTGGGTTATAGCTAATTAGGGCATGTGCGCCTGTATCCCGCGCAAACTCCTGTATCAGGTGGTAGAGCAGAGGATCTTCACCGCCTGAGATAACCAGCCGATCTGTCAGCAGTCCACCATGGGTTGAATCCAGCATCCAGCGGTCCACCAGCTCACGAGGAAACATCCATTTTCCTGTCACCTTGGTGGCAGGTATACCGCCATCGTTTACCAATGCATAGATTTTTTTCTCATTCAGGTGCAAGTATTCAGCAACCTGCTTGACGCTCATGAAGACATCGTCCTGTGTGGATATAACGGCAGCCATCGGTTTTTCCCTGTCAGACCGGATGAATCACTGTTGTTATAGGCAAAATTCATACCTGACATTATCCGTTTGGCCGAGAGCCCGCGCTAACTCGCCATTTCGGCCGCTCCTAAAAGGGGCTTGTAACTATAGCTGCTTTATCAAGTGGTCTGATTTGTACCAAACGCAGACGAAGATTTGGACAAATTGCCACAATGTCGCCCTATTTCGCCATGACTCTGCCCCGCCTGAGAAAGTCCGCCGCCACCTGCGTGGCATTTAATAGAGCCCAGATAACAAGCAACCGGCGCAAGTCTGGATGACTGATGCACCAGGGAAGGTGCGCTGGACCAATCAGGAGTACGAAATGAACAGATCTGTGGTTTTTTCACTGATAGTGGGGCTGGCAGGGAGCCTGAACGCACAGGCCTATGCGTCCCACTACCCCCATGCCGATTTGGGTATAGAGCAGTGGCAAGGGGGGCAGCAGAGTGAGGATATGCATGAGCCATCCTACCCAGAAGAGTGGCAGGGTGCGGGTATTGGGGGGTTGGCGGGTGCGTTAT
>JAPHUE010000033.1 GCA_026196795.1 Sedimenticola sp.
AGTGTGCCTGAAGACAGTACCGTCTCTGGCTCCTTTGCCATTACCGCACCGGATGGTCTGCAATCGATCACCGTCGGTGGCACCGTGATCACGGCGGCCGCCCTCACCAATGCGGGTATCACCCCGATCGTCATCGCCGGTGCCAACGGTCAACTCACGATCAACGGCTTTGATGGGACCAACGTCGCTTACAGCTACGATCCGACCGGCACCAGCACCGATCACAGTGGCGGCAACGTCATCGACAACTTCGCGCTGACCGTGACCGACATCCATGGCGATACCCAGGCGGGTACCCCGTCCCTGGATATCCTGATCAGTGATACGGCACCCACTGCCAATGCAGATGCAAGGACAGTGAATGAGGACGACACCGGGATCGTTGGCAACGTGGTGACAGGTAGCAATGCTACAGCGGACACCCTGGGTGCCGATGCGGCGACAGTGACTGGCCTGGCAACAGGCACGGCCGCGGGTGAAGTGAGCGGCAATGTGGGTGGTTCCGGTGTTACAGGAACTTACGGGACATTGATAATTAACAGCGATGGTAGTTACAGTTATGTGACTAATGCAGCTGCTCAGCTGTTGCGCAATGGCGACTCTGTCACTGATACCTTTAGTTACACTCTAAAGGATAGTGATGGTGATTTCAGTACGACCACCGTCACCTTTACTGTAACGGGTTCTAATGATGCACCGGTAGCTTCAGCTACTGTTAATGTCGTTGATGAAGCGGCACTTACTGCAGGTACAGATCCATTAAGCACAGCCGAAACAGTTTCCGGCTCATTGAATTTTGTAAGTGGGGATGGCATCGGCTCCATTGTTGTTAATGGTAGTACGGTGTCTTCTGGTGGCTTAACGTTAAATGGTACTTATGGCGACCTTACTATCCAAACAGATGGTAGTTACACCTATGTTTTGAATAGTGCGGGAACGCATCCTCTGACTGGACAGACAGGTAGTAGTGACCAAATCAATGAGGTCTTTAATTACACAGTCTTTGATCCAGATGGTGAGTCTGACAATAGTACTCTGACTATTAATATTAATGACGATGGGCCGGTTGCAACAAACGTGGCAACCACTGTTGATGAGGTTAATCTGAATCAAACCTTTAACCTGGTTATTGTTTTTGACCGTTCGGGAAGTATGGCTGATAACCCCGGTGTACCGGGTTACAGTTCACGGATTGATCTCGCTCGAGCATCACTGAACAACATGTTCAACAAGTTTTCGCAATTGGGCGATGTGAATATTATGGTTGTTGATTTTGCCGGAAATGCTTCAAGTTCTGATGGCTATGCTAATACAGTGAGTGGAGCATGGTTTGGTGGTGCTAATAGCAATACTGACACGGTGTCACATGCAATGACCTATCTGAATTCTCTCAATGCAAGTGGTGGTACCGGCTATGGATTTGGTTTGGATCAAACCAGGGCCGATTACAGTGCTCCACCACCAGCTACAACAGGACATGATGTTCATGATCTTGTCTATTTTGTATCAGATGGTGAGCATAATACTGGTACTTATAATGCAACGACAATTAGTAACTGGGAAGCATTTAATACAAATAATGGTATCGAGAAAACCTATGCTATCGGTGTTGGTGAAGGGATTAATACCGCAGCTGTAACGAACCTTGATGGGGTTGCTTTCCCTAACAATGATCCCGCTAATCCAATCGTTATTCTGGATGATAACAAGCTGATTGACAGCATGGAGAATACTGTATCCGGATCAACAATTACGGGTGATGTAATCGGTGATGTGTCTTCTGGTTTGAATGTTCAATTTGGTGCTGATGGTGGTTATATCCAGTCCATAGAGATTGATGGTCATACCTATCTGTACACATCAGGTTCACCAGGTAGTATCACAAAAGATGGCAGTGCATTTATTAGTGGCAATGAGATGGTTGTAGAAACCGCTATTGGCGGTACGCTCACCTTTGATTTTGTGGCGGGTACCTATACCTATTCTACCGGCTTTGTAAGTCAGAATGAGACAGAAATATTTACCTTTACTGCGATAGATAATGATGGCGACACAGCTTCTGCTAATTTGCAAATTAATATCACCAATGTGTTGAATGATCCAACAGCTGCTGATGATCTGGTGGTTACCAATATTATTGGTGGAGACACCATAGCAATCCCTGACTGGGCGTTGCTCCATAATGATGAGGATACGCTTGGTGGTGATGTATCTGTTAATGCAGTTTCAAGTCCATCCGCAGGTACGGTGACGCACGATGCAACTAATCTGGTTGTTAATTTGGATAATAGTGGTGACAGCACCTTTGATTACAATGTCAGTAGTGGAGCTGATGTCAGTAGCAATGCACAAGTCACGGTTGACAGACAGACTGGCTCGACTGTTTCAGGTAGCAATGCAAATGAAATACTGATTGGTACGGATGGGAATGACACCCTTTCGAGTTCAGGTGGTAATGATATCCTGATTGGTGGGGCAGGTGACGATATTTTAAATAGTCAGGGTGGAGGTGGTTCATCGAATCTGCTGAACGGTGGAACGGGGGCAGATACTTACAATGATGCTACTGGTACAAGCAGTACAGTGGTACTTCGATATGATGACCTTGATGGAAACGTTGACACCACCAATAGCAATTTTGATCTTGATGCAGCCGTATCTGCAACTTATAAGGACTATATCGATATCTCTGATGTCTTGCAGGGTGCAGGGTATACCAGTGACAAGGATATACATGATTACCTCAATATCTCAAATGCAACTGGTACGCCAACTCTGCAAGTAGATGTCTCTGGTACCGGAACGAGTTTCCAGAGTGTTTTGCAGATGAATGGTGATAGTTATGCGAATCTTGATGCCCTGCTTGCGACAGGCGCCTTGATACTCGAATAACAGTTATATTCTGTCTACACATTTAGCCCCCTGGTTGCGATATTACTCAGGGGGCTTTTTTTAAGAAAGATTTAAACATTGGAGCTAATGTATGGTGTAAATTACGGGTTTACAATGATTTACAGTTAAACCTTATTGCGAAGTATTCTTTTTTAGGAGCGGGTGGTAGAATCCCATTCAGTATTTTGTGAGAAAGATCATACTCTGGAAAATAAATGGATAATAAAAGAATAGCCGTTTTCTCTACGGCTTTATTTATAGGTATTACTGCCCAGCCTTCCTTCGCTACAACACTTGAGCAGGCCATTCAGCAGGCGTTAAATACCAATCCAGATGTGCGGATCGAGACCAATGAGCTGCTCTCCAGAAGTGAGGATGTTGAGCAGGCCAAGGCCGGTTATTTACCCAAAATTGATATAACTGCCGGCTATGGTTATGAGAAGAGTGATAATAGTTCTACTCGCTCAGCGGGTTATGATAGTCGGTCCTTGACCCGAAAAGAGGCGGCTATCAACCTGCAGCAAATGCTGTTTGATGGTTATGCTACAGAGAGTGAAGTCGATCGACATTTGGCTCGACAGGCCTCTGCCGGTCACCGTGTTGTAGGTGTTAGTCAGAATAAAGCACTCGAAACCATCGGTGCGTATCTCAACGTTTTACAACTAGAGGAGCTATCCAAACTCTCCGTTATAAATCTTGATGCACACAAGCGCATTTATGATCAGGTTGAGCTGCGTAGTGAGGCAGGCATCGGGCGCAGTTCCGATCTTGACCAAGTGCGCGGGCGCCGCGCCTCAGCGGATGCGAGTCGACTTTCTGATTTGGCAAATTTAAAAGATGCTGAATCGGCCTATTTGAGTATTGTGGGAGATCTTCCCAGAGCCTTGGAGGCTGTACCTTCTATTCAAGATGCGCTTCCAAAGAGCCTGGATGAAGCAATCGCGATTGCACTGGAAGAGCACCCGACACTTTTGTCTGCAATGGCCGATGTTCAGGCAACCTTGGCGCAAAAAGAAGCGGCAGAGAATACCTTTTATCCCCGTTTTGATCTGGAGGTTGGAAGTACCTGGGGTGATGATCAGAATGGCGTAGTTGGCACGGACAAAGACTTAACCGCCATGGTGCGGATGCGTTATAATCTTTTTTCTGGTGGCAAGGATAAGGCTCGCCAGAGACAGACGGCTCACCTGATAAATGAGGCAAAGGAAGTTCGTAATCGAACCTATCGTCAGGTTGTTGAAAGTTTGCGGCTCTCCTGGACGGCTTTTGAAGCGACTCAGGCTCAAATGGTCTCATTGAATCAGCATCTGGTTTCCAGCCAAAATACCCGTGATGCCTATACCAAGCAGTTTAATATTGGTAAACGCACCCTGATTGATCTGTTGAATACTGAGAATGAAGTATTTGAGGCGAAGCGGGCATATATCAAGGCGAAGAGAGACAGTCGATATGCTGAGTACCGCATTCTGGTTGGTATGGGTCGATTGTTAAATCAAATGAATGTTGATGTACCCACAGGCGCAGGCCCCGGCGATGAAGGGCTCAAGCCTTATAAAGCACTTGCGCCTCAAACGATCCTGGCAAGTGAGTTCTTGGCTGATCAACTCACTGTTGTTGGGGTCGAAGAAGAACAGGCCGGTTCCGATAATAGTGCGGTTGCCGAGATACAGGCTGAGGTGGAGCTTTGGAGAAAGGCGTGGGAATCACAAAATGCTGATCGTTATTTAGCGGCGTACTCCCCCGGTTTTACATCCGCTGATGGTTCGTCACTGAATAGTTGGATGGCGAATAGAAAAAAGGTTATAGAAAAGCCAGAGTGGATCAGGCTTGAGCTTGAAAAAATCACAATAACTGTGAACGGGAATAATGCACAGGTGGATTTTTTGCAGCGATATAGCGCTAGTAATTACCAGGATGTGGTTAATAAGCGTCTTGATATGCGGCTGGATGGCGGGAAGTGGTTAATTGTCCGCGAGGCTGTGCGGTAGCTGTTTTGCACCATTAATCTGGATTAATGGGGGTGCCAGTACTGTTGGCACCCTTTTTTGTTGCTGCGGCGCAGTAGTTTGGTCATGAACTAGCCACTAGTTTGGCATTGTCTGCGATTTCCTGAATAATACCCCCGCCTTTGCGTGAAGCAGCCTGTGTTGGCGCTAGTTTTTTCCGGGTTTGAGTGGAAAATTCAGAGAGAAGACCCAATACTTAATACGCAGTTAATATAAGAATCGAAAGCAAAAGTGCTGAATCGTATTATCGATTCAGGCGACATTTATCTGTAATATCATCAAGGAATTCAGATGGTTAGTGTTACAACCAATCTTCCTGACAATGACGCTCTGGATGAGCGGGATATTCGTGTCTGGTTAGCGGGCCTCGCAGTCAAACGCAGTACGGCTGAGATGGAGAAACTCCACGAAGCCTGTGATCTTGCCTTTGACATTCACCGTGAAGGCTTGGAGCTCACGGGAGAGACGACTCTGCGCCACGCGCTTGCTGTAGCTGAGATTCTGGCTGAAATGGATCTGGACTGGGAAACCCTGGCGGCCGCAATTCTTCATGATGTCTTGCCCGGTGATCAGGTCAATCTCTCCAGGCTGGAGAAGCAGTTTGGTGGAAGTGTTGCCCGAATGGTGACGGATATGGCACGTATCGGTTTTGTATCTCGGGATAGAGAGAGCAAACAGCACGATAAAGAGGCCGAACACACCGAAAATCTCCGCCGGATGCTGCTCAGCATCGCCGATGATATCCGTGTCGTCTTAATTGTTTTGGCCGAGCGCTTACATATTATGCGTATCCTGAAATCTTTACCGGAATCAATGCGGGTAAAAGAGGCGCGGGAGACTCAGCAGATATATGCACCACTCGCCAATCGACTGGGTATTTGGCAAATTAAGTGGGAGCTGGAAGATCTTTGTCTTCGCTATCTGGAGCCTGATACCTATAAGGATATTGCTAAAAAGCTGGATGGTCGGCGCACGGATAGAGAGGACTACATTGATGATGTTATTGATGACCTCCAGGCAAAATTTTCTGAGCTACACATCAATGCTGAGGTAACGGGTCGGCCCAAGCATATCTACAGCATCTGGAAAAAGATGAAGCGTAAGTCGGTTCCATTTGAGCAGATCTTTGATCTGCGGGCCGTTAGAGTGCTAGTGGAATCGGTGGCCGATTGTTATGCAGCGATCGGAGTGGTGCATGGCTTGTGGCGCCATATACCGGGTGAGTTTGATGATTATATAGCGACCCCAAAAGCGAATATGTATCGATCGATTCACACGGCCGTCATCGGCCCTGAAGACAAGACGCTGGAAATTCAGATTCGTACTCATGACATGCATGACCACGCTGAATTGGGTGTGGCGGCACATTGGCGTTACAAGGAAGGTGGAACCAAAGGCGATGCCGAGTTTGAGCGCCGAGTGTCACTCATGCGTAACTGGATTGAGGTAAAGGATGATCCTGCTGGCTCGGATGACTTTGTCGATAACATGAAGAGTGAGTTTGAGTCACGACAGGTCTATGTTCTGACGCCACAAGGGAAAGTAATTGAGCTGCAGAAGGGGGCCACGGCGGTTGATTTTGCCTATTCGATTCACTCCGATGTAGGGCATCGTTGCCGTGGTGCCAAGATTGACGGCAAGATCAAGCCGCTGACCCATCCACTTGAAAGTGGTCAGCTGGTTGAGATATTAACCGTTAAGGAGGGTGGTCCAAGTCGTGACTGGCTAAGTCCGCATCTGGGCTATCTGAAGACCAGTCGGGCACGCAATCGTGTGCGGCAGTGGTTCAAGCAACAGGATTATGCGCAGCACCTTCACGACGGGAAGATAAGTCTGGATCGGGAGGTAAATCGGCTTGGTGTTCCCAAACCGGATCTGGTCATCGCTGCGAAACGGTTCAATTTCAAGAAAACGGATGATGTATTAGCGGCTATTGGTCGTGGCGAGGTATCTCCGATCCAGGTCGCTGGAATGGGATTGTCCCATGCCACACCCAGCAAAAAAACAACGTCTCGCGTTGTGCCGATCACGCAGCGAAAACCAGATAAAACAAACAAAGCCAGTAAGAGTGAGGTGGTTGTTGAGGGTGTAGATGACCTGATGACCCACATGGCACGTTGTTGTAAGCCGGTTCCGAATGATGAAATAGTAGGGTTTATTACCCGAGGGCGAGGGGTTACCGTGCATCGCTCAGATTGTAATAAGATCGCCCAGCTGAAGGGGGATGATCTGCAGCGCCTGATAGATGTGGCCTGGGCTGAAGAGGGGCCGTCGTCATATTATCCTGTTGATATCCGAGTTGTCGCAACGGATCGTAAGGGTCTCCTGCGGGATATCTCTGCCATTCTAACCAACGAAGAAGTGGATGTAGTGGGTGTCAGTTCGCAGTCAAACAGGAAGATGGATAGGGCCAATATGCGCTTCACTATCGAGATATCCAGTATGCGGCAGTTGAGCCGTCTGATTGATAAGATCTCTCAGTTGCCAGATGTGTTGAGTGCGCGTAGAGATGTTTGATACTGAGTTGATCGAGTCTTAAGTACTTAAACGAGTCAGCGGCTGAATCATAAATTGCCTGTATCCCCTGCGGCAAGGTAAACTAAGC
>JAPHUE010000141.1 GCA_026196795.1 Sedimenticola sp.
ATTCTGGTATCCAAGGTGACTGCAGAGCCACCCGAGCATATCCAGCACATGGTCGAGGACATCCGTGTTCCGAAAGGATCGGGTGCCGCAACTGGCCACTAATCACATGCGCTAATGTGATGTAAGATAAGGGCCTGCCTCGTGCAGGCCCTTTTTTATGCCTGCCACTGGCACCGGCTTGAATAGAATCAACAATTACCAATCACGCCTTCGTCATTTCGCGTGCATCAGGATGTAATATGGAAATCGAACTGATTGAGATCCGAGACTTCCTCTCGGCTCACCATCCCTTTGACCAACTCCCGGAGCAGGCACTCAACCTGATGCCTGAAAAGCTGCAGATACGCTACTTCAGGCGAGATGCCACCATCCCTGACGCCGGTAGCATCGATGACTATCTCTACCTGGTGCGCTCGGGTGCCGTTGAGATTCACGGCCTGCAGGATGAGCTGTTAGCCCGTCTGGGTGAGGGTGATCTGTTTGGTTATCGTGCCTCACACATGGAGGGTCACGAGCGGTTCACTGGCACGGCGCTTGAGGATAGCCTGATTTATCAACTTCCCGCCGCCGACGTAGATCATTTCTGCCGTGAACACCCGCAGTTCTCCTATTTCTTTGAACCAGCCGGTGGCGATCGATTGCGGGATGCCATCAGCCATACCGGGGAGGATGGCAACTCCCAACTCGGACTGATGGCTACCCAGATTGGTGACATGATCAACCGGGTACCCATCACCATGCCGCCCTTTGCCACCATCCAGCAGACGGCATCCGTGATGGCCGATGAGCGCGTCTCTTCTATCCTCATCACTGAAGCCGATGAGACCCTAACCGGCATTGTCACAGACAGGGATCTACGCCGAAGGGTTGTCGCCAAGGGGCTGAATACCAACCTGCCCATCAGCGAAATCATGACCGCTGATCCCTATACACTGGATGCCAGTGATTACGCCTTTGATGCCATGCTGCAAATGGCCCGGACAAACATTCATCACTTACCGATTCTGCGTAACGGAAAGATCGCCGGCATGCTCACCGCCACCGACTTTGCACAACGCCATACTACTTCTGCGGTCTACCTGGTCAGCTCCATCTATAAACAGGATGAAGTTGCCGGGCTGGCAAGCATCAGCGCCAAGCTACCCCAACTGTTGTTGAATCTTGCGGCGGCCGATGCCACTGCAAACAGTATTGGCCACGTCATCACAGCGGTGGTGGACTCCATCACCACCCGCCTGCTGCAACTGGCAGAAGAGCAGTTTGGATCACCCCCTGTACCTTATGCCTGGGTGGCCGCAGGCTCTCAGGCTCGCAGCGAACAGACCGCAAAATCAGACCAGGATAACTGCCTGGTGATGGATGACAGTTATGACCCCGAACTACATGGTGATTATTTCAAAGACCTTTCACAGTTTGTCTGCGATGGCCTGAACGCCTGCGGCTATGTTTACTGTCCAGGCGAAATGATGGCTACGACCGACAAATGGCGTCAGCCGCTGAAAAACTGGAAGCACTATTTTGATGGCTGGGTAGATCAACCTGAACCAAAAGCCTTGATGCTGACCTGTGTGTTCTTTGACCTGCGCTGTATTGCCGGAGAAAAGAGTCTGTTCAACGATTTGCGTGAGTATCTTCTGAACAAGACCCGCGGTAACCAGATCTTCCTCGCCTTCATGGCAGGCAACGCCCTTAGCCATAAACCACCACTGGGCTTTTTCCGCAACTTTGTACTGATCAGCGGCGGCGAACATGATCACACGTTTGATCTAAAACATACCGGCATTGTACCGATTGTTGATTTGGCACGGGTCTACGCCCTGGCAGCCGGCAGCCAGGCGATCAACACTCAGGATCGTCTCAAAGAGGTGGCCTCTGGTGGAGAAGTCTCTCATGGGGGTGCACACGACCTGAGGGACGCCCTGGAGTTTGTCAGCTCACTCCGCATTAAACACCAGGCGAAACAGATCCGGGCAGGCATACCACCAGACAACTACATGTCACCGGATGACCTCTCACACTTTGAGCGCAGCCACCTGAAAGATGCTTTTTCTGTCGTTCGCACCATGCAAAATGTGTTGAGTCAGCGATACCTGAGGTAGAGATGTCAATCTGGAAGCACCTTTTCAATCTGGAAGAGCGGCGTAACTGGTGGACCAGAAAAATGCCCGACGGGCCCCTACGGGACTTTTACGACACGCCGTTTCCCGCGCGAGATCTGGATTGGCGACAAGTTGATTACCTGGCATTGGATTTTGAAACCACCGGACTGGAGGCAAAACAGGATCAGATCCTGAGTGTCGGCTACGCCACAATCAAAGGGGATAGGATGCTGCTCAGTAGCGCGACACATATCCTGACCCGGCCCACCATGAACATACCGGAGGCCTCTGCCGTCGTACACGGCATTCTGGATGATGAAGCCGCTGAAGCACGCCACCTGGAAGAGGTGATGCCTATTATGTTGAACGCGCTTAAAGGGAAGGCGCTGCTGGCACATCATGCAGCGATTGAATATGAATTTTTGAATAATGCCTGCAAAAACCTCTATGGCTTCCCCTTCCTCTGCCCGGTAGTGGACACCCTGGCTCTGGAAGTTCGACAGTTTCGAATGCGTGATCAGGCTATACGCTCAGGGGATCTGAGGCTGGCCAATGCCAGGACACGCTATGGTCTACCGCGTTATCCCGCCCACAACGCACTGACTGACGCCTTGGCGGCGGGGGAACTGTTCCTCGCCCAAGCGGCCTATCGCCGAACAAGAAAACCGTTAAAACTAAAAGATCTGATCGTGGTCAGCTGAGCGCATCAGAAACAAGCTATTTACGCTTTTTTCCCAGCGGGGTGGATTTATGCTCCTCCATACCCAGCGACAATGCGAGGACATTATCTACCATGCGAAACCCCGTGCGACGGGCGGCGAAGAGTAGAAACAGCGTCTGAGTACCGAACAGGAACATGTAGATACCGACTATCTGAAACGGCACCCCCATATTGATCAACCAGCCAATCAAAAAGAAAACCAGGAAATAGAGCCCCAGAACAAACAGGTCTCGCAACATATTCCAGTGAATCTGGGTATTTAGCACTACCGGCCGATGACCACTCTCCCCATAGAGCCTGTGCCACACCTCGGACTGCACCTTGCGACTGAAACCTGAATCCTTCACTTCTGGGAACTTGGCCAGCAATTCTCTGTTTTCGAAGGGCTGTTTGCGCGTGGTTAAGAAGGCGTCGCTTGAGGGATGGGAAAAATCCCAACGGGCATATAACAACCGGTTCTTCCATACTTCAGGTACCCACTGCACCAACAGTGCACCAGCTACCGCCAGAAAGCCCGAAATGCCCGCCACATAGCCAATCTGCGGACTCATCCGATCCCAGGAGGCGAGACTGAATAGAAAAGGATCCAGCCCATAAGGCAGTTGCAGCATGAACAGATAGAGCATCATGCCATTCAGTGCAGCAAAGACTATGATCAACGCAATATGGAAGAAGGCAAGAAATTTCATTTAAAGGGAGTCCGGCTGGTTTGCAAGGATGGCTTGATTAATCGACCTATTTCACGTGATTTATCTGCAAATGGCAACCATTGGATTAAAATCAACATATTAGAACCCACTGCTATTTTGATCCTCGTTCACAACAGCCTTTTTTTATGTACTATGGTCCGCAGTCCTGTCAAAAAGTCATGACCAACTATCTTGAAATTATAAGGACCCCATCCAAAAAAGGTCATGCCTGCCGACGCTCATCTGACGCTGGCACACTGCTGACCCGGGTAATCCCGGCGTTACCTACACAGTCACTGACAGGTCCGTGATACCAAGGAGTATCGGTATCTCATAATCCAAAAGCAGAGTAAGGAGTAGATCTTATGGGGCGAGTAGCATTAGTAACCGGCGGTACAAGAGGCATTGGCGAAGCCATCTGTATCGCACTAAAAGAGAACGGCTTTGAAGTGGTAGCCAACTATGGCGGAAACGATCAGGCCGCAGCAGAATTCACTGAAAGAACTGGCATAAAAACGGTAAAATTTGATGTCAGCAACTTTGCTGATGTAGAGGCCGGCATCAAGTCGGTTGAGGCCTCCACAGGGCCAATTGAAGTGCTGGTGAACAATGCCGGCATCACCCGTGATGGCACCATGCATCGAATGGATTTTGAACGATGGAATCAAGTCATCCAAACCAACCTCTCCTCCTGCTTTAACACCTGCCGTGCTGTGATCGATGGCATGCGTGACCGAGGATTCGGACGTATTGTCAATATCGGCTCAGTAAATGGCCAAGCCGGCCAATATGGTCAGGTCAATTACGCGGCCGCTAAATCAGGTATTCACGGCTTTACCAAGGCACTGGCTCAAGAAGGCGCCGCGAAAGGCATCACGGTCAATGCCATTGCCCCGGGTTATGTCGAGACCGATATGGTCCGTGCCGTACCGAAAGAGGTATTGGAGAAGATTGTCCGTACTATCCCGGTTGGTCGATTGGGCCAGCCAGAGGATATCGCTCGCTCTGTCCTATTTCTGGTTTCTGATGATGCCAGTTTTATCACCGGGTCAACACTGTCAATAAACGGTGGACAACACATGTACTAAAACTAAAGGCCATGATGGTTGGCTTTCTGCACCATCATGGCCTTTTTTACACTGCACTCAAACCGTGTGATTAATAATCTCGTGCATCTCTTGTTCAAGCTTCATTGAAGGGGTAATGGTGACCTTCCTGTCACCCACCGTGGCACTGTAGCGTGGCGCATCCAGCGCATGTTTATAAGCACCCCGCAACTCATCCAGCAACTGATCACTCTTCTCTGCGGATAAATGCCGCTCTTCTATCAGACTTTGAAAACTACTCACCTTACCATCATGTATCCAGGCCAAGCCAAATCGTTTGGGTGGTTTACCAATAAAGACAAACGCCTCGTGATCCGATGGTACGACCTCAAGCGGATCCTTCACCTCACCGACCAATCCTTCCAGCTCGGGACTGATCTCATCGAGATAATGCCTGGCTTGGCTGTCAGCTGCCAAAGGCGGATACTCTTTCATCCCGCCAAACCATCTATCTAACATACCCATAATAGCGCTCCCAGGAGGAACCGGTACCTGATCCCGCTCCCTCTATTAAAAAGTCAGCATGCACAGGTGTATCAAGCATAGACCATTCCGTCATATTTTTGAGCTATTGATAAATGAAACAGAAAAGCTGACAAAACAGAGAGTCAAGAGAGAAATTAGTACAATCGTCCAACTATATTCGTGATTTTTTCACTTCTGCACCGCACAAAACCTTTGGTTTCTGGTATTATCCGCGCACACCGCAGGTGTTTATTCATAGATAAACCCTTTTTATTCTTTGACTGACAGCGCGCCAGGGGCAGGATTAAGATATGAGTTTGAATGCAAGTGAGCAGTACCTGAACGAGTGGAAGAATCGCCAGAATCTGGCGGAGAAGATGATTCCTTTGGTTGGCCAACTTTACCGCGACCGGGGACTTGTAATCCTGATGTATGGTCGTCGGATGATGAACGCCACCACCATCGACATCTTGAAAGCGCACCGTTATGTCCGCCAGATGGTGGGCCATGAACTGGATGTCGCCACCTCGTTTGAGATGCTAGAGGCCATCGCTAGTATGGACCTCTCACCTGCTCGCCTGGACCTGGGCAAGCTCTGTAGCGCCTACCTTGATTCAGCCAATGAGCTGGATATGGCGGCCTTCCTGGCTCAGCAGCTCTCTATCATCGACACCGGTAAAAAGAGCCCTCTCGCCGAACCACAAGATGTTGTCCTGTATGGCTTTGGTCGCATTGGTCGACTATTGGCCCGCCTGCTGATCGAGCGGACCGGTGCAGGTAACAAGATGCGTTTGCGCGCCTTTGTTGTCCGTGGTGGACGGGAAGGTGACCTGAAAAAACGCGCTAGCCTGCTGCGCCGCGACTCAGTGCATGGCCCCTTCAATGGTTCGATTATTATCGATGAGAAGAATAATGCCATTATCGCCAATGGCAACTACATTCAGGTGATCTATGCTGATTCACCGGACTCGATCGACTACACCCAGTACGGTATTAATAATGCCCTGATCGTGGATAACACCGGCATCTGGAAAGATGAGGCTGGCCTGGGTTTACACTTGAAATCCAAGGGTACCTCCAAGGTGCTACTGACAGCCCCTGCCAAGGGCGACATCAAAAACATCGTCTATGGCGTTAATCACGACGAAATCAGTGCCGATGACAAGATTCTCTGTGCTGCCTCCTGCACCACCAATGCCATTGTGCCGGTCCTCAAGGTCCTGAATGATACTCTGGGTATCAACAACGGGCATCTGGAGACTATCCACGCCTACACCAATGACCAGAACCTGATCGATAACTATCACAAGGCTGAACGCCGAGGCCGCAGCGCCCCACTCAACATGGTTATCACCTCAACCGGTGCAGCCAAGGCGGTCTCCAAGGCCCTGCCTGAACTATCCGGAAAGCTGACTGGCAACGCCATTCGTGTACCCACACCCAATGTCTCCATGGCCCTGATGAATCTGAATCTGGGACGCGAAACCAGTGTAGAAGAGCTGAATGGACTGTTGCGGGAAGCTTCTCTGAACTCGCAACTGCGCGAGCAGATTGGCTTTACCACCTCTACCGAGCTGGTCTCCAGCGACCTGGTGGGTTCGACAGAGGCGGGCATCGTTGACTCCGCCGCCACCATCGTTGAAGAGAACCGGGCTGTCCTCTATGTCTGGTATGACAATGAGGCCGGCTATAGTAATCAGGTGATTCGTGTAATGCAGGATATGACCGGGCTGAAGCTCCCCAACCTGCCAGCTTAACCGGCGTTTTAAAAATGAGGGTCGGAATCGGGCCATTTGCGTCTCGATCCGACCCTCATTGTTGTTTGGCGGGTAGCGATCAGATTGCCCAATCGGACAATCGCCTAATGTTTATGCCGACACTTAGGCTCCGGGACTGGATCATAGCCACCTTCGTGAAAGGGATGACAACGCAAGACCCGTCGCAGTCCCAGCCATAACCCACGCGCCACACCATGCACCTCTACAGCCTCTTTTGCATAAGCTGAACAACTTGGAAAATAACGGCAATTATTACCCAACAGCGGGCTGATGATATAGCCGTAGCCTTTCAGCAGAAGCAGTACCAACCGTTTCATTATCCGGTCTGCTCGCTACAGCGTAGACAACGACCTGTCACTTCAATCACTTGGGAATCCGCCTTAAAACCGCAGGCCTTAAGCGCACTATCCAAAGTCTGATCAACACTGCGGCTTTCCAGCTCACGCACTTCACCGCAATCCCGGCAGATTAAAAACTGGCTGGCATGGGGATGTTCTGGGTGAATACAACTGACATAGGCGTTCAGCGACTCAATGCGATGCACCAACCCCTGCTCCAGCAGAAACTCAAGCGCCCGATAGACTGTTGGCGGCTTGGCCGTGGAGACCTCCCCTTTTAGCAGGTCGAGAATATCATAGGCACCCATGGGTTTATGATGGTCACACAAAATGGCCAGCACTTGACGCCGCTGCGGTGTGAGTCTGACCCCGCGACCCTGGCACAGCTGATCAGCAACACGCAGGGCATTCTGGCAATTTGGTGGGCAGTGAGTCGGTTTCATTTCATGGCCTGCTGCAGTTGTCTGCGCATTACTTTACGCTTTTGCAATGTAGTGGCGAACAGGGAGATCAGGTAGGTCACACCGGCCACCAGAATAATGGTCGCACCGGCAGGCAGATCAGGGCCGTATGAGAGCGCCAGGCCAACAAGCGTAAACGCCATACCCAAAAGTGTTGCCAGCACCATCATTTTTCCCAGGCTGTGCACATAATGAGCTGCAATGGCCGCAGGCAGGGTCAACAGCGCAATCACCAGTATCAAGCCAACCACCTGAATCAGTAATACCACGGTAACCGCCACCATACAGAGCAGCAACAGGTAGAAGAAGGTGACTGGCACCCCGCGCAGGCGAGCAAACTCCTCATCAAACGACACCGCCAGAAACTGCTGATAACAGAAAAACACCGTCACCAGAATAACCAGATCTATCCCGGCCATCATCCAGATATCCTCTGGATTGACCATCAGAATATTGCCGAATAGATAACTCATTAAACTAACACTGTAGCCCGGTGTCTTTGAGATAAACAGAATACCGATAGCCATACCCACCGCCCAGAGCGTCCCTATCAGAGTATCTTCCTGCTCACGCCAGGTCAGGCGAACCCAGCCAATCAACAGCGCCGACGCGATCGCCGCCACCAGAGCGCCCCCCAACGGACTGAATCCAAAGAAAAAGGCGATCCCCATACCACCCAGTACGCTATGGGAAATACCACCCGCCAGAAAGCCAATGCGTTTGACCACCACATAACTACCGATAACACCGCAGCCGATGCTCGCCAACAATCCGCCTGCCAGAGCATATTGTAGAAAAGCATGATTCATCAGCGCACTAAAAAATTCCATTAGCCTCTTCCTCACCCCTCAATGTTGATGATGCTCCACCATTTTCACGTCTGCCTCATAGAGACTACGGATTGCCTCGCCATCGATGGCGGCAGTGGGATGACAGACCAGAGTCTGATTGAGACAGGCAACCCGTCCAACATAACCCGAGATAAAGCCCACATCGTGGGAAACCACAATAATGGTCATACGGCTGTTGAGTTTTTTCAGCAGATCAAAAATTTCTGTTTCAACCCGCATATCAATATTCGCTGTAGGCTCATCCAGCATCAGTATCTGGGGTTCACAAGCCAGCGCCCTCGCCATCAGGACCCGCTGCAACTGCCCTCCAGACAGGGTACAGAGTTGGCGTGTTGCTAAGTCGATAGTCTCTGTCTCAACCATTGCCTGTCGAGCGACATCCCGATCCCTCCGTCCATAACCACCAAAAAGGCCTGACACACCCAACCGTCCCATCAATACCGTCTGCTCCACCGAGATAGGAAATTCACGGCTGAACAGGGGGTATTGCGGCACATATCCCACCTGGGTACAGCTCTGCTCGGGTCGTTTACCCAGAACGCGAACCTCGCCAGCCAGCGGCTTGAGCAGGCCCAGCAACATCTTCAGCAAGGTACTCTTGCCACCGGCATTTGGACCGACCAGACCAAGAAACTCGTGCTCCTGCACCTCCAGACTCACCCTATCCAGCACCTTGGGGCCGCTATAGGAAAAAGTGACATCTTTCAGCGAAACCACGGCGCTCATTGATAGGCACCCTGAATTGCGTCTGCCATCTTTTGCAGATTATCAAGATAGGATTCCGCCAGTGGGTCAAGTACCACCAAATGTCCCCCTATCGCCCGCGCTAATGACTTGGCCTGGCCAGTTGAAAACTGTTTTTGAACAAAAATCACCTTGATACCTTCTTGCCTGGCCTGCTCTATCAAGCGCTTTAGAGTTTTAGCACCAGGCTCTTTTCCCTCGCTCTCTATCGGCAACTGGCGCAGATTAAAGGCATCCGCGAAATAACCCCAGGAGGGGTGAAAGACCATGAATTGATTCCCTTTGAAGGGAGCAAGTTGACTCAGTAGCACCTGCTCCAGCTGTAACAGCGCATCGCTAAAGCGGGCATGGTTTTCACGATAATAGGCCGCATGCAACGGATCCAGTAAAACCAGTTGGTCCCGCAATCGATCAACCATGATTCTTACATTGGCCGGGCTCATCCAAATATGTGGATCAGCTGCCCCATGGGCATGCTGATGATCATCATCGTGATGATGCCCCCCAGCCGGCTCCATTTCGCGCATTGTCACCCCATCACGTGCATCCAAAAAAACCAGACTCGGATGCGCCTTTTTGAGACTATCTATCCAGACCTCTTCAAAGGGTACGCCAATACGGTAAAACAGCGCCGCGCCTGATAGAGCGGCCATCTGCCTCGGTAGTGGCTCAAATGTCTCCGGGCTCTGCCCTGGCCCCACCAGCACAGAGACCTGCACATGTTCACCACCGATCTGATCAACAAAATATTTTTGCGGCAGGATTGTTACCGTAACGGCAAGCGGATCGGCAACTGCAGGTAGATTGAAACCTAACGCACAACAAACCAAGCAGAGAATGTGGAAACCGTTTTTCATGAGTAGCAAAGAAGTATCGATCTGATTAAAAATGTTATGTTATCACATAACAAAAAAAGCACCGAATAGAATGTACTCAATCAGTTATCATATAACGCGTCATCCAATTTCACTCTACCTCGCAGCTAACATGAATCCCGGATATCTAGCCTTCTATCCCGTGTCACATGAGGCACCCATACACATACCCGATGTTATTCTCCGGCTGACTGAGCTGCGGCTGCTTGGGAGCGCTGTTAACGACAGTCAGAAACAATTTCACACCGGCTCCGACTTTCTTCAGCTGATCACCTTTATGGGCTGCTCACCCGCCATTCCACTAGAGAAAAGCGACACTAGAAATGATCACTGCACAATAAAATTCTGGGGACCCTATGGCTCTCCACAAATACTCTGTGGGAGTAACACCCGCCCACCTCGCTGCCCCCTCTGCCGCCACACTCTGCTGACCTGGAAAGAAGAGACCGGGACGCCCACGAATAGCACGATTGATTGCCCTGGGTGCAGGCGACCAATAGAAACACGGACGCTAAACTGGAGGCAGCTGGCGGGAATCAGTCAGCTATTTATGACTATTTCTCAGGTCTTTCCGGGTGAAGCGGTACCGGTAGATAGCCTGATGCGCTGTCTTGAGGTGGATGGGGAAAAATGGGATTACTGTTATATACAGGACCCGATTCTGTTGCAGCCAATAACCGGGGATAGCGTATCCTGACACGCAGAATGTAGAATACTATTTTAAAACTACGCAGTTCTTTCCAGCTTTCTTCGCCTCATAGAGGGCCTGATCAGCTCGAGCAAAAACATCGGCGGTCGTATCACCCGCTTTGAAACAGCTGAGCCCACAGGAGATAGTCACCTCAACCCGGTTGCCCAGGGAATGAATGCCACTCTCCTTGACCTCTTTGCGGATACTCTCCGCCAGCTCGATCGAATCCTCAGAGGAAGAGCCCACCAACAACATAACAAACTCTTCACCACCGAAACGACCAACAAAATCCGTCTCACGTAGTCCCAGAGTCAGGTTTTGGCCAATAATTCGCAACGCCTTGTCCCCGGCGTTGTGGCCGAAGCGATCATTGATAAACTTGAAATCATCAATATCCCAGACCAGAAGGGTAAGCGGCTCACCAAACCGTTTCCAGCGGGCAAACTCTTGTTCCAGCCGTTCCTCATAGGCTAACCGATTCGGCAAACCAGTAACCGTGTCAGTGGCCGCCTGCCGATGAGCCTCAATCATTTTACTGCGCAGTTCACGGCTCTCGCTTTGCACCTCGTTCAGTCGTTGCCGCAGATGCTCTTCAAGACTGACCGCTTCCTGGTGGCGTCTATCCTCATTATCCATGAAGGTGCCAACGTGGGACTCAATCGCATCCAGTCGCTTACCAATCTCCTGGCGCAACTGGCTCAGGGAATCAGCACCATCCATGTTGTTTCGCATACCATCAACCTGGTGCTTCATCACCTGATCAAGCACTTTTCCATCGACCCGGGATTGTTCACGCAGCGCCTTACCACTGCTAACATGCTTGTCAATCTCTACCAGTCTGTGGGTCAGCTCCTCAAGAAAACCACGGGTATCGTGAATCTCAGACTGTACATCACCAAGAGAGGCAGAAAGCAGTGAAACGAGGGATGTCAGTACATCAGCCCACACATCAGCATCCTTGCGCACGGAAAGCTCCAGCTCCAGACGCTTGATGTCCTGGGCGAGTTGACTGGGCCAGTCGAGACGATTTAACAGCGCCAACAGCCGCTGATTCGGTGTCTCTATCTGCTCATCACCCTCGTCTTTAACATGACTTGTGAAGAGTCGACTCAGCAACCCACCGGAAGAAGCCCCTGATTCTGTATGCACTAATAGATTTAAAAAGCTGTCAATCTGATCATCGGTGGCACGATCACCTTCGGCAATCAGCACGTCACCAAGCTTGCGTAGCTTGCTGGCATTACGCCCGGTCAATCCAGAGCGCGCTATGAGACGTGGTAATAACCCGCTCTCCACCAGTTCGTCGGATTGCGGCTCATCCTTTGCTCGTATCAGCGCCTCTGAAATCGCAGAAAGGCGCTCTTTCATCTCGGATTGAACACCTTTTCTAACCGCATTACGCAGCGAGATAAGGTGGGGATCCAGCGCCGAATCCAATCCTGCCGTGGCAAGAGTGAGTCGGATAATAATCCGACATAGCAACTTCTCAGTCTCGAAGGCTGATTCGGACTCAAGGGATTGCTGCCGAACTAAATCGAGATAGCGCGTCTTCCAGTCGGGGGCGATAGAGGTGTCGATATCACTCATTGTTGTTAAGCAGCCAATCGCATTCCTGATGGGAGAAGCACATCAATACCAATGGGCAGATGATCTGAGAGGGGATACTCAACAACCTTGGCATTTTCCACTTCGAGCGAGCCGGAGACCAAAATATGATCAAGCTTGCGAATAGGCCGCCAACTGGGGAAGGTATTCATCTGGCAAGTCGGCTGCCACAGCACGCCGCCACTGGTCAGCAACCGCATCTCTTCAGAATCACAGCCGAAGTTCAGATCGCCCATGACGACCACGTGGGGCATATCGGTAACCAGCTCACGGATAAAGGCCACCTGCCGCAGCCTTGCACGCCGCCCGAGTGCCAAATGCATAATGCACACGGTAATGCCGTCGTCCCCACCAAAGCTACTGACAATGACGCCCCGCCCAGGCAAACCAGGAAGTTTATGCTCTGCAACACGGGAGGGCCGAAGACGACTCAACAGGCCATTACTGTTCTGGGCTATTTTACCGAGACTGCGATTAACCTGCTTATACCAGAACGGAAAGGCCGCCTGATGAGCCAGATATTCAGTCTGATCAACAAAGCCACTACGAAGACTGCCAGAATCAACCTCCTGCAGCCCCACCACATCGTAGCCATGAACAACCGAAGCGATACGATCAAGATTACTGAATCGATCCCGATGGGGCAGCACCTGCTTCCAACTCTGGGTAACATACTGACGGTATCGTTGGGTATCAATACCGGTCTGAATGTTATAACTCAGTAACTTCAAACGCCGCGGCGTAGTATGGCTATCCATTGGGACTCCCCTGATAGTAACTATAGTCTACTGCTTTCCAGCCCGCTTTTCAGTGACAACCTTATCAATCAGGTAATCGATAACCTGCATCTGAGTCTCACCTTCCAGCCCACTGGTACGGAATTTACCGTCAACAACGAAGGCCGGCACACCTCTGATATCGAAACGATTCGCCAGCACTTCTGCTCGCCGTGCCTGGGTCTGTACAGCGAATGATTTCATCGCTTTGCGGTAAGCATCCAGATCCACACCCTTTTCGGCCAGGAATGACTCCATCGCCTCTGGGGTGGCCAATCTATTATTCTGCTCATGAATTGCATCAAAGATGCTTACATTGAGCTCCTCTTCCACCCCCATCAGGGTCAGGGCATAGTAAGTTTTAGCATGCAGCACCACATCGGCGCGTTTAAACATCGCAGGGATCCTGACAAACTCAACATTTTCCGGCTTTTTTCCCAACCAGGCGTTCAAGTTCGGCTCCAACTTGTAACAGTGAGGGCAGGCATACCAGAAAAACTCGATCACCTGTGCCCGTTCACCCTCAGCACCTGGCTGCTCAGGAATAATGGAAAAATAGTGTACGTCCTCTTCAAAAACGGTTTGAGCATGGACACTGCCGATAAACAGGCAAGTCAGCAGTAGTGGCAATACCCGGAAAAAAAGTTGTTTCTTCATTTTATCTCCTCAATTAGGGATTAAGCGGCCATTTGGCCGAAAAATTAAGTCCCGAATCCGCGCAATCACACAGACTCATGACTCTTTCCGACCTATGAGCGGTGATTGGGTTCAACTAACTACCAATCTGCTTTGACAGCAACAGGAACCATTATTGTTTTTGACACCCAACACTGGGCTAAAAACGACCTTGCGATCAGTTGGTTTCCTCAGTGCATAAACCGTGCGTTTTTTAAAATGACCGATATATCAACGAAAAAACCCCGCAGCCACAAACTGACTGAGGGGTAGATTTCTCTGATTCGGGAGCGCGGTCTAGTCGGCGGTACTCCCGTTATCTGACATAGCAGAAATTAATCAATAATTAGCGCAATCCCTGTAGATACTGGGCAACGGCAGCGATCTCTTTATCGGTCATGCGAAAAACCACATTCTGCATCATCTTGGCATTATCATTAGCCCGGGCACCTGAACGGAAGTCCTTCAGGGTCTTTTCAATATAGGCTGCATGCTGACCGGATATACGTGGGAAATTGGCACCAGGATTTCCCTTTCCGCTAGGGCCATGGCAGGCCATACAAGCCGCCACATCGGTTGCGGCATTACCAGCACGATAGATTTTCGTACCCAGCTCAACCTGATCAGCGGCCGCTGTGCCGGTGGACTGGCTCTGGCTGCTGAAATAGGCAGCCAAATCATCCATATCCTGATCACTCAAAGGCATGGCCATGGGTGACATCATGTCATTTTTACGCACGCCACCCTTGAATTCCTGCAGCTGTTTTTTGATATAACTGGGATGCTGACCTGCGAGTTTCGGCCAGAGCGCATTGGCACTATTACCATCGGCCCCGTGGCAAGCAAGACAGGTAGCGGATTTGGTCTTGCCGGCCGCCGCATCACCTGCGGCTTGAGCATTACTGACAACCATTGCCAAAACGATAGAAACTGAAACAAGCCATTTATTCATGGTA
>JAPHUE010000167.1 GCA_026196795.1 Sedimenticola sp.
CATTACGGAACCGAAGCCCAGAAGGATTTTTATCTGCCGAGATTGGCTGCAGGTGATGAGGTTCCCTGTTTTGCCCTGACATCCCCGCGGGTAGGTTCGGATGCCACGGCTATTACCGATACCGGCGTTGTCTGTCGAGGTGAGTATGAAGGTCAGGAAGTCATTGGAATCCGCCTTAACTGGGACAAGCGTTACATTACACTGGCGCCAATTGCGACGGTGTTGGGTCTTGCCTTCAAGCTTTATGACCCTGAGCATCTGATGGGTGAGCAGGATGAGTACGGTATAACCGCCGCGCTCATACCCACAGGTCTACCCGGCATCACCATTGGCCGTCGCCATTTTCCCTTGAATATTCCTTTTCAGAATGGTCCCACCCAAGGCCAGGATGTGTTTGTACCTCTGGATGCCATCATTGGTGGCCCGGCCAGGGCAGGTCAGGGCTGGAAGATGCTGGTTGAGCAGTTATCAGTGGGTCGCGGCATCACCTTGCCGTCTAATGCGGTAGGTACGGGCAAGGCGGCCGTCTATGCCTCGGGTGCCTATTCTCGAATTCGCCGACAGTTTGGTTTGCCTGTGGGTAAGTTTCATGGCGTGGGCGAAGTATTGGCAAGGATGGCAGGTCATACCTATATCATGAGTGCGGCGGCGGATGTGACTATTGCGGCGATTGATGAAGGTGAAAAACCTTCGGTACCTTCTGCCATTCTGAAATATCACAACACCGAGATGGGTCGCAGCATTGCCAATGATGCGATGGATGTTCAAGGCGGCAAGGGTATTATGCTTGGCCCAAAAAACTATCTCGGGCGTAACTATCAAGGCATACCGATTGCGATCACGGTGGAGGGTGCCAACATCCTCACCCGGGGTCTGATTATCTTTGGCCAAGGGGCCATTCGTTGTCATCCCTATGTGTTGAAAGAGATGGAAGCCGCAGGGGCTGAGGGTGACACTGGACTGCATGCATTTGATGAGGCGCTGTTCGGTCATATTGGCTACGCTACCAGTAACGCGGCCCGCTCTCTGGTTATGGCTTTGACTCAGGCGCGTTATGCCAAGGCACCAACCCGGGATGAGACGCGACGCTATTATCAACATATCTCCCGCTACAGTGCTTCATTTGCGCTGGCTGCCGATGTGGCCATGTTGACACTGGGTGGTGCACTGAAACGCAAGGAGCTGTTATCTGCACGCTTGGGCGATGTACTGAGTTCGATCTATCTTGCCTCTATGGTGTTAAAGCATCACACCAACCAGGGCAGTCCTGATGCTGACCTGCCCATCGTTGAGTGGGCTTGTCGTTCACTGCTTTATGATGCCCAGGAGCAATTGCATGGGTTGTTGCGCAATTTTCCCAATCGTTGGGTCGGTGCGTTACTGCGGTTGTTTATATTCCCTCGCGGTCGTACCTACTCAGCGCCATCCGATGAACTGGGTCTGCAGATTGTTGAGTTGATCATGAAGCCGTCTGAAACTCGTGATCGTCTGTGCAAGGGCATCTATACGGCAGTCGAACCCAATAACCCACTGGGTCTGCTACAGGAAGCGCTGGAATTAACTGAGTCAGTCAAACCGCTGGAGAGGAAAGTCTATGACGCACGCAAGGCAGGCCAGTTTGAATCAGAGGATACGCCGTCACAGATTAACGAAGCGGAGCAGAAGGGGATTTTGACAGCTGATGAAGCTCAACAACTGCGTGATTTTGATAACAAGGTGATGGCGCTGATTAGTGTGGATGATTTCGCATCAACTGAATTGTCTGCATTATCCTCTGAGGTTGCCCCGGTCGTGAAGAAAGCCCCGACTAAAAAAAGGGTGACCAAGAAAAAGGTCGCCAAAAAGAAAGCGGCCTCTAAAAAAGAGCCCTAATCATAGCCCGATAGGCGCTATAGGAGTGGAAAGACCGGTTGGAGTTCGTCGTTGTCTAAGGATGCCGCCGGACCCTCCGGCAATACGGCGTTGAGCTTGCACACTGAACTACCCTGTACTTCTCCCGTCCTACTAATATCTTCTTATGAAAATTGAAACTGGGGTTGATGGTTTTGTTGAAGCATTTTGCCACGTTTATCTTGATAGGGCTGCTATTCACCGGCTGTACTTCCGGTAAAGATTGGCGGTCTGCCAGTCGTGA
>JAPHUE010000156.1 GCA_026196795.1 Sedimenticola sp.
ATATGGTGCCGATGGCCGGATTTGAACCGGCACGGCTTGCGCCACTACCCCCTCAAGATAGCGTGTCTACCAATTTCACCACATCGGCATGCAGGGGATTATACCCCAAATTTACATTAACTATTCTGCTGCTTTTGGCTTCTCTTCGCTCTCGTTAACCATGGGTACAGCAGATACAGCCGATGTGGGCTCCGCTGTTGCACCGGGGATAGTGGGAACTTCAGATACAGGCGCAGGCGCTGTCACTGGAATATCGATAGCCGGTTTATCTTCTTCAATAATCAACGCAGGCCGTTCTACCGACTGCATGGCAAACCAAGCCATACCAAGACTGGTGAGAAAGAAGAGTGTAGCCAAGACAGCCGTTGCCCTGCTCAGAAAATTAGCAGAACCGCCGGCACCAAACACTGTACCGGAAGAACCCGACCCAAAGGCCGCGCCCGCATCGGCACCCTTGCCGTGTTGCATTAGTACGAGACCAATGACACCAATCGCAAGAAAAAGGTGAACTACGACCAGAATTGTCTGCATTCGGGTTTCCGTGTTATACCTGAAAAATTAAAGCGCGCATTGTACATGATGCAGGTGCGATAAAGAAGTCACACACACCAAATTTTAAGCTTTTTTGAATAATTTCCGGCAAAAAATGCCGGATGATCATCCTAATATGATTTTCAAGGCGCCTGATTGTTTAATTTGCAGCGGTGCAAATTCCCAGAAAATCACCTGCATCAAGGGCGGCTCCACCAATCAGGCCACCATCAATGTCCGGCTTAGCAATAAGCTCCTGCGCATTGCCCGGCTTCATACTCCCACCATAGAGAATGCGCAATCCCTCTGCCACACCCGCATCCAAGGAAGCCACACGCCCCCGAATAAAGGCGTGCACGTCCTGAGCCTGCTCAGGAGAGGCGGTCTTGCCTGTTCCAATGGCCCAGACAGGCTCATAGGCGACAACGCCATCTGCCAACGCCGTTACGCCCTCTAAATTGATCACAGCATCCAGCTGTCTGGCGACTACTGATTCGGTTATTCCCTGTTCACGCTCTTCCAGCGTTTCTCCCACACAGAGAATAGGTATCAACCCAGCAGCCCGGGCTGCGGCATACTTCTTCGCTACGGTCTCATCACTCTCTGCATGATAGGCCCGTCGTTCGGAGTGACCCACTATGGCATATTTACAACCAAATTCTTTCAGCATTGAGGTGGATATTTCACCGGTGAAGGCGCCAGAGGCTTCAGCTGAAACATCCTGGCCACCCCAGGCGACAGCCGATCCCTGCAGTTGCTGCTGCACAGCCGGGAGATAGATTGCAGGCGCGCATACGGCCACCTCCGCCTGCTTTACGTCACTCATACCTGCCTTAACGCCTTCCAGCAGCACCTTGATGCTCTCCAGGGAGCCGTTCATTTTCCAGTTACCCGCAACGAGTGGTCGACGCATTGATATCTCCTGACAACCTGCCTTCAAAGTTTGATCATCCATTGAGAGAGGTCCCTATGGATTAATGAACCAAAAAGTCTATCGACCAGTCCTTGTGAAATCAAATTAGGAAAAAGTATAGATGGGATCAATTATGCCTATGCTTTAGCCTAAACAGAGGCAATCTGCCTGCTATCAGGCTCTCCTGCCACCATGGACTCCAGCAAACCTGCAATCCGTCCAGCCAGTGCCATAATCTGTTCTGAATCCTGACCTTCAACGGTCACACGGATGAGCGGCTCTGTACCAGAAGGCCGGAGCAATACACGGCCGGTATCCGCCAGTTCTGCTGCCACTGAGTCAACCGAATCCTTGACGGCCTGAGCCATCATCAATTCAGCCGCGTTAGCCGAGCCCAGCTTGACGTTGAGGGTGATCTGGGGATACTTCTTATAGCCATCTCGCAGCTCATGCAGAGGCCTGCCACTCTTATTCACTTCAGCGAGCACCTGCAGGGCTGAAATCACTCCATCGCCTGTTGTTGTTCTGTCCAGACAGATAATGTGCCCGGAAGGCTCACCACCCAGCGACCAGCGCTCCATCTGGAGTCGTTCGAGTATATAGCGATCCCCCACATCGGTTCGCACCAGATCAATTCCGTGTTGATTGAGGGCATGCTCAAGACCGAAATTGGTCATCTTTGTACCGACAACACCACCCTCCAGCACACCACGCCGCAATCGGGAGCAGGCGATGATATAAAGAATATCATCCCCATCCAGCACCTCACCCGTTGCATCCACCATAATCAGGCGATCACCATCACCATCCAAGGCAATTCCCAGATCCGCTTTCTGTTCAAGTACCGCTTTCTGGATGGTACCAATATGGGTAGAACCCACTCCGGCATTGATATTCAGGCCATTGGGTTCTGCACCGATAGCAATTACCTCTGCCCCAAGCTCTCTAAGGACATGCGGTGCAATGTGGTAGGTGGCACCATGGGCGCAATCCACGACTATTTTCATCCCCTCGAAACTCATGGTCCAAGGGATAGTGCTTTTGCAAAATTCGATATAACGACCGGCGGCATCACTGACCCTGTAGGCCTTACCCAGATGCTCGGACTCTACCGTTGTCATCGGCTTATCCAGCTCACGCTCAATCGCCAGCTCTACCTCATCAGGGAGCTTTTTACCTTCACTGGAGAAGAACTTGATCCCGTTGTCGCAGTGCGGGTTATGTGACGCACTGATTACGATACCCGCTTGCGCATGCAAGGTACGAGTCAGATAGGCGATACCCGGGGTTGGCATCGGCCCCAGCAGATGAATATCTACCCCGGCAGCCACCAGGCCTGCCTCAAGCGCAGATTCGAATAGATAGCCGGATATGCGGGTATCCTTACCAATCAGAACTTTACTGCCCTTCCCGTTACCCAGGACACGACCCGCAGCCCAACCCAGTCGCATGACAAATTCCGGCGTTATCTTCCCTTCGCCCACACGACCACGAATGCCGTCTGTTCCAAAATATTTCCTTTTCAAGATTTGTCCCTCAGGTTCCTATTGTTGGTTATCAAGTATAATTATTTACGGATAGGCTTGTTCGAACGCATCATAAAATAGCCACTATTACCCGCCTGACGATACACAAACCATACGTCAGTCCACCGTCATAACCGCATGAGTCATGCGTATTACATCGGCCGTTGGCTTGATATCATGAGTACGAATTATTGCCGCGCCCCGCTCAATCGCAAGCACCGCACAAGCAAGCCCACCATATAGCCGCTGATCAACCGGCGCATCATCCAGTACAGTACCGATCATTGATTTTCTGGAAATACCCACAAGTAACGGCAGATTCAACGATTTAAGCTGATCCATCTGTCGTAACAGAATTAGATTATGCGCCAGAGTCTTACCAAATCCAAAGCCTGGATCAAGCAGTAGACGCTCCCTTGGAATACCGGCACGAATGCAGGCTTGAATGCGATCAGAAAGAAACACCTTCACATCAGCGACCACATCACTGTATTGAGGATTCTGCTGCATCGTGCGTGGTGAACCCTGCATGTGCATCAGGCAGACCGGTACATTAAGCTCTTTCGCTGCAGCCAAGGCACCTTCGCCCTGTAATGCCATTACATCATTGATAAGGCCTGCGCCTGCAGCGACGGCTTCACGCATGACTGCCGCTTTATTGGTATCCACGGAGATAGGGACGGGAAGTTCTGAAACGATAGACTGAATGACCGGAATGACTCTATCCAGCTCTTGCTGCACCCCAACAGCCGGAGCGCCGGGTCGAGTTGATTCCCCGCCGATATCCAGAATATCAGCCCCTTCGGCCACCATTGCCAAGGCCCGTTTCAGTGCAACATCATGGGAAATAAAACGACCCCCGTCCGAAAAGGAGTCGGGGGTAACGTTTAGAATGCCCATCACTCGCGGGCGATTCAGGTCAACGGATTGAACACCGCAAACAAGCTCTGTCATGACCTAAACAGCACAATAAAAAATCAATGCTGTCCAGCGGGACCACCAATGCCATCAGAGGCATCACCCTTAGGCTTCTCAGAGGCATCAGCCTTGAGACCACCATCGCCTGAGTTAGGCTCTGAATCTGAATCATCAGTCCAGTCTTTTGGTGGCTGTGGTGGCTTTCCTTCCATGATGTCATCAATCTGATCGCTATCGATGGTTTCGTACTTCATCAAAGCATCTGCCATCAGATGCAGCTTATCCATATTCTCTTCGATAATGGCCTTTGCCCGATCATAATTTCGATCGATAAACCGGTGCACTTCCTCATCGATAGTATGGGCCGTCTCATCAGAGACATTTTTGTGCTGAGTAACAGAACGACCAAGGAACACTTCCTCTTCTTCCTCACCGTACATCAATGGCCCCAGCTTGTCAGAGAGCCCCCATTTGGTCACCATGCTGCGCGCAATGGCCGTTGCCCGCTGGATATCGTTCGACGCACCCGTGGTAACCATATCCTTGCCAAACACCAGCTCTTCAGCAACACGACCACCAAACAGACTGGAAATCTGACTTTCCAGATGCTCTTTACTTTGACTATAACGGTCTTCCAGCGGCAGGAACATGGTGACACCCAATGCTCGGCCACGAGGAATAATACTTACTTTATAAACAGGATCGTGAGATGGCACCAGACGACCAACGATGGCATGGCCCGCCTCATGAAAAGCAGTGAGTTTTTTCTCGTCCTCGTTCATGACCATGGACTTGCGCTCTGCGCCCATCATGATCTTGTCCTTAGCCCGCTCCATCTCGGACATCTCAACCATGCGCTTGTTGGACCTTGCTGCAAACAACGCCGCCTCATTGACCAGATTAGCCAGGTCAGCACCAGAAAAACCCGGTGTGCCACGCGCAATCAGCGCTGGTTTAACATCATCAGAAGCGGCCACCTTACGCAAGTGAACCTTGAGAATCTGTTCACGTCCACGCACATCAGGCAGTGGCACAACGACCTGACGATCAAAACGACCTGGGCGCAACAAGGCAGGATCCAGCACATCCGGACGGTTGGTCGCAGCAATAACGATCACACCCTCATTGCCTTCAAAACCATCCATCTCAACCAGCAACTGATTAAGGGTCTGCTCACGCTCATCGTGTCCGCCGCCAAGACCTGCGCCACGATGACGGCCAAC